>CAZUIH010000061.1:12688-13974 GCA_964620365.1 uncultured Desulfobacterales bacterium | reverse complement strand
CGCCCCAGCTCAAATGGCAACAAGAACCAGAGATACCTACGCCAGCCTTGCCCCTGCCACTGCCCCCAAGCTACCGCCCACACAGGCCCCCCTCCAGGGATTATCCGTGTCAATCAGCGCCCCGGCAGCCGCCCCAACCACCCCGCCCACGGAGGCACCTTCATAATTAGACTGGGTGGGGGCGCAGGCCCACAGGGTCCCCGCAGCAAATATCACCAGCGTAATGAAGACAGTAAACCGTTTGTAACAAGCAGTCATGGGAAATCCTCCTTTCACGTTCCCTGCAGCATTAATTTTAAGGCAGGAGATCAAGCGTTGAAATTTTCACCTGGCGATCTTCAACGGCACGATGGACTTCTTAAGAGTCCGTCAGTTAGACAATCCGAATAAATCCGCAAGGGACACCCCCACCCTGGCTTTCGCACACACATTAATCATAACATTGAAACAGGAGTCACGTCTTGACAAATGTACACTTTTTTTGATGCCCTTTTCGTTTAGAGCAAGGACCGTATTCATGGACAACTCGCTTGACAGATCGACGAGACCGTCAACCTGTCAGCTAGCTATACAAGCAGTCGGCGGCAAGGTCCGGGAGAGCTCCCATCCTGGTTAATAATGGCCCCGTCTTCAGATGTCTGGGCCACTGGCTCCCTTGGCAGGCGTATATGAAATACCGCCCCTCCTTCGGGATTATCTTCCACGGTTATGTAGCCACGATGGAGTGCAACGGTCTGGCTGGCAATGGCAAGCCCCAGGCCCGTGCCGGGAATATCGCTGGCCAGTCGCTCAAATTGCTGGAATATGCGTTTCTTATACTTGTCCGGTATGCCGGGTCCGAAGTCGGTTACGTAAACCGATATATACGCGGGATCAACCTTTGCTGACAATATGAGTTTTCCGCCACTGGCGGCATATTTTGCGGCATTGACAAGGATGTTTTCAAAAACGGTTTTCAGGATAGGCAGGCCCTTGATGGAAAGGGGATGCTCAATGCGATTTTCCACCTTCATGCCCGCCTGCTTGAAGGTGGGTTCGAGCTGACACACTACGTCCGCCAAAAGATCCGCCACATCGATATCCTGAAAGGCCAGTTGCGGGCCACCCAAGACACTGGACAACACGTCCACATCCCGTATCAACTGCCATATGTGGCTGGCGCACTGATGAATATCCTCCACTTCGTCCCGGAAGGGGCCAAGCTTTTCCGGCTCTTCCAGCAACAGTTCCGTGGTGTTGAGTACAGCACCAACCGGGGTGCCAAGATCGTGGCGCACCATACGCAA
>CAZUIH010000061.1:0-12588 GCA_964620365.1 uncultured Desulfobacterales bacterium | reverse complement strand
CAAGCAGTTGTCCGTCCTCATCGTAGATGGGCGAAGCAGTGGAGTGGACGACCATTTCCTGGTCCTGACCACGGCATTCGATGACTGACTCGTGCTCATGTCTTTGCCCGTCCATGAAAACCCTGCGCACAGAGCAGTGAGAGCATGGCCTGTCAGTATCATGCAACCACCGGAAACACAGACCACCGGTTTTTACCGACGGGAACCATTCACGGCTGCGACGATTCCTCAGTATTATACGCATATCCGGTGAAATAATATGGATTGCATCCGGCGCAGCATCTATGACATACTGATATATAGAAAGCTGTTTCTCTAATGAACTATTCACATCAAATAATAAACATACTGAAAAATATAAAGATATTGGAAAATAGCCATCTGAATTTAATGGCAAGGCCGAAAGTAATAGCTTTTAAAATAACATTTTTGAAAGCATACGTCAATAATTTGTCAAACAAATGAAAAAAAGCACTATCACGTACTCTAATCGCCTGATTCATGAAATATAGTACATTTTTTCACCAATTCTTTTTCAGAAATACTCGTTGTCAAAAGGATCAAAAAGTACTAAAAGGGTCCGCTCAGGCAATTAATGTGAAACCTCAAAAAGTTGCCTTTATGCCCGATGACCGCATCGCTCGTCGGCAAAAAATGCTAACATACAGACAGGAGCTTGCGTTTTTTTAGTTTGTTCACTCTGCTATCTATAACTCACCTTTGCGGAACGGACTTCCCAAAGCGCCTCCTTGCGGCTTTAACTGCCCAAAAAAACAGCGTGATCTCAATATACCATTCGGGTGAACATTTTACATTCGTTTC
The DNA here is from genome assembly GCA_964620365.1 of uncultured Desulfobacterales bacterium. Lineage (GTDB taxonomy): Bacteria > Desulfobacterota > Dissulfuribacteria > Dissulfuribacterales > S140-46 > CAZUIH01. Next base: position 11,766 of record CAZUIH010000061.1, on the reverse strand, counting down.
ATCCCGGTTCATTTGGTGAGAAAGTGGCTTATTTAAAGATAAAAGGGACGTGACATTATGGAACCTACTATAACCTTGTGGAGTTCAAAATTCTATACCCTTGACTGGGTGGGACTGGTCCTCTTTGTGACAGGCTTAATAGGCTATCGGCTGTTTCTGGCAACCATGCTCAGACGTTGCCCTGAAAGGCTCTTCCTGGGGAAACTGCAGGCATATCGTAATGCCTGGATTGCGGCCCTTTCGGGAGGAAAAGACTGCATCGTTGTCGTCCAGACACTACGAAACACCATAATGTCGGCATCCTTCCTGGCATCGACATCGGTCGTCCTCATCATGGGTGCCTTCAATCTTGTACCCCATCTCCATGCGCTGGAGAAGGTGATAAAGATCATTGACATCTTCGGCTCTCCAGATCCAGACCTGGAAGTGATGAAGATCCTGCTGATGATCATAATCCTTTCCTACTCCTTTCTGAACTTTACATGGTACATAAGGGAGGCCAACTACCTTTCGTTCATGCTCAACGTACCCAAGGAAAAACTTGACGAGATAGAGGGCGGTGACTCAATTGCCCTGCTCTCCAGACTTTTTCTTGCCGCCGGAATCAACTTTTCCCTCGGCATGCGGGGCTACTATTTCCTGATTCCCCTTTTCATGTGGCTCTTCAGTCCTGTGATGATGATTATAGCCATACTGGTCATACTCTGCGTTCTGATCAAGCGCGACCTCGCAAAATACAGAATTAGCATGAAAGAGGTTCAGACATCAGCCACGCCTGACGTCATCCCGGCTTCCGGTGAATGATCTTCGAGGATGCCCCCTAAGGGGGGAACAGAAAACGAATAGAAGACCCCGATAGAAAGACATAAAACCATAGATAAGAGCAATTTTTTTCTGACGCGCCTCCGTGGTAATGTTCGCTAGCTACAAGGAGGGAAACAAATGAAACAAGCACATTTTTTTTCTTTTTTTCTGATAGCGTGGGCCATGTTGACCTGTCAGACTTTTGCCGGGTCATACAATTACATTTCTGCAAAGGCACTAAAAACCAAGCTGGAAAAAGGAGAACCCGTCATCATAATTGACATCCAAACGAAGGAGGATTTTTCCAGGCACCACCTGCCCGGGGCGATTGCCACACACGCCTACCCGGTCCAGTCAGATCAGGACAGGGCAAAGATCGACGCTGTATTGGACCGTATCAGGGACGGCAAAGGTCCTGTGGTAATTGTGTGCCCTCGCGGTGCAGGTGGCGCCAAAAAGACCTTCGACCACCTGATAGCCAGAAAGATTCCTGTCAACCGGCTCTTTATTCTCGAAAAAGGCCAGGAGGGCTGGCCCTACCCCGAACTTGTGGAAGGTAGATAATACGCGGAATAATCCAGGATTATGAGGAATATGCAGGGTTCATCCGGCTTATGAGTAATTCTGGGGATACAGGATTTACCTGGCGTTTCACTGTTTTGACTTTATAGACCATCCCCTCCACGGGCGCATTGATGATTCCGATGTTCAGAATATGCAAAGGAGCTCTCTTCTGTAAACCATGAGAGTTTTGGCGACATTGGCTAGGTGTATTATGCCACTGGAGAGGGCGCCTTGACACCATGACCACATAAAACCCACGGCTCCTTTGCGGTAACCACTTTTCTGAAAAAAGGAGTTATAGATTCTTTGGACCTGCCTTCCACAGGATGGCCTATCCTGCCAAGTGCCAACTCAACGAAAAAGTCATGTATTCAGCCTCATCCTTGAGGGTGGCACTCTTCAGCAAATAGAGTACCTGAAGGATAATAGACCGGACAAATGCTATTAGCTTTTTTCTAACGCTTCCCAAAAATGCGTTGACTTTTCATTTCAACGTGTTTAGAAATCTAAATTCAGAAACTGAATTTATTTTCTCCAAATAGCCAGACACATCCAGGCCTGTCATCAATATCCAAAGGCAGCGATCCTGACAGGAGGAACCGATGTACACGCAAAGAGCTGGGCAGAGAAGTCAGCGGAGAACCAGCAGGCGGGAAAGGGAGCAGGCCCGTCACCGGCAGGAGATACTCGATGTTGCCCTTCGTCTTTTCTCCGAGAGGGGCTTTCACAACGTGTCCATGCAGGAAATCAGCCAGGAATCGGAATTCGGCCTCGGGACCATCTACAAATTCTTCGGTAACAAGGAAGGGCTTTACCGTTCAATGGTCCTGGAAAAGGCAGCGGAATGTCACCAGGCCCTTAAGTCCGCACTCACCGGGCCTAGCAACGCAATCAAACGCCTTGAATCCTTTGTAGAGGCGAAATTCAGATTTTTCAAGGCCAACACGCCCTTTGTCCGCCTGTACATCCTAGAGACCCAGGGGGCCAGATTCACTCTGAGGGCCGGTCTGGAAGACAGGGTCATGGACCTCTATGAAGACATCCTCGCCTGTCTTACGGAGGTATTTGCCACAGGGATCAGGGAAAAGGCCTTTCGGGCGAACTTGTCCCCGCGTATGCTGGCAGCGGCATTGGACGGAATGACCAACTCTGTCCTGGTGGAATGGCTGGAAAAAGGCCAGAAGGAGCACCTAGCCCCGGATCTGCTGCTGGACCTTTTTCTTGGGCCGATCCTCTCAGAAGAGAACAGCGGCCACGCCGGGAGAGATACAGATGAAACTTAAAAGATCCATACTGCTCTGCGCACTCGTCGTTTCGGTGCTAATGGCATTAACCGGCAGCTGTGTCCAGGCAGGGACCGGACATAGTGCACCGGTACTGACGCTGTCCGAAGCGATTTCCATTGCCCTTGAGAAAAATCCGGACATACTCTCCCTTGCGAAGGTGGTCTCAGCAAGCAGGGAAAGTGCCAAGGCGGCGTGGGCAGACAGGTGGGCCAAAATCTCCACTGGCTACACCTATACGCACCTTAGAGACGAGCCCTATGTGACCTTCAGGGGCATTCCAGGGGCGAGTGAGCTTCCCGTTGGCAAACGCCATGACGCCCGCTGGTACGCGGCTGTCACCCAACCGCTTTTTACCGGATTTGCCCTGAGTACCAGGGAGGAGCTAGCCAGGATCGGCGTAGATGTCGCGGGCCTTCAAAAGGAGATCCATATCCATGACGTGAAAAGGGATGTCAAGCATGCCTATTTCAACGTTCTGCTGGCCCAGCGGTCCCTGGAGGTGGCCCGCGAGGCGGTGGAGCAACTCGACTCCCATCTCAGGGACGCCCGCAACTTTTATAAGCAGGGCCTCATACCATACAATGATCTGCTTCGTTCCCAGGTCGCCCTCGCGGCTGCCAGGCAGGAAGAGGTCCGGGCCCTCAGCCAAGTGGAAGCTACAAAGGCTGCGCTCAACATATTGCTGGACCGAGATGTCAACGCACCTGTAGAGCTGGAAGATGTTCCTGAGGCCCTCTCCTGTGCCTTTGATCTCAATGAACTCCTGGCTATCGCGAAACAAAAAAGGCCCGAGCTCAAAGCCTTGGCCCTGCGGCTCAAGCAGGCCGAGCTAAAGGTCCGCCTGGCCAAAAGCAAGTATTACCCCAGGCTGTCCCTGACAGGACGCTATGAACAGCACGGAGACGATCTTTCCGCCACACGTAACGAATTCGGCAATTCCAACAACGCCATGGTGGGTATAGAGGTCAGCTGGACGCCCTTTGAGTGGGGAAAGACTACCCACAAGGTGCGAAGTGCCAGACATGAACAGGATGCAATAAGATACCGGCTGAAAGGAATGACTGACAAGGTCGCACTCCAGGTAAAGCGGGCCTGGCTGAACCTCAACGTGGCAAAGAAGAATATAGAGACCGCAAAGACAGCCCTCGCCCAGGCCAGAGAAAACTACAGGCTTACTAACCTCCGGTACAGGGAGCAGGTAACCACTTCTACAGAAGTCCTGGATGCAAGGACCTTTCTCACCGAGGCGGAGATGAACTATCACGGTGCAGTATACGGATATTACCTCTCGCTGGCAGGCCTTGAAAGGGCAGTTGGATCGGCCCTGTACCCCTTGACCGCGGAGGAGGAACCTGCCGGGCAAGACCCCGCCTGCGGGGAGTCCCAGGTGTCTGAAGCGGGAAAAATGAATAACACGTCTGGAGCGGACAATGAATAAAATACCAGGTCGTGGCATAACGAATGGAAGAAGGGTTGGAGCCGCCGTTTTGATCATCGGGATCGTGATTTCATTGGGGCTGGCGTTTCGTTTCATAAAGCACCGGATGGAATACGCGGTCACCGATGCGGTCTTTGTAAGGACCGACAACCTGATCACCCTTGGATTTGACAATGTTGGCGGACGCCTTTCCGTCTTGACGAAGGCGGAAGGGGACCCGGTTGAAAAAGGCGAGTCCATAGCAATCATAGACAGCGAGAACTACCGCCTGGCGGCGGAACGTGCGGCCGGTGAGCTCAACGCCACCAGGAGGGAAATTGAAAACAGGGAAATATTTCTGGAACGTCTCAAGAAGGAAGTAGTCCTCAAAGAGGATGTAGCCTATCAGAAGGTGACCGGCCTGAAAAGTGAAGTGGCGGCCCTTCAAGCATCGGTCAGGGCACTTGACCCGGTGATAAGACAGCTCGAACGTGACCATCGGAGATTTTCCGCCCTCTACGATGCCAATGCCGTGGCCAAGAGGCGCGCCGAAGAAATAGAGACCGAACTCGCGGTAAAGAGAGAAGAGCGAGAGGGCAAGATCAACAGCGTGGAAGCTGTCAAGGCAAGGCTCAGGGCCGCGGAAAAAGAACTCCTCCTTGCGAAGACCAGGCGTATGCAAATCAGGGAAACGGAAAAGAGCATAGACGCACTCAACGAAAAGATGAAGGCCCTTGAGGCAAGACTCGAGAAGGCCAAAAGGGACCTCGACCAGTGCGTGTTGAAGAGCCCTGTTCGCGGCAGGGTGGCAAAGAAATACGTGAGCGCCGGAGATGTGGTCTCTCCAGGGATTCCGGTCTATGCCCTGGTAGACCCGGCGGACATATACGTGCTGGTACTCCTTGAGGAAAACAAGCTGAGAGGCGTAAAAGAGGGCTGCCACGCCATCATCTCCATAGATGCCTATCCAGGAGAAGTCTTCGAGGGCACGGTGAGCCGGGTTCTCCCTGCCTCGGCAGCCACCTTCGCCCTTATTCCAAGGGATATCTCGGCCGGCGAATTCACCAAGGTGGCCCAGAGGGTGCCTGTCAAGATCAGGATAACCAAGGGGGATACCTCCCTGCTCAGGATAGGCCTGGGGGGAGAGGTCGAGATAAAGAGGGCCGTTGAAAAATAGAATGGGGCCAGGCGGTATATGAACAGCGACACCACTCCGGTATACAAGGAGATCTCCGCAGGACTCAGGGCCCTACTGACCCTGATAGTCATGACCGGATCCTTCATGGCCATACTGGACACAACGGTCGTGGACGTGGTGGTACCCCGCATGATGGGCCCCCTATCCACGGACCTCTACGGGGTCCAGTGGGTTATTACCGCCTATATGACCGCAGCCGCTGTAGGACTGCTACTCACCCATAGCCTCGGCAATGTATGGGGACTAAAGCGCCTGTTCCTCATAGGACTCCTGGTGTTCACCGGGGCAAGCGCCCTGTGCGGAATGGCACAAGATCTCGCCCAGATGGTGGTATTCAGGATTCTACAGGGCCTTGGGGAGGCATTCATCATGGCCTCTGCCCAGACCATACTCTTTGCCATCTATCCGCCTGAGAAGCGGGGACTGGCCATGGGCATCTACGCGCTGGGAGTAAGCTTCGCACCATCTCTCGGCCCCACCATTGGCGGATGGATCACCGAGCACCTCAACTGGAGATGGATATTCTACATCAACCTTCCGGTGGGGATAATGAATCTGGTGGCCGGAATCTCTTTTCTGCCTGTTGTCATGAAACACAAGGAGAGGCTTAGGTTCAATTTCACAAGCTACCTGCTCCTCGCCTCCTTTACCATTTCCCTGCTTATATTGCTTTCAAAGGGACAGCAGCAGGGATGGTTTCAGTCGACGTTCATCCTTTCCCTGGCCTTCGTGGCTGTCATCTCTCTTCTTATGTATCTCCTTTCCGAGCTTATGTCCAATCACAGGCTTATAGACTTTTCCATATTTAGGATAAGGGAATACAGCTTTTCAATGGGCTTTTACTTCTTTGTCATGGGGCTTTCCATCTACCAGGTATTTTATCTCCTACCCCTCTACTACGAAAACCTGAAACACCTTACCACCTTCCAGACAGGGATCCACATGCTTGCCTTTGCCATATTTATTGCCATATTTTCCCCCCTGGCCGGACACCTGAGTGACAGGATAGGGCCGATAAAGGTGCTGATGGCAAGCCTGCTTCTCTATCTGTTCACGAGCTTTTTCCTCATCCCATCCCTGAATTATTACACTCCCTCTGTCAAGGCAGCCCTTATCACGATCCCCCTCGGCATTGCCCTTGGAAACTTTTTTGCCCCGGTCACCACCCTTGCCCTCGGCCGTCTGGGAGAAAAGACCGGCCTGGGGGTCAGCCTAATGCACTACCTGCGCTTCGTGGGCGGCTCCTTCGGTACCGCGATAGCCACCAATACCCTGGAAAGCCGCCAGGCATTTCACTACGAGGAGATAAGTGTATTGCAAAACGGAGCGCACCTACACAGGTTCATGGAGGATGCGACCACGAGACTATCGGCATTTTTTCCGGAACCGATCGCAACGCTCAAGGCACAGGCACTTGCAGGGTATGCGCAACAGCTTCAGGCATTGAGCCATGCCTTCCAGGACACCTTCCTGCACAGTTTCTACTTTGCCCTTATGGGGAGTGTTTTTCTCGTGATGCTTATCGTCTCGATTTCCCATGAAAGACGGCATCAGCGGCATCTCTGAAAAGAGTATCTCCATCTTGGTCACGAACTTGACCGTAACCAGTGAATTCCAGGCCGAGGGCGTGTCTGTGACCTGTGGTTCGGTAAACCAGACGCATAATCCGAGCCTATTCACTGCTTCCGGCCTTCCACTGTTCACAAAAATCCAAGAATTCCGTCAACAGGGAAGTTCGATTTTTTCTGCGGTGCAGGACTATCAGCAGCTTGCGCCGCAGCCTGAGAAAAGGTACCGACAGACGAACCAGCCATCCCTCCTCGATTTCCCTGCCAACGGTCAACGACGAAAGGCAGCCGATTCCCAACCCGGACTCAACGGCCTTTTTTATTGCCTCAGTATGTCCCAGCCTCATCAGGACATTGAACTGTCCTAGTTGCCTGGAAATCTCTGACTCAAATATCTCTTCCGTGCCGGAACCCTTCTCGCGCACAATCCATTTCGCCTCTTCCAGATCACGCCTATTCAACTCGCTTTTCTGGCACAAAGGATCACGGGGTCCTGCAATTACGACCAGTTCGTCATCAAGCCAGGAAATGGCCTCTATCTCCTTGTGATGTGAATAACCCTCGATAAAACCTATGTCATACTCACCTGAAAGGATCCCTGCCTCCACCTGTTCCGTGTTTCCGACCTGAAGAGTGGGCACTACGTCGGGATACCTGTCCACAAAGGCCCCGAGCAGGTAGGGCAAAAGATAGTTGCCTATCGTTGTGCTTGCCGACACCTTCAGTTCTCCTGCCACGGAACTGCCCGATTCGGTCAGCAATGTCTCCACGTTCCGGACCTGGCGGAGTATCTCGTTGGCATGGGGTAACAACAACCTTCCCCTGTCATTGAGGACCAGTCGCCGGCCAAGTCGATCAAAAAGCGGTGTTCCAAGCTGGTTTTCCAGTTCGGATATAGCCATGCTAATGGCTGACTGTGTAAGGAAAAGCCTCTTGCTGGCCTTGGTCACATGTTCCGTCTCGGCCACAGCCAAAAAAATCTCTAACTGTCTCAGGGTAATAGCCATGTCTCTCTCTTATCAAAAAAATTGAATAAATCATTAAAAATAATAAACTGGACTTCTTTATATGTGCAACATATATTTTTTTCACAGTAAACAGAGATTCGTATTCAATCACCCCGGGGAGACAGGACAAAAAAAGGCATGCCATTCAAAGACAAAGATTAGAGAGGGAAAAAAAATGACTGAAATAACGAAAATCCCATTTATCTGTCTCCTTGTCATCATTCTGATGTGTACCCAGGGCATGGCCCAAGACATAAGGGCCGGGCGCATATGGTCGACAGCCCAGGTTGAATCGGCCATTAGTGAGGGCGGAACAGTTATTGTGGATGCCCGGAACATTCCAGAGGAAGACTACCTGGACGAGCATCTTCCAGGGGCAATCAGGCTTAACAACCAGATGCTCACCCGGACAAATGGACCGATCCCGGGCATGCTTCTTCCAGACAGGCAACTGGAAAAGGTCATTTCCGAAGCAGGCCTGTCTGAAGAATCAACGGTGGTGGTGTATGCCGGGGGAGAAACCCCCAAGGATTATGTTGATGCAGCGCGCGTTATCGCAATACTCAACTACTCGGGCATCAAGAACACCTTTTACATGGACGGGGGAATTGCCAAGTGGGACGCAGAGGATCGTCCACTAGAAGAAGGAGCCGTCAAGGTGCAAAAAACCCGTTTCAAGATACATCATCCGAAACGCAGGTCCATATTCTGTGACCTGACCGGAGTGAAAGACGCACTTTACGGAAAGAATGCCGCTGTTCTGATAGATGCCCGCAGGCTGGATTACTATGAAGGACACGATTCTGATCCGCGCCTTGCCCGACATGGTCACATACCGGGCGCACTGGATCTTCCTGTCACCTTGTTCACTCAAAAGGAAGGGGATTACTATGTGCTCAAGTCTCCGGCGGAGATCGAGGAAATACTCAGGTCACATGGGCTTGACCCTGGCAACAGCCGCCCATGGATCAGTTACTGCAATACAGGGCATCTGGCATCTGGCATCTGGTTTATTTCCGAATACCGCCTGCACAGGGGAATGGTCCGGATCTATGAGGGCTCCATGGCCCAGTACGCCAGGACACAACTGGCGCTCAAGAAAGATATGGAGTGGAACAGGCATAAAAGACTTGCAAAGTGTGACATCAGCCTGAACAGTTAACGGGCTGAGACAATGGGCCGTTATTGAATCCATATCATTGGGCGGCATCCATTTTAGCCGCAGCGGATTCATTGGGTGAGAGATTAGAACTGATGGGCCGCTTACAATACTCTGGATTTTTTACTATAAAGTCTGGGGTGTTGCATGTGGCTCAAAAAAAAACAAAAAAAGAGGAGGTCTTACATGAAAGCTACAATGGGTAAGAAGTTTGTGAGCGCATTGACGGGTGTAGCGATCTGCCTACTGATAGCAGTCACTACATCTTTTGCAGGAGATGAGAAGCCAACGGCAGAGCTGGAAATGAGCGTACTCAGCCAGTACATCTGGCGTGGGCAGGAGCTTAGCCAGGACAGCCTGGTGCTGCAGCCATCGCTGACCGTGGAATACAAGGGATTTGGGTTCAACCTGTGGGGCAACCTTGACACAGAAACCGTTCTGGAGGACACCAACAACTGGAATGAGACAGACATGACCCTTTACTACGGCACCAACATAGGTCCTGTAGGTGTAACAGGCGGATACATCTATTATGCGCTAGACGGGATCGATGATTCCCAGGAAGTTTTCCTGAGCGCCTCCCTTGACACCTTTCTCAATCCGACCATCACGGTTTACAGGGAGTTTGCCCATTCTCCCAGCTGGTATATCACCGCTGAGGTATCCCATTCATTTGCGCTTCCCTATGACATGAGTCTCGATCTGGGTGCCCAGGCCTCTTACCTCAAGTCAAATGACGCTACCGCCTATCCGGAGATAAGCGGTCACGGCATCCCGACTGGAGACAAATTCAGCAATCTCCATGACGGCACCATCTCCGCTGCATTGAACATACCTGTCGACAGGTACGTGACAGTGACTCCACAGGTATACTGGACCTTCCCGCTTTCAGGCGATGCGGCTGACGAGATGGACTACAGAAGTGTGGATGGCAACGACAACAATTTCGTATACGGAGGGATTTCAATAAATTTCTCGTTCTAAACTTTCCTCCTCATAATCCTCTCTACTAAAAAAAGAGGGCCCGGCTGTATGGTCGGGCCTTCGGATGTTGTTTTTCAATCATGAATATCAAAGGGCAAAGGAGAAAAAAAATGAACGCGAAGGTAGTTTTCCATCTGGACTGGGACGAAGAACCAAGGCTTATCATGGCACTCAACAACATTGAAAACCTTTTAAAAGACAATGCCGTCGAAAACGCCACGGTCTATCTGGTGGCCAATGGAGTCAGCGTCAAGCTCCTTAGGCAGGAACGCGCCGCAGAGTATGCCGGGCGCATCAAAAAGCTGGCCGACACCGGCGTAAAGTTTTACGTTTGCAACAATTCACTGCGCAACCTGGAGATCAAACCTGAGGAGCTCGTGGATGGCTGCCAGGTGATACCGGCAGGAATCACGGAGCTCATCCGGCTTCAGGACGAAGGATGCGCCTATGTCAAACCTTAAACCAGAATTCGGCTAGTCAAATAATGGCGTAATTAATGGCAAGTTAAAAATGACAACGTACTCGAACAGCAAAGGTCGTCGGCAGCAACTGTTTTTTATCACCTGAGAGGTGAATGATTATAAAAGGATATTTTCCCGATATCTTATCCCGAATTATGCAACGAATGGCCAGCATCACCAGATCTGATGCACTTTAGGGCTATCAACAGCGCATAATCCTGGCCGAACAACAATCCGTGACAATAGCCGGGACATCCGTATCCGGCACACCTTGGGAGGACAAACATGACAGCTAAAGACAAAACCGTGGAATTCTCCGTACCGCCTGTGGACTTTGTCCATGACCTTCATGGCGATCCATGCCGGACTGACCTGACGCTCTTTTTTAACGGCAACCAGTGGATGGTCATAGAGGAACTTCTGGAGGCCTTCAGACAGCTAAACCCGGAAATCCGGGATATTTTCTACGAGACCCTTCCTCCAGGTGTCCTTGCTGAGCAGATCAGGGCCGGGGCACTGCGTGTTGGAGAACTGACCATCACTACGCCTCCTGACATCTACACGGCTGGCAGGGAAGAGATGGAAGCCCTCAAAAAGGATGGATTCATCCAGGATTTTATGCCCTACGCTGAAAACGGCCTGGCCATCCTGGTACAGCAGAGCAATCCACGCGGAATCGAAGGTCTCAAGGATTTGGGCCGACAGGGCCTGCGGGTGGCCATGCCAAACCCGGAATACGAAGGAGTAGGCCGGCTCATTATCAAGGCACTCGAAAAGGCCGGAGGCGCAGAACTGGTAAAGAGGGTCATGGATGAAAAGGTAGCGAGCGGGGAGACGGTCCTGACACGCATACATCACAGGGAAACCATCAACTGGCTTAATGAAGACAAGGCCGATGCAGGACCCGTGTGGCTGAGCGAGGCAATGTATCAAAAGAAGTCGGGAGCTTCGCTGGAATGGGTTCCCATTCCTGAAGAACATGACGTCCACGGACGCTACTTTGTGGCAGTAGTGGAAAAAACAGCGCTACATCCCTCGGCGGCCCAGGCATTTTTGGAGTTCATGACCGGAGATACCGCCCAGAAGATCTACGCGGATTACGGATTCTTGACCTCGGCAAGATAAACAGGCCCATCTCGCATACGAAACCTGTCTCAACCCTCTGACACCAGGTATTCAGGCTCCAGCCAACGAAAAGCGGGAAAGGGGTCGAACTTGCCCCTTCCTTGCTCAACTATCTATCAGAATTAGCGGTTTTTCACTACCTGCTAATGGTCAATTAAAATGACCCACAAATGGCCAACAATTTTGACCCACC
>CAZUIH010000060.1:0-13978 GCA_964620365.1 uncultured Desulfobacterales bacterium | reverse complement strand
TGCTTATGCCGAAGAGGCTTGCATTACATGCCATAAAAAAATCAGTCCAGGCCAGGTATCTGACTGGCAGGTAAGCAAGCATGCAGAAAATGAAATCACGTGCTCTGTTTGCCATGGAGAAAACCATACGAGTGCCAAGGATGTAGACAAGGTTCAACTTCCGGATGAACATGTATGCGCCCAGTGCCAAGAAACCCAGTTCAACCAGTTTAAAAAAGGTAAACACCAGTTCGGCTGGACCTCGATGAATGCCCTTCCCATAACCCATGTTGAGCCGGACGAACTAATGGAAGGTGGTCGAGGTTGCGGAGGCTGTCACAACATGGGGATCAAATCAGAAGCCCAGAAGAAAGAACAAAGAGACAAGGGCTACAGATACCAAAACAATTCCTGTGACGAGTGTCATACCAGGCACAGCTTCTCCAAAAAAGAAGCTCAAGATCCAAGGGCCTGCCAACAATGCCATATGGGTTACGACCATCCCCAATGGGAAATGTGGAGCAGTTCAAAACATGGTACACGCTGGTTTGCCAGGGAAGCCGGAAGACTTCCAAAAAACGCCGCAGCGCCTACGTGTCAAAATTGTCACATGCCCGACGGGAACCACGAAAACAGAACTGCATGGGGCTTCCTTGGTGTCAGATTGCCTCTGCCAGAGGATCCCCAGTGGGCGGCTGATCGTGTAACCATATTAAAGGCCCTTGGCGTGCTGAACCCCGAAACAGGTGAGGCAACCGCACGCCTGGAGAAGGTAAAGGCCGTGGATCTTGTTAGGCTTACTCCAGAGGTCTGGCAAAAAGAAAGAGACAAAATGATTCGGACATGCACTCAGTGTCATTCGGAAAAGTACGCCAGGACACAGCTTGAAATGGGCGATTCCATGATGCAAAAAGCCGACAGGCTCATGGCCCAGGCCATAGAAATCGTGGCGAACCTTTATAAGGATGGCATTATCAAGAAACCTGACAATTATGCCTTTGCATATCCTGATCTTCTCTATTTCATGAGGACGGGAGGAGGGGATCTCCAACAGGCGACACACATAGAGCAAGTCCTCTTCCAGATGTACATGAAACACCGTATGCGTACCTATCAGGCATTTTTCCATGTAAATCCGGATTATGCATATTGGTATGGATGGGCAATGATGACCAAGGATCTTGTTGAAATCCAGGATCTGGCCAAAACCATGCGGGCAGAACACGCCCAAGAGAAATAGCCTATCCTGCTAAAAATAAAAATCCCCTTAGACAGAATTGTCTAAGGGGATTTTTATACTAAATATTATCGCGTTATCCAGAAAACCTGGACAACATTTGCTTTACACTTGGAAAACGACTCATGTCAGTATGAGGCAGAAAAAGAGCCCCTGTAAGCTGATTCATGAAATCCCCCCTGACATTCATCTCAAGATAAGTCAGTTTTTCGCAGATAGCCTCGACCTCATCTCTCGCCTTTCTCCAATTCAGTGCCTCAACTGCCCCGCTTCCCGCAGCATTGCCCAGACCCTTGAACCGTTCCAGCGGAATGTCAGGAAGCATGCCAATGGTTATTGCTTTTTTGGGATCTATATAGTTTCCAAAGGCGCCGGCAACGAAAAAATTCTCTATGTCATCAAAATCTATTCCCACGCTCTGTATAACCACATTCAATATCGTGTACATGGCCCCCTTGGAACGGACAAGGTTTTTTATATCACTCTGACTTATGAAAACCGGAGAACCGTTGGCGGACTCTCCTTCATCGGCTACAACATAAACCAACTCACCATTAAACTCCCTCACCCGTTCCCTGTCTCGTGATAAACAAAGTTTTCCCGTGGGATCTACAACGCCTGCCATGAACATCGCTGCAAGAAGGTCTATGATACCTGAACCACAAAGTCCTTTCGGCGGTCCGTCGCCTATTGTCTTGTAGGTCACCTCAAGTGTAGAGGGGTCAATCTCAACCCTCTCGATGGCCCCGGGCTGCGCCCTCATACCACAGGCAAGGATGCCGCCTTCAAGGGCAGGACCGGCCGCGCCGGCACATGCCACCATCCAATCCCTGTTTCCGAGAACAACCTCGGCATTGGTCCCAACATCAACCAGGATTGAAATATCTTCCCTTAGATGCATGCCTGAGGCCAAAATGCCTGCCAAAAGGTCTCCACCAAAATAGCTCCCTACATTTGGAAAAATATAAAGCCAGGCCATGGGATGGACCTTCAATCCAATCTCACTGGCCCTGAGACAGTCAAAATGATTTGCAACGGGTATATAGGGTTCCTTGCAGATATGAGATGGATCCAACGCGAGCAGGAAATGAATCATGGTCGTATTCCCCGCAACAGTCATATAGACTATTTGATCAGGGGAAATTGCGGCCTCTTCTGTGAGAGTCAGAACAGCCTGATTGAAAAGGTCTACGACCTCTCCCTGTAAAGTTTCAAGGCCATTCGGATTCTTTGCAAAAAGTATCCTTGAAAGGATATCCTCTCCGTGTCTTCTCTGTGGATTGGGAAAGGATTTTGTGATCCCAACTTTTCCGGTAACAAGATCTACAAGGTAAAAGACGACAGTGGTGCTTCCCAGATCCACTGCTATTCCATAAGGCCTGAAATTGGTACCGGCCTTGAACACGTCAGTCACTTCCCAGCCGGTATATCCATAAGACAAACATGCCTCTACACTGTAACCGCTGCCAAGAAGAACTGCAGAAAGTTTTCTGCATACGGATAGAGGTATTGAAACCTGACTGGAAACCCTTTCCTCGATAAAACTTCTAAGCCGTGTCTCATGGCTCCTGTTGTCTCCAAGCTGAGGTTTAGGAAGCGAACAGGAGAGAACAATCGAAACAGGATCGAATCTTTCCATCTTATAGAAAAACCTGAAAAACCCTTACTCCGACTTCTCGCCAGTAAGGCCTTTATCCAGCGGAGTAATATCAATCACCATCTCGTCTTCACGTAAGAAATCAGTTGTTTCAACTCTTCCGCATTCCTTTTCAAACTCCCGGAGGGCTTTCCTAACCCTCCAAGCCAGGTACCCGGCAACAGCACCAAAGACCACTACTGCCCCGAGAAATATGGGAAGGGCCACAAAGAAACCCAGCAATCCCAGGATCAACAGTCCCAAGATAGACCACGGAGATATTTCCCCGTATTTAAAATAGATAACTCGTCTGTTCACTTTTTCCTCTTTTTCGTCCCGCTAAAGGTGTCCTTTTTCTAAGATGACTAAAAGTTTCCTTTTATTTGAAATTCACTTTTTTTTGATGGATTCCCTTATCTCATGATCGATCCTCTCAGGGTCACCTGTATTGTAATATAATATCTGTTTCAGGTGTGAAAAGGTATCGATATCCATTTCCTCAAACCTGAAGGCCATGCCCTCTCTGTCGGTCCGAACCACAATTGCATTTATCTTTAGGAGGCAATCAGACGTCATGCCGGTCAGTCTCAATTCCAACAAACACCTCGTACCTTTAGGAAACTGCTTATCCGTATAACAATATACACCTTTCAGGCTGATATCCCGCGTCTTTTGGGTAATTACTTTGGTGCCGTTACCTTCCAGAGGATAAATGGTCACCTCGGTTTTGAATGAGACCCTTATATTTTGCCTGAGATCACGTGGTGTTGTCATTTTTTTTCATATACCCCTTCTGGGCCCTCCTTTCTCTATCAAGGCCCTTATTCTCAGACGCAATCCCTGAAGCCGTATGAACCCTTCGGCATCTTGCTGGTTGTAAACCTCGTCTTCTTCAAATGTGGCAAAATCAGGCCTATACAAAGATTGCTCAGACTTGCGGCCCACGACCTGGCAATTGCCCTTGTATATCTTGAGCCTTACTGTCCCATTGACATTTACCTGGGACTCGTCAATCATTTTCTGCATCAGCTCTCTTTCGGGTGAAAACCAGAATCCATAATATACGAGTTCGGCATATCTAGGTATAAGACTGTCTCTCAAATGCATGACCTCACGGTCAAGAGTTATGGATTCAAGGGCCATGTGGGCAGTTCTCAAAATCGTGCCCCCAGGGGTTTCATAGACTCCCCTGGACTTCATCCCCACAAAACGGTTTTCTACAAGGTCCACACGACCTACTCCATTTTCTGCACCTATGTCATTCAGCTTAGAGAGCATTGCTGCAGGAGTCAAACTTTCTCCGTTCAATGCCACTGGATCTCCATGCTCAAAATCTATCTCTATATAAGTTGGAACATCCGGGGCCTTTTCAGGACTCCTGGTCCACACAAACATGTCCTCCGAAGGCTCTGCCCATGGATCTTCCAATATCCCCCCTTCGTAGCTGATGTGAAGGAGGTTCGCATCCATGCTATACGGTTTAGACTTTGTGACCGGGACAGGAATCCCATGTTTTTCAGCAAAGTTTATCAGCTTTTGCCTTGAATTGAGATCCCACTGACGCCACGGAGCTATGATGGTAAGATCCGGGTTAAGAGCCATATAGGAAAGCTCAAACCTCACCTGGTCGTTACCCTTGCCGGTGGCCCCATGACTCACCGCATCAGCCCCAAATTCCTCTGCCACTTTTACCTGTTCCCTTGCAATAAGAGGTCTGGCTATGGAGGTACCAAGAAGATAGACCCCTTCGTAGATGGCATTCGCCCTAAACATGGGAAAGACAAAATCCCGCACGAATTCCTCTTTGAGATCACGGATAACGACCTCTGACGCCCCGGTATCCCAAGCCTTTTGCTTGACTGCCTCCCAGTCCTCCTCCTGACCGATATCAGCAGAGTAGGCGATTACATCACAATCGTAGGTCTCCTTGAGCCATCTTAAAATAACCGATGTATCCAACCCGCCTGAATAGGCGAGTACAATCTTTTTTATCCCGGAACCAGATTCGTTTTTGCTGTTCCTGCCGCTCATTCCGCCCCAATTCTCCCTATTATCCAGTTTTCATTAATTCAAATCTATTCATTAGGTGACATGATCCATTCAAGCAACGCCCTTTGGAGATGCATCTTGTTCTCTGCCTGGTCCCAGACCACAGAGTTGGCTCCTTCAAGCACATCCTCCGTTATCTCCTCGCCTCTATGAGCAGGCAGACAATGCAATACAATGGCATCATCCTTGGCCAGGCTAAGGAGGCTCGCATTTAGCTGATAGGGCATGAAAACTCTCTTCCTCTCTTCTGCTTCACCTTCCTGCCCCATGCTTGCCCAAACGTCTGTATTGATGACATCAGCCCCAACAACCGCCTCTTGAGGATCATTTGTTACGGTAATCGGTTTTTCTGCCACGGATATGGCCTCATCCAAAATTGCCTCGTCAGGCTCATAACCTTTCGGGCAACCGAGAGTCAAACTAAACCCCAATCGGGCTGCAGTCTGAATCCATGAGTTTGCCACATTGTTTCCATCACCTACCCAGGCGACTTTAAGCTGGGAAAGATCCTCTCCCTTATGTTCAATGACGGTCATAATATCAGACAGAGCCTGGCAGGGATGATGCTCGTCTGTCAATCCATTGATAACTGGTATGGAGGCCCATCGGGCCAGTTCATCAACGATTTCCTGGCCAAAGGTCCTTACAACAAGGCAGTCCAGATAGCTTGAAAGGACCCTTGCAGTATCTTTCAGGGGTTCTCCCCTCCGTAACTGGAGATCCCTGGAAGAAAGAAAGGTAACATTCCCACCAAGGCTGAACATGGCGGACTCAAAAGATACACGGGTCCTGGTTGAGGGCTTTTCAAAAAGAAGCCCCAGCACCCGCCCCGCACATGAGCTGGGATATCGCTCCTTACCATTCTTCTTCAGTTCTATAGCCCTTTTTAGGATAGAACCTATTTCCTCTGTACTAAGATCAAATACCGTTAAATAATGTCTAACATTAGCCATCGCAATAAATCCAATTCAAATTATTATTTGAGCACTTCTCTCAAAACAGAGAGCATGCCATCAATCTCTTTCTTGTCCACTATAAGAGGAGGGAGAAGCCTCAGTATCCGTCCATGCCCCAAAAGGGCCAACACTCTCTTTTCAAAGAGTCTCATCCCGAGGCCAGGATCAGCGTCCCTCAGGACCACCGCCTGTATGAATCCTCTTCCCCTTACCTCTTCTATTTTTTCGCCAAACTCGGATGCAAGCTCATCAAGGCCCTGCTTGAGGTACTCGCTTCTCTCCTTTACTCCTTTGAGGAAACCAGGAGACGTCAATATTTCCATGACCACCTTGGCCCCGGCACACGCCACGGGATTCCCTCCGAACGTAGAGGCATGACTGCCAGGAGGAAGATGTTTCATGACTTCCTGCGTGGAAGCCATGGCCCCGATTGGCAGCCCATTTCCAAGGGCCTTGGCCAGGCAGATAACGTCGGGACATACTCCTGTCTGTTCATAGGCAAAGAGTGTTCCCGTACGTCCCATCCCTACCTGAACCTCGTCGAACATGAGGAGCAAGTCATGCTGATCACACAATCTCCTCGCCTCGTGCAGGAATTCTTCGTCAAGCACCACCACACCGCCTTCACCCTGAATAGGCTCAAGAAGTATGGCACATGTCCTTTTGGTTACAGCATTCCTCAGGGCCTCCAAATTGTTGGGCGGTACATGCACAAAGCCGGGGACAAGCGGCTCGAACCCCCTTTGATAAACAGGTTGTCCTGTTGCCGTTATTGTTGCAAGAGTGCGCCCATGAAAGGAACCCTCAAGGCATATGACTTCATAACAGTCAGGACCTTTGAGATCATGTCCCCTCCTCCGGGCCAACTTAAGTGCTGCTTCCACTGCCTCGGCACCGGAGTTGCAGAAAAAGACCCGTTCCGCAAAGGAGTTGGCCACGATCTGCTGAGCAAGCTCGATCTGAGGTTCTGTCCAATAAAGATTGGAAGTATGCACGAGTGTGGCCGCCTGTTCCTGAATCGCCCTTGTTACGTCGGGATGACAATGCCCCAAACTGCATACTGCTATGCCCGATGCAAAATCCAGATACTTTTCGCCATTTTCATCCCATAGATACGGCCCCTGCCCCTTGACGAAAACTACCGGAAAACGGCTATATGTTTCTGCAATTGCTGAACGGTCTTTTGTGCCCATGATATCGTCCGATAATGATCTACAAAAAATGATGTAAAAAGCTCCTGCCCCTATATCAGGGGAGTGATTTCTGTACCTACTCCACTATCTGTAAAAAGCTCCAAAAGGATTGCATGTTCCTTTCTGCCGTCTATGATGTGGGCCTTTCTTACCCCTTGGTCCAGTGCCTTAAGGCAGGCCTTGAGTTTGGGTATCATGCCGCCTGTTGCAGTCCCGTCAGAAAGGGCCTGTCTAACCTCCTCTGTCGTCAAAGAAGGCACTAGTTCTGAATTGTTGTCCCCCTTCATAACCCCTGGGACATCTGTAAGAAGTATAAGTTTCTCTGCCTTGAGCTCTCCAGCTACTGCCCCTGCAACGAGATCGGCGTTTATATTGTATGCCTGTCCCTCCGGGCCCACGCCCACAGGGGCTATCACAGGAATAAATCCAGCCTGTTCAAGGGCCTTCAGCACGCTGACATTGACCTTGGCCACTTTTCCTACACGACCTATGTCTATTATTTCCGGAGGCCGCTCATCCCCTATATATTTATAAAGTTTCATTCTTTCAGCCTGGACGAGATCGCCGTCCCTTCCGGAAAGCCCTACTGCTCGGCCTCCATTTCGGTTTATAAGCCCCACGATCTCTTTGTTTACTGTGCCGACCAACACCATTTCCACAACGCTCATTGTCTCGTCATCGGTCACCCTCTGTCCTTCCACAAAGGTCGGCTTTATCCCCATTCGTTCCATGATTCTGCTGATCTGGGGCCCGCCTCCGTGGACTATAACTGGATTTATACCTACATATTTCATTAGGATGATATCCAAGACGAAGTTTTCCTTGAGTCCTTCGTCCACCATGGCATGACCACCATATTTTATAACAACTGTCTTTCCGGCAAACCTTCTTATATAAGGCAGTGCCTCTATGAGTATCTGGGCCTTGGATAACTCCGCCATCATCTTCCCTTTATTACAATATAAACCTGCTGAGATCCTGATCCCTTACTATATCCTGTAGCCTCTCCCGAACGTAGTCAGCAGTGATAATGATCTTCTGGGGGGCCACGTCCGGTGCGTTAAAGGATATTTCCTCCACCAGCTTCTCCATTACTGTATGAAGCCTTCTTGCACCGATATTCTCCATCCGTTCATTCACTTCGAAGGCAATCTTGGCAAGCTCGTCTATCGCCTCATCCTCAAACACCAACTCTATGTCCTCGGTCTCCAACAGTGCCTTATACTGGGTGACAAGGGCATTTTCAGGTTCCTTGAGGATCCTTGCGAAATCCTTCTCTGTGAGAGGATCAAGCTCGACCCTAATGGGGAATCTACCCTGAAGCTCAGGTAGAAGGTCTGACGGCTTGGCCACATGAAAGGCTCCACTTGCAATAAAAAGGATATGATCCGTTCTGACTATTCCATACTTGGTATGTACACTGGTTCCCTCAACGATGGGTAAAAGGTCTCTCTGCACGCCTTCTCTCGAGACGTCCGGCCCTCCGCCGCTTCCCTTGGCTGCGACCTTGTCTATCTCATCAAGAAAAATGATACCCGACTGCTCCACTCGGGAAATCGCCTTTTCCACGACTTTGTCCATGTCTATAAGCTTACCAACCGCTTCCTGCTCAAGGAGCTTTCTTGCTTCAGAAACCTTTACCTTCCTACGCTTCTTCCTTGAAGGAAAGATGTTGGAAAGCATCTCTTGCACATTATTCTGTATATCTTCCATGCCTGATGCCGCGAATATCTCCACCATTGGAGGAGTCTGCCTCTGCGGGACATCTAACTCCACCATGCGATCCTCAAGCTTGCCATCGCGCAACATGGACCTGAACCGCTCACGGGTTGCGCTCTGGGATTCTGATTCGGCGACTGTACTTCCACCAGGCAAAAGCAGATCAAGAAGCCGCTCCTCGGCTTGTTCCTTGGCCTTGGCCTCTACCTTTTCACGTTCCTCTGACTTCACCATGTCCACCGCAAGGTGAGTGAGATCCCTTATCATGGACTCGACATCTCTTCCCACATACCCCACTTCGGTGAACTTACTGGCCTCTATTTTCAGAAAAGGAGATTTCGCAAGACGTGCCAATCTTCTGGCTATTTCCGTTTTCCCCACACCAGTGGGACCAATCATAATAATGTTTTTAGGTGCTATCTCATCTCTCAGGCTCTCAGGCACCTGCTGACGACGCCAGCGGTTTCTGAGGGCGATGGCAACAGAACGTTTTGCCTTATCCTGACCAATTATATATTTGTCAAGCTCAGAGACGATCTCTCTGGGAGTTAGCGGTCTTACTTCTATATCCTGCACGGGAATATCACTCCTTCCTAACTTTCTATTTGGTTTCCAAGGACTTGATCACAATCTCATCATTGGTGTAGATGCAGATTGAAGCTGCTATCCTCAGGGCCTTTTCCGCAATCTCCCTGGCTGAAAGATCACTGTTGGCTATAAGCGCCTTTGCGGCCGATAGGGCAAATGGCCCACCTGAACCGATGGCAATGATACCGTCTTCAGGTTCGATTACATCACCGGAACCTGATATGAGTAGACAGTGATCTTTGTCCGCTGCTACCAGCATGGCTTCCAGACGTCTAAGGATCTTGTCCGTCCGCCAATCCTTGGCCAGTTCCACAGCGGACCTGACAAGATTTCCTTTATACTCCTCAAGCCTCTCCTCAAGTTTTTCAAACAAGGTAAAGGCATCGGCAGTGGCCCCTGCAAAACCTGTCAATACCTTGCCGTGGTAAAGGGTTCGTATCTTTCTCGCTGTGTGTTTTATAACTATATTGCCAAGAGTCACCTGACCGTCACCGGCCAGCACCACTGCCCCCTTGTGTCTTATAGCTAATACGGTTGTACTATGTATCTTTCTCTCTTCCATTATTTTTCCTATCTTTATCGTCTTGCTCATCCTTTTCAGACGCATTACCACTGCGATTGATTCCAACACCTGCCCTGACTGCCCTTGGATGGGCGGTTTCATAAACATGGGCCAGCCTGCTTGCGTCGAGATGCGTATAACGCTGGGTTGTACCAAGGCTGACGTGTCCAAGCATCTCCTGTATGGACCTTAAATCTGCCCCTGACTCCAGGAGATGAGTCGCCATGGAGTGTCGCAGAGTATGGGGGGTAACGTGAGAATTGAGACCTAATACCTTGCGCCTCTTTTCAACTATCCTTTCTATGCTCCTTGCAGAAAGCCTGCCTCCACTTTTATTGATGAAAAGGGCTGGTTCATCCACATTGCCTGTTTTCTCAAGCCTGGCTTCCCTATATGGCAGATATGCCTTCAGCGCCTCGGCCGCCATTCGGCCAAACGGCACTATCCTGTCTTTGTCTCCCTTTCCTCTCACACGTATCATCTCTGGTGAAAATGACACCTGTGTCAAATCCAGGCCGGAAAGCTCTCCTACACGTATCCCCGTACTATAGAGAAGCTCCAGTATCGCAAGGTCCCTGATTCCAAAAAAACTTGTCTTATCCCACGGTTCCATTAGCCTGAATGCATCATCAACTGAGATATAAGATGGGAGGGGCTTTTCGAGCTTGGGAGCCTTGATACCGTCGGCCGGATTATGCCGAAGTTCTCCCTGTCTTACCATAAACCGGAAGAAACCACGAACTGAGGCAAGACGCCTGGAGATAGTGGAACGACTCCTTCCATCCTTGTGGGCAGCCGCAAGCCATTTTCTAACATCGCTGGACCTCAAGGCGGAAAGTGTCTTTTCCGGCCCAAGAAACCTGAAAAAGCATTCCAGGTCTTTAACATATGCCTTCACTGTGTTAGGTGAGACATTACGCTCAGCTTGAAGATATGTTACAAAGGTATCTATTGCTTTAATCATTCCCGTGGCTAAATTCCAGGCACAATCATAAAAACAAGAAATATTTTGTATACCATGAAGATGGTAGAATGCAAATGTATAAAAATTTAATTCTTTTTTTACAGGTCGTATAAAATGCCCCACACAGGATCAAGACCCCAAGGTATTGAGGCATGGATTGGTCTACAGTTTGTGCCAGGGATAGGAAACGCAACGATAAGAAAGCTTGTTGACGAATTTGGATCTGCCGAAGAGATATGGAGACTGCCCCAAGCCATCGTAAAAAAAATTCCGTGGCTAAGGGAAGATTCAAAAAATGGACTTTTGAAAGGACCCGACCTGGAAAAAATTCACGCAGCTACAGAAATCATTAATAGAATAGGAGGATGGATTGCCCATTATAAGGATGAAGACTTCCCTCCCCTCTTATCCCAGACCCATTCGCCTCCTTCCATTCTTTATGGAATCGGCAAGAAAAGCATCCTCCGTAAAGATAGGAACATTGCCATAATCGGCTCCAGAAAGGCGAGTTCATATGGGCTTTCAGTGGCCCGAAATATTTCAAGCGGACTGGCCAAGAATAAAGTCGTAATAACCTCCGGGCTCGCACTCGGCATTGACACCTCTGCCCACCGGGCTGCGGTGGACGCGGGAGGCGAAACCATAGGTGTCCTAGGGTGTGGCATAGACATAGACTATCCTCGGCGCAACTATAGACTCAAGAATGAAATTGCCCAAAAAGGTGCCGTAATCACCGAGTTTCCCCCTGGAACTAAACCTGAGCCCCAAAATTTTCCGATCAGAAACAGGATCATCAGCGGCCTGGCAAAGGGGATAGTAATTGTTGAAGCCGGAAAGAAAAGCGGATCCCTCATAACAGCATCGTGTGGCCTGGACCAGGGTAGAGAAGTGATGGCAGTCCCGGGAAGCATATACTCCTTTAATAGCCAGGGAACCCACTGGCTTCTGAAACAAGGGGCTACCCTGGTGGAAAATGCGGATGACGTACTTGAAGCACTTAATCTGGTACAACATCCCGAAGACACGCTGGCCTCCATCGACAGCGACAGGGTACCTCCTAAAGGGATGACAGAAGAGGAAAAAAGGATTTACCGAATCCTTGATTCATACCCAAAACATGTTGATGATATATCAACAGACAGTGATCTTCCAATAGCGCATGTGAGTGGACTTTTGCTTCAAATGGAGCTAAAAGACCTGGTTCAAGCCCTACCGGGCAACATGTATCAAATTAAGAGAGAATAAGATGTATGAAAAAAGGACTTGTAATTGTTGAGTCACCTACCAAGATACGCACAATCAAGCGCTATCTTGGGAACGAATATGACATAAAGGCCTCTGTAGGCCATATAAAAGACCTGCCCAAAAAACGGCTAGGAGTTGATGTTGAGCACGATTTTGCACCTGAATACGAAATTATCAGGGGAAAAGGCAAAATTGTAAAGGAGCTCAAGGCGGCTGCATCAAAGGTCAAAAATGTTTATTTGGCTCCGGACCCGGACCGGGAAGGCGAAGCCATTGCATGGCATATTGCGGAGGAACTCAAGGGCAACAAAAAAAAGAAAAATGATGAACTTAAGTTTCACAGGGTTCTCTTTCACGAACTTACAGAAAAAGCCATTAAAGAGGCGATAAACTCCCCTGGAGTTCTGGACAAAAACAAGTTTGAATCCCAGCAGACCCGAAGGATCCTGGATCGACTGGTTGGTTACGAAATTTCTCCTCTTCTTTGGGAAAAGGTAAAACAGGGGCTTTCCGCCGGAAGGGTGCAATCAGTAGCAGTCCGCATGATCTGCGACCGTGAAAGGGAAATCCAGGCCTTTGTTCCTGAAGAGTACTGGACTGTTTCCGCTGAACTCGAGGGCAATACTCCGCCTCGCTTTCAAGCAAGGGTTATCAAGGAAAAAGGCAAAAAAATTGCCATCCCCAACGAACAAAAGGCAAAGGAAGTTGTTGAAAAACTCCAAAAGGCTTCGTTTCATATCTCATCCATTGAGGTAAAAGAACAAAAACGTCGTCCCTACCCACCCTTCATTACCTCTACTCTTCAACAGGAAGCGGCAAGAAAGCTACGGTTTCCGGCTAAAAAAACCATGATGATCGCCCAGAAGCTTTACGAAGGTGTGGACCTCGGCGAAAAGGGACCAGTGGGTCTAATCACATATATGCGAACAGACTCTACCAGGATAGCCAAAGAGGCAATGGAGCAGGCCAGAGAGTTTATAAACAAAAAGTTCGGTAAAGAATATGTGCCGGCCAAGGCCCCACACTACAAGACAGGGAAAAGTGCCCAGGATGCCCATGAAGCCATAAGACCCACTTCAGTTAAACGGACACCTGAAGACGTCGCTCCCTACCTGGATAAAGACGCATTGGCCCTTTACGAACTCATATGGAAACGATTTGTGGCTTCCCAGATGAGTCCTGCCATATTAGAGCAGACCAGAATAGATATAGAGGCAGGACAGTTCGTCCTGAGAACAACGGGGACAATAACCCGCTTTAAAGGGTTCACAATTCTTTACGTGGAAGACAGTGACGATGTGCAAAAGGAAAGTGGCGATGGAACGGACAAAGGCGAACTGCCTAAACTATCAGAGGGGGAATCACTCACCCTTCACAAGGTTGAGCCCAAACAGCACTTCACGCAGCCTCCTCCCCGCTACACTGAGGCCAGCCTCATAAAGGCCCTTGAGGAAAAAGGAATCGGCCGACCGAGTACCTATGCCACGATTCTGTCGACCATTCGAAACAAGGACTACGTGAGGATGGAGCAGAGACGATTTTATCCTACAGAACTTGGCCTCCTGGTCACGGATCTTCTCGTAAAGCACTTTCCTGAAGTCCTTGACACAAAATTCACAGCCACCATGGAAAAAGAGCTCGATCAGATAGAAGAAGGCGCCCTCAGTTGGATAGACGTCCTAAAAAAATTCTACGCTCCATTTCAAAACAGGCTCGCGCAGGCGAGAAAAAAAATGGAGGCTGTCAAGGCCAAGGGCATACCGACAGATATAAAATGCGAAAAATGCGGTCGCCCAATGGTTATAAAATATGGGAAAAGCGGAGAATTTCTTTCATGCTCTGCCTACCCC
>CAZUIH010000059.1:0-14066 GCA_964620365.1 uncultured Desulfobacterales bacterium | reverse complement strand
GTAGGAGGGTGCAGAGTGGTAGAGAAGAAAGGAGGAAAGCAAGGTCGCAGATCA
Organism: uncultured Desulfobacterales bacterium; assembly: GCA_964620365.1. Classification (GTDB taxonomy): domain Bacteria; phylum Desulfobacterota; class Dissulfuribacteria; order Dissulfuribacterales; family S140-46; genus CAZUIH01. The sequence goes on along the minus strand of CAZUIH010000059.1, from coordinate 14,012 downwards.
AAACTGTAAGGGCCTGCGGAATCATAAACCAGGTTGTGGGGATGGTCTTGGAAGGAAAAGGGCCAGGGGTGCCGGTGGGAGGTATATGTCGTCTTGAGGTCGTGGATGGCGACGGTCTTTTGGCAGAAGTTGTTGGGTTTAAGGAAAACCGAGTACTTCTTATGCCCCTTGGAGATATGAGGGGGGTGGAGCCCGGTGGAAAAATTTGGGCAGCTCAGGATGAAGCAGATGTGGGGGTGGGACAGCATCTTCTAGGCAGGGTAGTCAACGGGTTGGGAGAACCTATTGACGGAAAAGGTCCCTTGGTGCCAGAAGAACACTATCCCTTGTATGCAGAACCGCTGAACCCCATGGACCGTCCCCGCATCGACACCCCGGTTGATGTAGGGATAAGATCAATAAACAGTTGTCTCACCCTGGGAAAGGGTCAAAGAATTGCCATAATGGCAGGCTCTGGTGTCGGAAAAAGCACGCTTTTGGGCATGATAGCCCGTCATACCGCGGCAGACGTTAATGTAATTGCCCTTATAGGGGAGAGGGGAAGAGAGCTCAGGGATTTTATAGAAAGGGATCTTGGTCCTGAAGGTCTCAAGAGATCCGTTGTCGTGGTGGCAACTTCTGACCAGCCACCTCTTATAAGGTTGAGGGGTGCCTACCTTGCCACTGCTATTGCAGAGTATTTTAGGGATCAGTCCATGGATGTGATCTTGATGATGGATTCTGTTACGCGATTTGCAATGGCCCATAGAGAAGTAGGCCTGGCAATAGGAGAACCTCCCACGTCACGGGGATATACCCCTTCGGTTTTTTCCCAGCTCCCCAGGCTGCTTGAGCGGGCAGGCAGGAAGCAGGATGCAGGAAGTATAACTGGGATTTATACGGTGTTGGTAGAAGGTGATGATATGAACGAGCCCATTGCGGACGCAATACGTTCAATAGTAGACGGACACATAGTGCTTAAAAGGGATCTTGCCCATCAGGGGCATTATCCTGCCATTGATGTGCTTTCAAGTGTAAGTAGGGTGATGAGAGATATTGCTGCTCCTGGCCAGATACAGGCATACCAGCAGGTTATTAAAGTGCTTTCGACATATCAGAGGGCGGAAGATCTGGTAAACCTTGGCGCGTATTCAAGGGGCTCCAATTCTGACATAGATTTTGCATTAGAAAAGATAGAAAGCGTGAAACAGTTTTTAAGGCAGGATGTAGAAGAGGCCGCTTCTTATAATGAAAGTATTGAGCAGCTTATTTCGCTGTTCCAGGGATAAAAAATGGCCTATTCTTTTCGATTGGAAGCACTGCTTACTATCAGGCGACGCCGGCTTGAGCTGGCAGAAATGGAGTTGGCAAGGCTATTAAAGGAGCATTCAGAAATTAAGAACAAGTTAAGGCTTATTTCTGAAGAGTTTGGCAGAGAAAAGAGAAGACTTGAAAAAGATGTTACCCGCGGGCTCATGGCTGATGAGTATCGGCTGCGTATGGCCCACCTTGATCGTATGGGCAAAGAGTTGGAAAGTCGGAGAAGGCAGTTGTCAAAATGTGAGCTGGATATCCAGAGGGCCCGTCGCGAACTGGCTGCGAGACACAAAGAGATGGAGCTCGTGGAGCGATTAAAACAAAAGGATTTTATGCTTTACTTGGATGAGCAGCGCAAAGAGGAACAAAAGGAATTGGATGAATTGGCAACGGTGATGTATGCAAGGAAAAACCTCTAACGGGCAAAAGATGATCTTTGCCCCATTCAGCCTTCTAATGAAGGTGTTGTTAGGTATGGGGCTTCTTAAGGTGATTGTAGCCTTTTGTTTCATCCTTGGGACAGGAGTGGGGGGAGATGTTTCCAGGGCGACTGCCGCACCTTCAGAGAAAGAGAAAGCGGATGAGGTTTTTCAATGGGAAAGAGACGAGTTTTCCAAGTCACCTGCTCAGGACGAAATTGTTGAGATTTTAATGGTCAGGATGAGGAGATTAAAAGAGCAGGAGGCTTCCCTTGTCCAGAGGGAGAAGGATCTTGAGCTTTTGAAGAAGGAGATTGACGAACGTTTAAGGGAGTTAAAACAACTTCAGGTTAAGCTGGAGAGCCCGGTTAAAAGGGCAAAGGCGGCACAGGAGGCCAGGTTCCAGCATTTGGTAGGCGTCTACAGTTCAATGGAGCCTACCCGGGCAGCCGCCCTATTGGAAAAAATGGATGAACCAACAGTGGTAAGGATCTTTGGGGCCATGAAAAGCAAGAAGGTGGCTAGTATCCTTGGGTTAATGGATCCAGATAAGGCCGCCCGAATAAGTTCTGCCCTTTCCCGAAAGAGTTTCCCTTGATGAATTATGTTTTTTTAATTAATACCAAAACGTGAGTGCCTCTTGACATAAGCCCGCCAACCCCTTTTAATATGTTCGGTGTTATAGGCGGGTGTAGCTCAGTTGGTAGAGCACAAGCTTCCCAAGCTTGGGGTCGCGGGTTCGAGTCCCGTTGCCCGCTCCAGCATCCCTTTTTGAGGTTTGTGCACACTCTGGCATTTTATGTCGGAGCGGCCTTACTTCAATTAGTGGAGGTGTTTTTGGTAGTTATCCTTTATTATGTTAAAGGGTAATAATAAATTAAAAAATACTCTACTAATGAAGTGGGCTTTGCCCACTTTCTTTTTTTATGGATCAGGAAAATTTTCAGAGCAAAAAGCTTAGAATAGAAGACCTGGTGCGAGACCTGGTTGAGCCAGCCGTGGGGCTGGAAGGGGTTGAGCTCGTTGACGTTAGGTATTTAAGGGGTCCCTCGGGCATGATTTTAAGGCTTACTATAGATAAGCCCGGGGGGGTTACGATTGATGACTGTGCGAATGTTAGCAGGCTTGTTGGAGATATCCTTGATGTCAATGATCCTATACCCGGAGCGTATAATCTTGAGGTGTCGTCCCCTGGTATAAACAGACCCCTTGTGCGCCCGGCAGATTTCGTAAAATTTGCTGGAGAGAAGGCGTACATAAAGACCTCTGTTCCATTTAATGGCAGGAAGCGTTTTAAGGGCGTGTTGAAAGGTATGAAGGAAGAAAAGATACTTATTGAATGTCAGGGAGAAGATTATTCGATTCCATTAAATGACGTAGCCAAGGCAAGGCTTGACATACTTTAAACTTAAGGAAATAGGAAATGGCAGCTGAACTCAAAAGAATGATTGATCAGGTAAGCAGGGAAAAAGGGCTGGATCGGAAGGTCCTTATCGAGGCCTTGGAAGAGGCGATCAAGTCTGCTGTTAAAAAGCGTTATGGAGCCCGCCTGGACCTGGAAGTTAATTACGATGATGCCCATGGAGAAATAGAAGTCTTCCAGTATCGAACGGTTACAGACAAGGTTCAGGATCAAGATACAGAGATATCCCTGGAAGAGGCAAGGGAACTCGATCCCGAGAGTGAGTTGGGTGACAGTCTTGGCATCCAGATGGACATATCATCTCTTGGAAGGATTGCGGCCCAGTCTGCCCGTCAGGTTATTATTCAAAAGATGAAGACCGCTGAGCGGGATGTGATCTATGATGAGTTCAAGGATAGAGAGGGAGAGATCGTAAATGGTATAGTTCAGAGATTTGAGCGTGGTAATGTGATAGTGAATCTCGGCCGTACCGAGGGCATTCTTCCTACCTCTGAGCAGATTCCAACGGAAAGTTATAGAAGGGGAGACAGGATACGCGGATATATTATTGAGGTCCGCAAATCCACCAGGGAGCCCCAGATAGTTTTGTCCAGGACCCATCCCAAGTTTCTTGCAAAGCTTTTTGAGCTGGAAGTTCCGGAGATGGCCGATGGCATAGTGAAGATAATAGCCGTAGCCAGAGAGCCTGGAAGCAGGGCAAAGATAGCAGTCAGTTCTTCTGATTCAGATGTCGATCCGGTAGGGGCCTGCGTGGGAATGAGAGGTTCCAGGGTCCAGGCTGTAGTGCAGGAGCTCAGGGGGGAAAAGATAGACATAGTGCCGTGGAATCCTGATCCTGCAAAATATGTTTACAACGCCTTGGCTCCAGCAGAATGTTCAAGGGTCATTGTGGATGATGCAAACAAGACCCTTGAGGTAATAGTACCTGACGATCAGCTGTCTATGGCCATAGGGCGCCAGGGCCAAAATGTGCGGCTAGCAGCGAAGTTGATGGACTGGAAGATCGATGTGAAGAGTGAGACCCGTTACGCGCATTATCAGGATCCTGACTATCGTGAGCTTTTAAAGGTGGAGGGTATGACTGAATCCATCGCGGATAAGCTGTACGAAGGAGGTATCACCTCTATTGAGAAGTTGGCTCAGTCCGATGCGGAAGAGTGCGCTGCGGAAATACATATCAAGCGGGATGTGTTTGCCTCTCTGGTTGAGGCAGCCAAAAAGGCCATGGAATTGAAGGAGCAGGAAAAAGAGGCAGGGGAAGAGCAGGAGTCAGGTGATGCCGCCGCGGGTTCCGGGGTAAGTGAAGAAAGTGACGGAGAGGAAAAAGAGGCAGGGGAAGAGAGCTAGGTGGCGACACAGAATTCCTGAGCGAACTTGCGTTGTTTGCAGGAAAAAGTGTGAACGTACGCAGCTTGTTAGAATTGCCTGCTATGACAATAAACTGCAGTGGGATAAAAAAAATGTACTTCCTGGCAGGGGAGCGTATGTATGCCTGGCAAAGGAATGCATTGCTAAGGCAATCGATAACTATAAAAATTGTCTTGGCAGGGCCTTTAGGCAGGATATCTCCACTGCGAAAAATATATTAAAGTCAACGACGCCGCAGACAAACGAAGATTAGGTTTTGGGGGTTTAAGACAGATATGACAAAAATCAGAGTCCACGAACTGGCAAGGGAATTCGGCATGGCCAGTAAGGAAATGGAAGCCAAGATCAAGGACCTTGGCTACAATATAAAAAATTATATGAGTACCCTTGATGAATATGAGGTGCAGGAAATAAGACGCAGGCTCAGAGGGGAAGCAGACGCACAAAGGGATAAGACCATGCCAAAGACTACAATCAGGAGAAAACACCATGTAGTGAGGCTTAAAAAGATTGTTCGAAAGCCTGTAGAGGAAGCTCCTGAGCCCGTTGCTAAAGAAGAGGAAGTCCCCAGGGAATCAGAGGAAACTGCGGGGAAGATGCCGCCAGAACCTAAAAAGATCGTGATAAAAAAGAAAGAGCCGAAGACTGAAAAGGTGGCTTTTGAAAAAGCTGCGGTGGATGAACCAAAGGAAAAAGTGCCTGTGGCCGATTCCGAAGTTATGCCTCCCCGCGAAGAACCTAAGCAGGAAGAACCTAGGAAGGAAGAGGTCAAAGAGCCGGAGAAGAAACCTGTTGAACCCCCTCAAAAATCTGTTGAAGAGCAAGCAGTGCAGGATGCGTCAAAAGGGAAGCAAAAAGAGGAGCCTCCTAAGACTCAACCCAAGAGTTTTGTAAAGATCATTGATCGCAGAATAGACATCGTCAAGCCCACTCCCAAGCCTGAAAAGAAAGGTGCTCCCCTTTCCGCAAAGAAGTCGAGGCCCGCATCTCCTCCTGTTGGTAAAACGCCAAAGGACGCGACGCCTGCACCTGCGGCTCCAGTTGGAGCTCCATCCAAGGGGCCTGAAAAGAAATCCAAGAAAAAGGCCAAGCGTGTGGTGGATATTACTGACATGGAGAAGCCCAAGCGTCGTGCTGCGCCCAAGCGGAAGGGCAAGCAGAAGCCGATAACCAAATTGCTGGTTGAGGAGGTCGATATAGACGTACCAGAGAGTATGGAAATAACTCCTCCCATAGGTGGGACCAAAAAAGCGCAGAAGCATGAGCAGAAGCCTAAACCTGGTACCGCACCGATCAAGGCGGAAAAAAGGAAGTTTTCCATATATGAGACCATCCAGGTAGGAGAATTGGCCAAGCGGATGAGTGTCAAGGTGGCTGATGTCATCAAAAAAATGATGGAGCAGGGTGTGATGGCGACCGCCAATCAGTCGCTTGATTATGACACAGCTGCAATTATCGCGTCGGAGTTTGGCTACGAGGTGGAAAGGAAGGCAGTGGCAGAGGACTTAGTCCACATTGATACTGCCAAAGGCGGAAAACCAGTGCCTCGTCCTCCGGTCGTTACCGTGATGGGCCATGTCGACCACGGCAAAACAACCCTTCTTGACGCCATAAGGCACGCAGACGTCGCTTCAAGGGAGGCAGGAGGTATCACCCAGCATATCGGTGCGTACCACGTCAAACTTACATCTGGAAATGAAGTGGTTTTCCTGGATACCCCCGGACACGAAGCCTTTACCGCCATGCGCGCAAGAGGGGCAAAGGTAACGGATATTGTTATTCTGGTGGTTGCCGCAGATGATGGGGTGATGGCTCAGACGAGGGAGGCAATAGATCACTCTCGCGCCGCCGGTGTGCCCATTATCGTTGCTGTAAATAAGATAGATAAGCCAGGAGCCAATCCTGACAGGGTTAAGAGCGAACTTGCGGAGCTTGGGCTTGTGCCCGAGGATTGGGGTGGAGACACCATTTTTGTGAATGTCTCTGCGAAACAGAAGACCGGCATAGATGAATTGTTGGAACTGTTGGCTTTACAGGCTGAACTGATGGAACTCAAGGCGGATCCCGAATGTCCTGCAAGAGGCCATGTGGTAGAGGCCAAGCTCGACAAGGGACGTGGGCCAGTGGCCACGTTTTTGATAAGAGAAGGCACGCTTCATGTTGGAGACGCTGTTGTATGTGATATCCAGTACGGAAAGATCCGTGCCATGTTGAATGACAAAGGAAAGCGGATAAAGAGCGCGGGCCCTTCCATGCCTGTGGAGGTCCAAGGGCTTTCTGGGGTCCCTGAGGCAGGGACAGAGTTTGTGGTTCTTCCTGATGAAAAGAAGGCCAGGGAGGTCGCTGAGTACAGGCAGCGAAAGGCACGAGAGGCAGAACTTGTAAGAAGCAGCAAGATGAGCCTGGAGGGGATGCTGGAAAGACTTCAGGAGAAGGAGAGCAAGGAACTCAATATTGTTCTCAAAACCGATGTGCAGGGTTCTCTAGAGGCGATGAGCGAGGCCTTACAGAAACTTAGCACCCCGGACATCAAGATAAATATTGTTCGCAGAGGTATCGGGGCTATCACGGAATCTGATGTACTTCTTGCCTCCGCATCTGACGCCATCATCATAGGCTTCAACGTCAAGCCTGCCCCTCAGGCCAAGTCTGTTGCAGAGTCTGAGAAAGTGGAAATACGCTTCTATGATGTGATCTACCACGCCCTTGAGGAGATCAAGAGCGCCATGGTGGGTATGCTCGAACCTGTTTATGAAGAGCAGACCCTGGGACGTGCAGAGGTGCGAGAGACATTTCATATTCCCAAGATGGGGACTGTTGCCGGGTGTTACGTGGTTGAGGGCGTCATGCAGCGCAATGCCCTGGCACGACTTCTCAGGGACAACGTGGTCATCTACACGGGTAAGATAGCATCACTCAGGCGTTTCAAGGATGACGTGAAAGAAGTGCAGACTGGATATGAATGCGGAATTGGCCTGGAGAAATTCAATGATATAAAGGTCGGGGATATCATTGAGGCCTATGAGATGAAAGAGGTTGCGCCTGAGCTGACAACATCTATTGAACAAAAAAATGAAGAACACAAAGGTAGCTAGAAACCAAGGCCATGATAGTTGGGATTGCTAGGCTAAAGATAAGGCTTCCTGAAAACCATTCTCTCAAGGGAAAAAGGAAGGTCATAAAAAGCCTTGTCGGACAGGTTGGAAACAAGTTTAACGTGGCTGTTTCTGAGGTGGCGGACAATGATATGTGGCAATCTGCGGAAATAGGCGTATCCGCAATAGGAAACAGTCAGCCCTTTATAAATGGGACATTGGACAAGGTCCTTGATTTCGTGGAAAGGACATGTCCGGTAGAGCTTATTGACACAGAAATAGAGATTATTCATTTAGGTAAATAATATTATGTACCATCCTTTTCCCCGTTCCGTACGGGTAGCTGATCTTATACACAAAGAGCTTGCCAAAATGCTTCTTGGCGAGATTAAGGATCCCCGGGTTCAAGGTCTGGTTACCGTGATGAAGGTAGAAGTATCCAGCGATCTTCAGTGCGCCAAGATATTTATATCGGTACATGGTAGTGAAAGCAGGAAAAAATCTGCCATAGCAGGCCTTAAAAAGGCCAAGGGCTTTATAAGAAGGATCCTTTTGCACAGGCTCGATATGAAACGCATACCAGAGCTTAAATTCGAATTGGATCGCAGCCTTGATGCCCAGGAGAAAATTGAGCGTCTTCTTGCGCAGACCCGAAGTGGGGCATGATGGATCAGGTGACGAGATGACCTTCAGCCGGCAAGATACTGATAAAGTACCAGTAAAGGACCAAAAGATTCTGCGTTCCATTGCAGACGAGCTTGACAATGGAGAAAAATTCGTCCTGACCTGTCATATAAAGCCTGATGGAGACGCCATTGGCTCTATGTTGGGGCTTGGATTGGCTCTCATGGAATCAGGAAGAGATGTCGTCCTGTATGCGGAAGATCCAGTGCCTGAACTTTTGAGCTTCTTGCCTGGCAGTGAGCATGTGAAAAACGAGATTACTTCCCAGGAACTCAAGGGGGCAACCTTGATAATCCTGGATTGTTGCGAGCCGGAGCGGATAGGGCGGAATTCCCAGTGGATTCTAGACGAGGCCGAATCAATTATTGTCATAGATCATCATCTGAGCGAATCGCCCGTTTGTACCAGGGAATCCATGAGGGATAAGCGTTGCACCAGCTATATCCAACATGATATTTTTGCCGCAGGCGCCCTGGTCCTATGGATTTTACAAGAATTGGGGTGGCCTATATCAAAAGATGTGGCAACTAATCTTTATGCTGCTATCGTAACTGATACTGGCAGCTTTCACCACAGTAATACCAATGAACTTACCTTTGAAATGGCCCGGGATCTGGTCAAACACGGAGCGGCACCCTATTACATAGCAGACAAGTTGTATCAGAATTATCCCCTAAGGAGGCTTCAGCTCCTGGCATTGGTTTTGAAGACTCTGGAGGTCAAACGCCATGGGAAAATAGGCCTTCTCCAGGCCACTCCAGAGATGTTTCGGATTAGCGGTGCGTCTAAGGAGGACACGGAAGATTTTGTTGGATATGCAAGATGTATAGATAGCGTGGAAGTAGCCATTTTCATTAAAGAGGCCCATGCAGGTCAGGTCTCGGTAAGTCTCAGGTCCAAATCCTATTTTAATGTAGCCAAATTTGCCCGAGAGTTTGGCGGGGGAGGCCATTTTCATGCAGCCGGTTTCAGGACCGCCTCCACCGTACCTGAGATAAGAAATGCCCTATTAGAGAGATTGGATGAATATTTTGACGAGTTGGAACGGTTAGATGGTTAACGGCGTTTTAGTGATCGATAAACCATCAGGAATGACATCATTCCAGGTGGTCAAAAGGGTTCGGAAGATAACCAGACAAAAAAAGGCCGGTCATACAGGGACATTGGACCCTATAGCAACGGGAGTGCTTCCGATATGTCTGGGGAAGGCCACAAAGATAGTTCAGTTCATTATGGCAGGGCATAAAAAATATCAGGGGACCATGATCCTGGGTGTAACTACGGATACCTATGATGCAGATGGAAATATCGTAAAGGAGTCTCCTGTCCCCGGTAACCTGGATCTTGTTACCCTGAGAAGTGTCGCAGGTAGATATACAGGTGATATTCTTCAGACTCCACCTGCATTTTCTGCTGTCAAGCATCAAGGACAGCCCTTATACAAGCTTGCCAGGAAGGGCATCGTTGTAAAAAAGGATGCAAGACCAATAAAGATATTCAGTTTTGAAATTTTAAAGGTCGACCTGCCTTACGTGGACTTTACTGTCCATTGTTCAAAGGGTACCTATGTCCGTTCTCTCGTACATGAAATGGGTGAGTATCTTGGATGCGGTGCCCATCTTCATGCCCTGAGACGTACAGTGAATGGTCCTTTCAATGAGGACCAGGCCGTAACACTTGATGAATTGGAAGATAGGGTAAAGGCAAACAGGCTTATGGATATAATTGTTTCCATAGGAGACGCGCTGACACATATACCAGCTCTCATGATAGATCGTGATTTGGCTGCGGAGTTGCGTGCTGGATACAAGATCCCCCCTTCAAGAATAGAGGAACTCGTGCGTTCTCAAGGCGTGAGACTTGCCCCTGGTATACCTTTTCTCAGGTTGATGATCAGGGGAAAGGGAATGTCTTCTCCTGACAGTGGACAAAAAACAGAGCTTGTTTCCATTATTGCTTGGCCGGGAGGTGAGGGTTCATCCGATCTTGAATCCTCTGTTTCCAATGTTAGGCCCATGAAGATATGGCAATCTGAAAATGCTATAGCCTTATAGCAGAAATATCAATATGACAGAAAACATAATAATTTATAAAGGAGGAAAAACCTGTGACTTTAGATCCAGAACGCAAAAAAGAGATCATTGAGCGTTTTAAAACCCATAGCACCGACACTGGTTCACCAGAGGTTCAGATAGCTCTAATTAGTGCTCGTATTGATTATCTGACCGAACACTTCAAGGTGCATAAAAAGGATCATGCCTCGAGAAGAGGTCTTTTGAAACTGGTAGGTCAGAGGAGAAGATTACTGGACTATTTAAAGGACAAAAATCTGGAGCGCTACCGTGCACTGATTAAAGAACTCGGACTGCGTAGATAATTTGGTACCAAATTTATTAGAAGGATGACACCGCTTATGACAAAGGTTGAGACAAAACTTAACGAGCTGCCCTTTTCACTTGAGACAGGGAGACTAGCCAAACAGGCAAATGGAGCTATTTTGGCCTGTTTTGGTGATACAAAGGTTTTAGTGACGGCAGTTACTTCAGGACAGGCCAGGGAAGGAGTGGATTTCCTTCCGCTAATGTGTGACTACAAAGAGATGTTTTATGCCGCTGGGCGCATACCCGGAGGATATTTTCGCCGTGAAATTGGACGGCCCACAGAAAAGGAGACTCTGACTTCCCGATTCATTGATAGGCCTCTCCGCCCCCGTTTCCCTGAGGGCTACAGTTATGATACCCAGATATTGGCCACTGTCCTGTCCGTGGATTCCGAAGTAGATCCTGATGTAGTAGCTATTACGGCCTCTTCTGCAGCTCTGCATGTCTCTGACATACCCTTTGATGGACCTATCGCTGGAGTAAGGGTCGGCAGGGTAGATGGACAATTCATTGCAAATCCCACGAAAAGTCAGCTTGCTCATTCAGATTTGAGTCTGATTGTCGCGGCCAGCCGAGATGCCATTGTTATGGTGGAGGGTGGAGCTGCTCTTATTCCAGAGAAGGATATATTGGACGCCATTTTCTTTGGTTATAAGGCCATCCAGCCTCTTTTAGACCTTCAGGACGAATTGCGGGAGAAGGCTGGTAAACCGAAATTTGAGGTGGTGCCTCCTGAACAGGATCCCGAGCTTACAGGAAAAGTATATGAACTCGCCAGGGACAAGATGAAAAAAATCATACAGATCCCGGGCAAGGTAGAGAGAAGCGAAGCAAAAAAAATGCTCTCTGCGGAGATCCAGGAGACCCTGGCTGTTACATATCCGGATAGAAATCAGGAGATCGCCTCTGCCCTGAAGGATCTTGAAAAAGAGCTTATGCGTACCCTTATTGTCAAGGAGAAAAGGCGCATAGATGGCAGGAATTTCAACGAAGTACGGCCCATATGGTGTTCAGTGGGCGAACTTCCGCGGACACACGGATCAGCTATTTTTACAAGGGGAGAGACCCAGGTCCTTGCGGTGGCTACCCTGGGCAGCTCTGAAGATGAACAACGTATTGATTCTTTAAGCGGTGAGATATCAAAACATTTTATGCTACACTACAACTTCCCTCCGTACTGTGTGGGGGAAGTTCGTCCTTTGAGGGGGCCTGCTCGAAGGGATATCGGGCACGGAGCCTTGGCTGAGCGGGCCCTTGCTGCCGTGGTGCCGCCTCCTGAGGATTTCCTTTATACTATACGTATAGTGTCTGAGGTGTTGGAGTCAAACGGTTCTTCATCCATGGCCACAGTATGTGGAGGCACCCTTGCCATGATGGATGCAGGAATTCCCATAAGGGACATGGTTGCAGGCGTGGCTATGGGGCTGATCAAGGAAGGAGATGAATATATAATCCTGAGTGATATCCTTGGCGATGAGGATCACCTTGGAGACATGGACTTCAAGGTGGCAGGGACTGAGGAGGGAATTTCAGCCCTCCAGATGGACATAAAGATATCAGGGATAAGCCAGGAAGTACTGAAAGAGGCCTTACTGCAAGCAAGGGAGGCCCGCTTGTTCATCCTCTCCAAGATGAGAGAGGTCATAGACAAGCCCAGGAAGGAGCTTTCAGATTACGCTCCCAAAGTTACCACACTTAACATCAATCCTGACCGTATCCGTGACCTCATAGGACCTGGTGGTAAAAATATCAAGGGCATCATAGCTGAATGCGATGTCAAGATAGACGTAGACGATTCTGGAGTAGTTAATGTTTTTGCTCCTACTAAGGACGCGGCTGACAAGGCCATAAAGATGATAAATGACCTCACGAAAGAGCCTGAAGTAGGAGAGGTCTATTCCGGGACAGTTAAAAAGATAACAGATTTTGGTGCCTTTGTAGAAATAATGCCAGGCATTGATGGTCTTGTGCATATATCTCAATTGGCCCATCATTATGTCAAGGATGTACGAGACGAGTTAAGAGAGGGTGAGGAAGTCAAGGTAAAGGTCATTGAAATCGATCAACAAGGTCGAGTCAAACTTAGTCGCAAGGCATTGATGGAAGAATGAGCCTGAAAATGGATTTTAGGTTTCATAAAACAATTCTTCCAAATGGAGTAAGAGTCCTTGTAGAGGAAATGGATTCGGTGCGTTCGGTCTCCGTAGGGGTTTGGGTTGATGTGGGATCAAGGGATGAAACGGACAATGATGCGGGCATCTCCCATTTTATAGAACATATGATATTCAAGGGTACAAAAAATCGCTCAGCACTTGACATAGCCAAGGCCTTTGATCAGATGGGGGGATGCTCCAATGCCTTTACCTCGAAGGAGAATACCTGCTTTCATGCCAAGGTCCTCAACACGCACTTGGACAAGGTAATGGACCTTCTCTCGGACATTTTTTTGAATTCCAGCTTTGATTCAGTGGAGGTTGAGAGGGAACGGCAGGTCATCCTCCAGGAAATTAGCATGGTGGAGGATTCTCCCGATGAGCTGATCCATGACCTTTTTTGTGATTTCTACTGGCCGGACAATAGCCTGGGACGCCCCATCTTGGGCACAGCTGATACTGTTTCCCTGATAGATTCCGAGAAACTCAAATCTTATGTGGCAGGGGCCTATACAGGGCCTCAGGTATTGATTGCCGCGGCCGGTAATGTCGACCATAGAGAGTTTGTCGCCAAGGTCCAGGATCTCTTTGGCAATGTCCCTGAAGAAGGGCAGTTTTCCAGGGAGAGGAAGACTCCAACTGAAAATCAGGGAATAAATTTTGTTAAAAAGGATCTTGAACAGGCACACATCCTTTTGGGGACCAGGGGGCCATCATCCGCTGATCCTAAAAGATATGCAGCCCTCCTTTTTAATATCATTCTTGGCGGTTCCATGAGTTCACGGCTTTTCCAGGAGATACGGGAAAAGCGTGGACTCGCCTATTCGGTATACTCATTTATATCCAGCTTTCAGGATACAGGCCTTTTGGGGATATATGCAGGTACATCCCCCAATGAAGTGGCAACTGTAACTGGACTTATACTGAATGAGCTTGAAAAGTTGGCAAGGCAGTCTGTAGATGGTGAGGAACTTGAGGCGGCACGGGATCATCTCAAAGGCGGATTTCTTCTGTCTGCCGAATCTACCGACTCCAGAATGAGCAGGATAGCTAAGACAGAGATGAATCTGGGCAAGTATATACCTTATGAAGAGGTGGTAAGGGCAATAGACGAAGTGACGCCTGATCAAATAAGACAGATGGCTGTCGAAAGTCTTGAGAATGGCCTTGCCATGACATGCCTCGGCCCGGTC
>CAZUIH010000058.1:0-14373 GCA_964620365.1 uncultured Desulfobacterales bacterium | reverse complement strand
CCGGGGCGCCCTTTTCTTTGGTTCGTTTCTTTTGGGCGAGCAAAAGAAATGAACAATGCAAACTTTAACAGTGGCTTCACCCGCCGGGTGAAGATTTTTTCACAGAATTGGATTAAACCCTAAATAACGATAATCACGCTGCAAGGACTTTGACTGGCCACTTTTTCTGCCGTACCAAACAACTTGAACCTGGACCGTTTGTGAGGAGGCCGTCCACCGACGATTATCAGGTCCTTTTCCTCTTCCCTGGCCACGGCCACAATCTCTTTGGATGGTTCCCCCTGTCTCAGTTTCAGCTCAAAAGAGACCCCCTGGGCCTCCGCCTTTTCGGTAAATTCGCGGATGACCTCCCGGGCCGTGGATTCCCGTTCTGAAATAACATAGGAGACAAACTCTTCTTTGGTCGTTCCAGGGACCAGCTGGTCGACGTATCCGTAGTGACACAACTTGTCATCCAGGACGTGAACTACTGTTAGGTCCGCCCGGTCTGTCTTTGTCAGGTACAGTGCGTAATCCTCGGCCTTTTTAGCAGATTCGGAACCGTCTGTTGCCAAAAGTATTTGTTTAAACATAAGCAGCTGCGATTATTGTTTAGCTTCGTATTCTTTGGTTACAACCATTCGGAATGATCCCAGCCCTGTTGCATAGAGCGATAAAAAAAAGCAGGGGTAGAATACTCTACCCCCAATCATCGATTTCAACCTTAAAAATATATTACTTGATAAGGGCTGCCAGAATTACCATTCCTACACCCAATATAATAACAGCAAGATCCTGTTTTCTGGATTTTGACAGTGCCATTTCAGTTTCCTCCTTTTTAAAAATTTTTTCGTCCGTTCAACAACCCATTAAGTCCCTTACTCCATGAAGGCCAGGACCACTGCCAGCGCCAGGGTTGCCTTGATGCCGGCTACCAGGAATCCCATGAGGAAACCTGACAGTCCTGCGGCCTTCAGGTCGGCAAGCCTGGTGGTAAGCCCGATGCTTGCAAAACCGAGGAGAAAGGCCCAGTTCATGAAAACCTTTGCCTGGTGGATCTCAGGCTTGCTGAAAAGACCCATGGTATTGAGAGCGACTACGAAAAGAAAACCGAGTACGAAAATGGGGAACTTGTCGATGATCAGTTTGAACTTGTTGATCTCCACAGAGTGTCCACCAGCTGCCGCTTCACGGCTTGCAGCCATTATGGCGAGCATGAGGACGACAAATGGCAGGAAAAGAACCCTACCTATATTATAAATTCCAGCGATCAGGCCAGCACCCTCACTGTATCCGAAACCAGCAGCCAGCACCTGGGCCGAGTTAACGATTCCAACACCGCAGAAGGCTCCATACTGAGTGTCAGACAGATGCAACATTTTGCCAATTGGCGGGAATACGAGCAGGGCCAAGAGACCAAACATGAGCACCACGGCGATGGAGTACGCCATGTCCTGGTTCTTGGCCTTTACCGCAGGGGCAATGGCTATGGTAGCTGAGACACCACATACAGACAGACCTGAAGCAAGACAGGCTGCCAGAGGTGTGGGCACCTTCAGCCTGGTTCCAACCCACATCATGATAATAGCTGTACCAAAAAGAAAGATGCCGATATACAAGAGCGCAGGCCCACCGACCTTGACCAGGCCCATCATTGAGTATTTCGCGCCCATTATCACGATACCCGTCTTGGTCAGTACAGTGGAGAACCTGAGACCAGGCTCAAACACCTTGGACACTCCAAGGGTATTCTTGATCAATATCCCGAACAGAATGGCGAGAATAAAATCCTTTAATTCAAGATAGGTTTTGAAAAGCGGGTATTGCTGAAGGTACGGCGCTATAACATATGCCGCTACAGCAACGGCAATAACCAAAATCGCCCCGGGAATGCTGTCCACGAATTCCTTGAGAAACGTTTTTTGTTCCTCCATCACCATGCTTTGAGATCTGCTTAATCCCATTTCCTGTGCCATTTCAAACCCTCCAAATTTATTTATAATTATAATTCACTTCGCTCATCTCACTTTCACTGATTCACATTCAGGTCAAAATTTGGTTCTTACACCCCCTTTCAACAACACTACCGTGCCGCCTGGAATCGCCATATCAAACTCCTTTCAGATCTGCTTCATTCCATAGCAGGCCACCAATCCTAAATTATGCGCTTAAAATGCCTATTGATCGGCGTTTGTCCTAGGCAAACTTTCGGGCCGCATTTTTGCGGCTAATGATTCCGCAAAAAAGATGCCAGTCTTTTCTGACCGGCGGTTACATGGATGTCTGGCAGTCACAAAAAAGAGTTATCTTGAAACAACGAGGCAAGGGGGAAACAGCATCTTTAGAAATATTTATTAAAAAACAGCATATTACAGACATGCTGACCGTCTGATGGCCAGATACGGGTATTTTTTTATTCGGAAAACAATGTCCCGCAGCCCAATGAAAGGCTGACTGAAAAGTTGTTCTTTTTAAGGAACGAATTGAGCTAACATGTTCCCAATAGGGAACACGCTAAAACTGGTCGATTTGACGTAAGACGTAAGGATATCTCACATCCGCCCGGTACGGGGGGTAGACAACGTAGTTTCTCAAGGAACAGGCCCTATAGATTCAATAAAAGAGGGGCCGCATATTACGACCCCATTCATGTACGTATTGATCTTAAAAAGACGCAGGTGTTTACAGGATCATCTGTTACTAATCAAGTTTGAAGGGGTTTACGGTAAGTACCGGGCATGCGGCTCCTTTGACCACGCCGTTTGCCACGCTGCCGAACATTATCTTTTCAAGCCCTTTCTTCCCATGAGTCCCCAGTATGATCATATCTACGTAATTTTTCTGTGCATAATCCAAGATCTCATCTACTATGTCACCAACCACAATCTCTTTTTGCAGATTGTCTACGTCGGCCAGATTATCCTCTACGAACTTGTCCAGAGCCTTTTTGCTGCCATTTAGAAGTTCCTTTTCATAGGACGACAGGATATCTGAATAATCTTCAGCATCCACATCAAGAAAACCGAAATCCTCCAGATTTCTCATCACATGGATTACATGCAATTGCGCACCCAGTTTTTCCAACATAAGTCTGACGTAGGGCACGATTTTTTCCGAACTAGGCGTAAGATCCGTTGGAAATAGAATCTTTTTAATCTCGACCATTTAGAATTCCTCCTTTTTTTGTGAACAGATAAAATCACCGGTTCCGGATTCCTGTTTACCTTTTAGCTTCAACCCGAATTATGCACTTCAAGCATCCAAGAAACATTTTTTTGAAGCCGCAAGGGGCTGGTAAATTCACTGAATCTGCTTTGTTGTCAGGCAGTTGAAGTACAAGAAATACGACTTCATGCCCTCCGCCTCGCATCTTCGGCGAACTCACCAACTGCATAATCCGAGGGCAAAGGTCCCGGAACCACGGTTCAACTCCAATTCATTCCTGGTCAACGGCCGAGATCGTTTGTCAGCGCCGATCAGAATTCCGTTCACCAGAAACTTTTATCTTAGAAAAGCAAAAAGGATACCATTTCATCGTGAAGTAGCGGGGTTATATACCACAAGGCAGGGAGTATGGGTCCGGTTCGCTATTATTCCGGATTATCCAGTCATCCAATCCGGCAAAGGATGGTAGTTACGGGGATAGCGGTTTTAATGACAATCGGTTGGGGGCTAAAAACGTCTCCACCTTTCGGTCATAACATAAAAGACTGGAAGGATGTTCAGTGTAAAAAGAGTACCTGCTGTCAAGCCTCCAAAAAGCATTGTGCCCAATGGTTTTAAAAGCTGTGGACCCGCGCCGATACCGATAGTTGAAGGGATCAGGGCAAGCAGGGTGGTCAGATGGGTAAGGAGCATCGGCCTTGTGCGGATAGTTACTGCCTCCCTTACCGCCTCCATAAGGGGTTTTCCCTCTTTTCTGAACTTTTTGATGAAGGTCAGGAGCATGATCCCGTTGTTGGTGGAGACCCCTGCCAACGTGATGAATCCGATGAGCACGGTGACATCCAGAGTCTGCCTGGTGAGAAACAGGGCAAGGGCTGCACCCATGAAGTCGAGGGGTAGCTTGACAAGCACAACCAGCGGATCAAGCCAGTTGCCGAGCTGTACCGCTATAATCCCATAGACAAGGAGGACCGAGGCCAGAAGCACCCATAACATCTGGATACCTGTACGAACCAGTTCATGGTACTCTCCTGTGTAGGCCCATTGAATCCCGCTGGCTAGATTCAATCCCTTTATGGCCCTGTCCAGATTATCCATTACCGATAAGGGATTACCATCGATCTCTGCCGTGAGCGTGAGACACCTCAGGCCCTGCTGGTGCTCGATGACGGGATAACCGGCATGACGTTCCATTCTTGCCACCTGAGAAAGGGGCACACTGCGGCCTTCACTGCCGGGCACCAGAATCCTGGAGACTGCCTCTACGTCCCGGCGCGCCTGGGGTGAATAACGGAGAAATATATCCACGGGACGTTGCTGTACCAGGACGCTCGCTATGCTCTCCCCCTGCATGGCGGTCCGCACTGTATTGGCCACGGAGGCCGCGGATATCCCCAGCCGTGCCAGGGCATTCCTGTCCGGTCGCACCACGATCTCATCGGTCGGCACCTTGGTGTTGTTTACGATGTTGACCAGCCCGGGAACCTTACTGGCCACACCTTCAACCAGCCTGGCCGTTTCAAACAGGGTTGAAAGGTCGGTAGCGAAAACCGTTATGCCAAATAATGCAGGAAGCCCGGAAAATGATTCATCCAGCTTTTCAGTGGTGGGCTCGTTGACCCTGGTAATGATGCCCGGAAGGGTCTTTAAGTAACTTTCCAGACGCGCTTTAAGGGTAAGGGCATCCACGCCGCTTTCCCTGTCGATCCGTATGACGATCTCTCCCTGGTCAGGTCCCTCCACATAAAAGGAGGATTCCGGCGAGCCTGTTCGCCTGAATACCCCCTTAACACCCTTCATGGACAATATCTCCCTTTCCAGCTCGTCACCCACCCTGTTGCTCTCCTCCAGAGAGGTACCTGGCGCAAGCTGGTAAGAAAGAAGCAGACTGTCTTCATCAAGAAGGGGGAGAAACCTTATCGGGTTAAAGACCATGAGTGTCAAACTTCCCAGCAACAGAATGATCACTCCCAAACTGGCCTTTTTCCTGTGGGCCAGGAAGAGATCGAGTACCCGGTGATTGAGGACCTCGATCCGCTTGAGTATCCGTGCCCCGGTTGTGGGACGGCCACTGTCCCGGGCAGCCGACATCCATTTCGCTGCGTCCACCGGAATTAATGTTATGGAAAAAAGAAGGGACAAAGAGAGCACGAAGGCAAAGGTGAGACCAAAGGGCTGAAAGAGCCTGCCGGCCATGCCCGTCAAGAGTATCAGAGGAACAAAGGCGGCAAGGATGGTAAGGGTGCCTGCCACATCCGGGGCGAGTATCTCCCTTACCCCTCTAAGGGCCGCGGTATGGGGCTTATCCGTAATAAGCCGGTGACGGTCTATGTTTTCAAGCACCACGATCGCATCATCGGCCACCATCCCTATGGCCACGGTAATGGCCCCAAGGGTCATAAGGTTTATGCCAAGGCCAGCAGTATCCATCAGGAGAAAAGTCCCGAGGACTACAAAGGGAAACGTCACTGTGAGGATAAATGTGCCCCTGTTCCAGCCAAGGACCCATAATAGACACAGCACAGCGAGGAATGCCCCCACCAAGAGGTTGTCCCTCATGTTCCTGTAGGCAAGGCCAATGATCTCCGCCTGGTCGTAAAACTTGGAAAGGGTTGTCCCCTCGGGCAGTTGGATCTCCCCAAGCGCCCTGTCAACTGCCCTTGAAACAGCCAGCGTACTGGCACCAGGCTGTTTCTGAATAGTGAATGCCACTGCAGGAAGTCTGTCAGCAGTAATAACATAACGTTTTGGCCTCACCCCATCATATACTGTCGCCACATCTGCCAGGGTTATGGGCCCGCCGTCACCATCCCTTGCAACCACCACGCCTTTCAGGGTATCCAGATCAACCAGGCGCCCCTCTGTCCTTAAAAGGACTTCCCTGCCATGCTCCTCTAAATATCCGCTGGTATCAAGGACATTTTCCTTTCTGACAGCCGAGGCTATGGTCTCCAGAGTCAGGTGATGACGAAGCAGGCTCACAGGATCGACATCTATGCGAAAGGCCCTTTCTCCACCGCCCATTACATCCACCCTGGCCACTCCCGGAAGCGAGGTGAGCCTTGGGGCCAGTTCGTAGCGGACCCAGCCCGCAAGATCCACCGGGTCTCCCCCGCTCAGGGTATAGGTGGAGATCATGGCCAGCGAGGTTCCGATGTTTTCAAGCTCAGGCCTGGCTCCCCTCGGCAAGTCCCCCTGCACCTGGGCAAGCCTGGCGTATACTAGCTGACGGGCCTGGAGGACATCGATTCCCCAGGAAAATTCAACCGTGACCTGTGAGAAACCCGGGGCCGACACGGAACGGACGCGCCTGAGGGAAGGGGCATCCATCATGGCATTTTCAATGGGCCTGGTGATGAGCTGTTCCATGTCTTCGGCAGTACCGGCCGGATAATGGGTTATTATGTTTATGAGGGGATAATTGAGGTCTGGGAACAGATCCACCGGAAGTCTGCCAAGTCCTGCCACCCCGCCTATGGCAATAAGGACTCCCCCCAGTATCACGGCTATGGGATGGCGAAGCAGACGTTCAAACATGATCAGTCCTCGAACTTCATGAGCTTGTTGAGGTCCCTGTAAAGGACCTCGTAGGCCCCTTTCACCAGGACCTTGTCACCAGGATGAAGCCCATCAAGGATGAACGCGCAACCTCCCTCGCTTCCTGCAGTCTTCACTCTTTGTGCCCGCATCTCATCCCCTTTTAAAACTATGCAGTATTGATGTCCGTTCCTGGAGACCACTGCCTTTACTGGCACCAGGAAACAGGAGCGGCCTTCCAGCTTCACCTCGGCGCTCACCCATTGTCCGTCCTGTAGGAAAAATCTCCTGTTTTCTGCCTCAAAACGCAGTCTCAAAAGACCCGTGGCGGGATCAAGCAACGGAACGTCCCCTCTGTATTCAAGCCTGACGGGCATTGATTGCGGCAACAACACATATGCCTTTCCCTGCTGCCAGAGACGGATTTCCGACGATGGAACTTCCACCTCCACGAACATGTGTTCCATATCTTTTATTACAAAAAGCCTGCTGCCTGCCGAGACATTCATTCCCGTGGCTATATCCCTTTCGGTAACCACTCCGGCAAAAGGCGCAGTGACCATGGAAAGTTTTCCTATGGAGTGAAAGAAATCATCTTTGTTCTGGGTGCACACATCCTCTGGCAGGTCTGTTTCCGGTTCCATGCCAAGTTCATGAAGGACCTCAAACAATGACGACCGGGCAGAAGCCAGACCTGCACCTGCCCTTTCCACCTCCATGGAGGCCTTGAGGACCTCATGACGGGTGGCAAGTGCCCTGTCTTTCTGTTTTTCCAGGAGAGAAAGGCTCCTGCGGGCCAGGCTGAGACTCCTTTTCTCATGACACCAGTTTCTCAAAAGCGCCTCGAGAGCAGGGGCGGAAAAGGTCATGAGCACCGCTCCCTTATCAACCCTTTGACCCGGTTCAACCACGGTTTCTCCTACCGTGAGATTGAATGGAGCAGTGATAACCGCTGCTCTTGCGGCCTTGACCATACCGTACGCAATGTGCTTTTCCTGACATATCCCCCCTTTCACCTGGGCCATTGAATCACCCGGTAGCACCCCACATGCCCCTCCTGGTCCAAGACTTGGCCCCGGTCGGTTGTCTGTCTGGGCTGAAGCAGGGACGGAAAAAATGAAAAGGGCGTTTAATGCAACCAGGAAAATAAAAATGGGGAAGGTATTAGACGGATGTAATGATTTCATGGGTCATTTTCCCTCTGTTCAGGATCAGCAACAGGACGGGAAGGACTATCAAGACCAAAAGCATCTGCATGCTTAACCCTGAGATAATCGCTATTGCCAGGGGCCTGAGCATGGCCGACCCCTGCCCCAGGCCAAGGCCCAGGGGCATCAGGGCCAGGATGGCCGCAAAGCTGGTCATTGCGATCGGACGCAAGCGGTTTTTGCCTGCCTGGATCAAGGCCTCTATTCCTCCGCCATCTCCGGCGATTGCATGATACTCTGAGATATAGAAAATGGCCGTCTCGGTTAGGATGCCCACTATCATTGTCATGCCCATCATGGAAGAGATATTGATCTCCACTCCAGTCAACCACAGGCCGGCATAAACTGCGGATATGGCCATCAACGTATTCAGCAATACGGCCACAGCGGTCGAAAAACTCTCGTAAAGGAAAAGAAGCAGGAGAAATACCAGCACTACAGCAGCCGCAAATACCGCCATCAGCCCCCTGAAGGCTATACGTTGCTGGTGATACAGGCCTCCAAGTTCATAGTACACGTCTGCCGGTACAAGACCCGGGGCAGAAAGCGCCTTCTTCACATCCATTATCACAGAACCCAGATCAGAACCACTGATACGACCCGTAACGGCGACCATCCTCTTCAGGTCTTCCCTGGTAATCTGGGGCTGTCCCGAGACCTCCCGGACAGTGGCTATACGCTTTAGGGGAAACAGGTGACCGTTCCCACTCCTTATTGGCAGCTGTCCAATATCCTTTGCCGTGGCCCTGAGATCTTCAGGTATCCAAACCCTGACCCCCACCATCTTGGGCGTCTGCCGGATTTTGGTAGTCACCAGGCCAGACAGATAACTTTCAAGGGTATGTGTAACGGCCTCCGGGTTTATCCCCTGGAGTGACGCCTTGTCCCTGTCGATGTTTATCATCAGGGCGTCACCGGCATATACAATGCCGTCTTTCACGTCGACCACTCCAGGTATGTTTTCAATGGCCCTGGCCACCCTTGGCGCTAGTCTGAGGAGTTGGGTTTCGTTGTCTGAAAACAGTTTTATCTCGATGGGTTGAGGAACAGCCGTAAGGTCTCCTATCAGGTCCTCCATGAGCTGGGCCATCTCGACCTCGAGCCCCGGCACAGATCGTTCTATTCTGCCCCGCACGTCATCCATGATCGTCTCGATGTCTCGCCTCGGCATGGGTTTCAAACGTACGAAAAAATCACCTTCATTGGCCTCGGTGATGTGACCTCCAAGGGAAAGACCAGTACGCCGGGAATAGGTCTCCACCTCGGGTGTCGAGGCCAGGATATCCTCCACCTGACGCAGAAGACGGTCTGTTTCCGTAAGAGAAGTCCCTGGAGGCGCGACATAGTCAAGGATGAAACCGCCTTCATCCATTCTTGGCATGAACCCTGATCCTAGCTGGTGATAAGAAAACCAGCCCACCCCTCCCAGGACGAGGAGGAGAGGTAAAACAAGATAGGGCCTGGTCAAAAGCGGTCTCAGAATAGCCTCATAGCCCTTCCAGACAGCAATTGTCATGGAACCCGTCTTTTCCGCCCTGACATCTTTTCCCCTCAGAAGATGCGCGGCGAGGATGGGCACTCCCAGCCAGGCCACAAAAAAGGACACCGCAAGACTCGAGGCTATAGTCAGGGATAGGGCCTTGAAAAAGGCCCCTGTAACCCCGCTGAGAAAGGCCAGGGGAGCAAAGATTATGATAGTGGAAACAGAGGAACCCCCCAGAGGTCGGGTCATCTCCCTCACCGCACGGCTGACCGCCTCTAGACCATTTCCGTCTTCATGAAGCCTTCTCGCAATATGTTCCTCCATGACTATCATGTCATCGATTATGAGGCCAACCGCTGCAGCCAGTCCGCCCAGGGTCATGATGTTAAAACGCATATGGAAAATCAGGATGGCCAGTATGGTGGCGGCCAGTACGCAAGGCACCATCACTGCCGCAATGATGGTCATACGGACATTTCTCAGGAAGAGGAAAAGAATAAGAACCGCAAAGACAACACCTATGAATACTGCGTCCCTGACACTGTATGCCGACGCCTGGACAAGCTCACTCTGATCATACCAGTTGGCTATATTTATCCCTGCCGGAAGATGGGGGGTAAAGTCTGCCAGCTTTTTCTTTATCTCCTTGGCTATCTGGAGGGTATTGCCCCCTGGCTGCTGGAAGACCTGCAAGATTACGGCATCATGCCCATCCGCGGTTACCCGTGTCCACTGTGGAGCGGTTTCCATGCTGACCGTGGCGATGTCATCCAGCCTAACCAGGCCATTGTCTCCAGACCTTATCACTGTGTCCTTTATCTGTTTCAGACCGGTAATGCGGGTGTCGGACACACAGAGATAGAGTTTGTAATGATCCTTGAGGCGTCCGATCGCCTGGATCACGTTTGACGCGGATAGGGCTTTCGCCACGTCATCAATTGTCAGATCAAAGGCCATGAGCCGGGCTGGATCCAGTGTGACCCGATACTCTGCCGTAGCCCCGCCCTGGACCCCTATCTTGGAAACACCCTTGACCGTGGACAAAAGGGGCCGCAACTGGTAGAGGGCGACATCCCTGATTTCCACCAGGCTGTGATTGTCAGAGGTGAGACTGTACGCCAGCACCGGGAAAACGGTTGGGTCCATACGCCGTACGGTAAAATGGGTGCCGGGAGGCAGCAAGGAGAGTATCTGGTTCACGGCTGATTCCACCTGAAGCATGGCGGTCACCATGTCTTCTCCCCACTTGAAGTTTACTGAGATATCTGCGCTACCCCTGCTAGTAGTGGACCGGATATTGCGTACACCGGGAACAGCCCGAACTGCCTCTTCCACAGGTCTGGTAACTTCAATGGCCATCAGGCCCGCGGGACGGTCTCCAGCATCAATACTGATCACTACCCTTGGAAAATCCACATGGGGGAAAAGGGCCACGGGAAGTGAAAAGGTACTTACAAGCCCCCCGACGGTAAGTACGGCAATAAGAAAAAGGATTGAACGCCTGTGTCTCTGCATCCACTCGGTAAAGCTCACTGCCGCACCTTTTCCACAACAGGACCCTGCACCTTTACCGCCATACCATCTAAAAGTTCATAGTTTCCAAGAACCACCACAAGGTCATCAGCCTTGATGTCCCCTGAACAGATCTCTACAAACCCGTCATTTTCGAGGCCTACAGATACCTCATGCCGCCGTGCCCTGCTGTTTTCCACTGTATAGATCACCAGATGGCCGTCCTTAGGAAGGACTGCGCTCCTGGGTACTATGAGTCCTTCTTTTACAGCCACCTCTATTTCTGCCCGGATAAATTCGTTTAGCAGGAAGGGTGAGGGCAACGGCGGTTTGACGAAGACATCCAAAAGACGGGTAGATGGGTTAATTGACCGGGATACCGAAACGACGGAACCGGTGACCGGCCTGCCAACTTCCCTGTTGACAGGCCACATAATGACCTTGTCGCCTTTGCTTACCAAATGCGCATCCTCGGGCTCCACACCAAGTACAACCTGAACCGCATCCATGGCCACTATTTCCATGAGCGGAGTGCCGGCAGGCACCAGCGTGCCTAGGGTTACAAGCAACTTCGAAACTACGCCGTCTGACTGGGAAAATATGGTTACCTTTTTGGCAATTCCCATATTCTGCAAGTTTTCAACCTGCATCCTTGCAACCTGAAAAGAGTGTTCAGCCTGTATCAATTCCGCGCTTGTAGCCAACTTCAGGGATGCCCGCTCCTTGAGCTTTTCCAACTGAAGCCTTGCGAATTCAAGATTGCCTATGGCCATCTCCATGCGCAGCTCTGTCTCGGGGCTGGGGCCTATTTCAAGGAGCTTCGCCCCCTCAACGACCTCCTGCCCCTGGGTAACATAGACCCTGTTTACCCGACATTCGTACGGGATAGACAAAACCTTGGCCCGTCCAGGCGAGGGAATGGTCCTCCCATAGACCCTCACTATTTCTGACAACCTCCCCGTCTTGACCCTTGCTACCTTCACCGTGGCCACAGGTCCGTCAGGACGTACTCCTTGTGCATCTGAAAAATCCGGGACCATCAAAACTGCCATCAAGACCAGGATTATCGAGGTTGAAAACACAATGGTGGCAGACCTGATGTATGATCTATCCTGTCTCAAGGCCGCTCGTCCTTTTCTCTTTTGATTTGAACACATTCACTGCACCTTTTTCACTCTCTAACGGCACGTAGGTCCCTGAAGCAGCCTCAATGGCGATTATCAGGTCAGAAATGGTTTTCTCAAGATCGATGACGGCAAGTTTCCTGTCCAGCATCACGCTCCTTTCCCGATAATATGTAAGTATGTCCACAGCCCCGTATTCCAGAGCTTGCCGGTAGCTTTCGAGCAGTTGCATTTCTGACTCGAGCGCCCTTCTGGCAGACTCAAGCCGTTTTTTCGTGGCCTCCAGGTATTTGACGCTTTCAGCCACCTGATAGCGGGCCTCGAACAGCCTGGCGCCATACTCATCCCGCAACTTCCTCCTGGTAGCTCTTTCGATGGCTATCTGCCCCTGGTTCCGGTCAAACAGGGGTATGTCGATGGTCAGGGCAAGACCCGAGGTAATGACGTCTCCGGTATCCCTAGCCCTTGTAAATCCAATACCTATCCTGGGTATCTGGGAAAGAATGGCCTCCCTTACCTTTTCTTCCTGGCTTTCGTAACCAGCCCGGAGGGCAAGGAGATCAAGCCTCCTGTCTTCGAGATGATCCAGAACATCCTGAAGGAACTGGCCTGTAGGCTCCTGTAGAGGTTGGAAATCCTGTAAAGCGATGTCAATTTCCGGGGCAATCCCCATCGCCTTTTTTAGAGCCAGCCTTTGACGGGTCACCTCTTCCTCATTTTCGGCAAGCCTTGACAGGGCATCTTCGTAGGCAGCCTTGGCAGAAGAAAGTTCAACAGCGGTCTTATCCCCAACGGTCACGGCGTGTTCCACTGCCTTCAGATTGTCAAGCAGACATGAAACGTCCTTCTCAAGGACACGTCCCCTCTTGAGGGCCCAAAAAAGTCCGTACCAGTGGAACCTCGCGGCCTCTGCCGCCTGCCACTCCCGCCATGCCACCAAAAGGTCCACTGAACGGCTCTGGGCCTCAGCCCCTCTGAGCCTTGCTCCCCTGGTAACCAGGGAGGTGACTTCCCAGTCCAGCTGGAGTCCATAGGCGTTGATAGCACCAGTCGTCATGCCACCCGTAGGCCTCTCGTAACTAGCAGAAAGCTGAGGATTGGGAAGGATGCCCGCCTGGAGCAGCTGGGCCGCGGCTATCTCCCTTTCATCCCGTAACGCCTTCAGCTTCGGATGGGCTGTAACAGCCAGGACTGCAGCCTCGTACGGGGAAAGGCCGTCTGAAAGATCAAATCTGACAGGACGCAACAAGGGATGCTTTATCTTCCGCGCCTCAAGTGCCATCACCTTCAGCCCGGAAAGTTGCCTTACTCCTTGATAAACATCACCATCAAGGGGCGCCGAATGATACCTTGCACAACCTGCCATTGTGATAAATAAAAAGATACAGGCAGCAGGGATTGAAAAATATTTTAGGGAAATATCACCGGCAGTCATGCCATTATATTTTTCCAAGTCGGTGGCGGTGGACAGAAGGCCTTGTCTTCCGATTCCTGGTTCTATTCACCTTCCTTGCCTTCTGAGGTAAGGGTCACGACGATGCCCTTAGCGTTTTCCAATATCGGAAGTTTCAGGGTAAAGTGACCTATGGCATGATGACTCTTACCGCCAAGGAGCCTTGGCATAACAGGCGTTTCTGAACTAGCCAAAACCTTGTCCGCGCCATCCACGATAATTGCTTCCGCCTCTAGGGCGAAAACGATCTCCGGATTGGTTCTTCTGACTTTTCCACTGACAACAAGCTCATTCTTCTTTCTGGTGCAGGACACAAAATCCAGGACCGCCTCATTGGCTATCCTGTCTTCAAAATAGACAGGAAGCGGACAATTCTCTGCTTTAATAGAGACCCTTGCGCCCTGCTTCTGCACACTGCCCCCCTGAAAGACCTGGGAGCACCCGGTCACCAACACAATAACCAGCCCCAACACGATGAAAATCCCACGAAACGATGTTCTGTTCTGCATAATAACCTCTTGACTTCCTCAAAATCTCATAAATTAACACCTAAATATCTCACCTGATGGGAGATCCACGCCTTGCTGGCCTTCATAACTGTCAAGACCACGAGATTCCATCATGGTCATCGACCAAGTGAAGGCCATTGACCACTTATCCAACAATCTGTGCCGCAATTACCCAAAAGACCAATTCACCTTCATCCCAAACCTTCATGCGGCCCGTACATCCGTGCCGCACCCCTAAGGCATGAAAATACAGCGCCGCAGTGTGTATTTTCACGGTAAATTATGCACTTCAAATACCAAACAAAAATAAATTGTTTTAAATTTCAGCATGTTGCAAGATATCGGATACAACTAGAATATCACCCAAAAGGTGAAGCCAATTCAGCTCAAAAATGTTCGGCAT
>CAZUIH010000057.1:0-14515 GCA_964620365.1 uncultured Desulfobacterales bacterium | reverse complement strand
TCCGATGGACTTCAATTGACATAAAGAGACACCTTTATCTTCTAGTGGGATGTTAACATCGCTACCACTCTTTTTACAAATCTTGCATAACCTACCGCGTTCAATTCCTCTTAGCAGCATGATTTAACATTGCTCTGTTAGGAAAATATGCAGTTTAATACTGGGGTTATTGGAGACCAATCGGCCTATCAGTTCCGTCTTGACTTTTCTCTTTGTTTTACTTATATAAATTATTCAAGCGGCTGCTGGGGGATCGTCTAACGGCAGGACAGCAGACTCTGGATCTGCTTATCGGGGTTCGAATCCCTGTCCCCCAGCCATTATTTCAGTCCTCCTGCTCCTTAACGATCGTCAAAAAATTACTTAAAGTGGTTCTTGAATAAGGGGTATTTCATGAGTGCCAACCCTCAGATTTCTTTGCAAAATGTTTCCAACCTACGTATAGTACTTGCAGAGGACGACGTGGCTGTGGCCAAGGGGTTTGAAGTCATTTTAAGTCAGGCCGGCTATGATGTGGTGGGAGTAGCCCATGACGGCCTTGAAGCCGTCGATCTGGCTGAAGAATTCCGGCCAGATCTCATCATTATGGACATAAAAATGCCCCGTATGGACGGTATAGAGGCTGCCAGAAATATAAACCGGCATAGAGAAACGGGATTCACGCCCATAGTGCTTGTCACGGCTTATGCAGACCAGCCCTTGGTAAAACGCGCCAAAGAGTGCGGGGTTCTTGGATACCTCGTAAAACCTGTGCATTTAGATGACCTTATCCCCGCTGTAGAGCTTGCCTACACAGTTGCCCAAAAGATAAATGCCCTTGAGGGTACAGTGGAAAATCTCAGCGAAGAGTTGGAATCTCGAAAATATGTTGAAAGGGCCAAAGGCATCCTGATGAAGCGGCTTAAGATCGATGAAGATGAGGCGATGACCATGATGCAGAAAGAGGCAAGACGGCAAAGGATTAAACTGAGAGATCTTGCCAGGGCCATAATCTCATCAAATGCTGTCATGACATAACACCGCCTGAGATTTTACTGGCAGTTCACTGTGATACTGTCTTTCCAGCAAAAGTGTTACTTCCTTCAATCTCTTTTCCAGCACCTTAAGTCCTGCACGGGCCTCCTGACTCAAGGGGTTGATTGAAAGGGCCTCTTCGAAAGCCATCCTGGCCTCCGCATACCAGCCGCCTTCCAGGTATCCTTCCCCAGCAAGACAATAGGCCTTATCCACTCCTTCCGGGAAAAGTTTCTCTATCAAGCGTCCGATCCCGTTCAAGTCTGGGTCAATACGTTCAAAATCGGATCTTTTTTCCAATAAAAACCGCAACAAGAGTGTATTATGTTTTTCTTTTTTGAGAATCGGCATCAGGTGCTCCAGAGCATTGGCAAACAGACATTCAAGTTTATTAACGCCCTTGTGCACGTCTTCCACAGTCTGTTGAAAAAATTGCTGACACTTGTCTTTTCGATCCGAAGTACCTGTATCGGAAACTGCCCAAAGAAAAGTCGGCTTATAAGTGGCTACCAGGTATGCATTTTCCTTCAACTTCATTGCCTCATGAAATATGGCCCCAATCATCCAGTCAAAAATAAATGAATCAGGATCTATACTAGGGTCCACATCTCTCCATAGTCTGTGACATAAATCCTTCAGTCGCCAAAGGATGCCCTTATCGGCCTGGCTGCCTACCCATTGATCGAATCCAATGTAGGTAATATCGTTGTTTTCGTATTTTTCTTTTATTTCCAACAAGAAAGAGTAAGAGCGGATAAAATCACGTATAATGTTTCTGATAAACAGGTCTTTTCTTTCTGTTATCCAGATGTTTTGTTTTTCTCCTTCCATAGATTCCTATGTCTCCTAAAATGGATTCCAACTGTTAGCTTGAACAGCAAGACTTAAAACGTAACCGTTTTGATGGAATATCAACTTCTTGCTTTGTAGGTCCTTCACAAACCTTTCGACCGATTCCCGGGGAACCGGTGCTGCTTGGCGACACAGTTCTTCAAATTCCGTAGGATCAAGGCAGAAAAGGTATAGTTTCTTGGATAGTCCCTGAAGTCTGTGATGAAGAACCCTGCCATCAGGAAGTACCTGTTTTATGATGAGAAAGTCATCTCCTTCTCTAAATGAGAGTAGTTTACCATGGTTACCAACACGTTGTCTATTGTGAATCCATTCGCTAACTTTTTTTTCCACTCTTTTCCAGATACGGTATTGGCGTTGGCGATCTCCCCTGTATTGTAGGATCAGGGGTGAAAATTCCTTTAAAACACGACCAGGAAAAAGTTTATGATAGAAAGGATGGGAGGCGATGGCCCTCAGGTTGAAGTCCTTGGGACGAGATGCCACTGGACTGCCCTGTCCGAGCCAGAAGGACACTGTTTTCAATGGCTGGTAAGGCCAGACAAAGTCCAGTGTCTGCAGGGTTTCCTCTACCTCTCGTTCGGTGCTTCCCGGAAAATGAATAATCAGGTTGCCGCCAAGCCTTATACCAAATTCCTCGGCATGTCTCATTGCGGCAATATTGTCTATGAGCCTTGCCCCCTTGTTCAGCCGCTTAAGAAGGGAGGCGCTTAAGGCCTCTATGCCTATCTGCACATCACAAAGTCCGCCCCTGGCCATGCTCTCCATCTCATGGCGCGAATGTACGGCCCGGAGCTCGGCAAAAAACGAATAATCCCTGTTGTGTTTCTTGAGTGCTGAGAAAATGCTATGGGCACTCTTTCTAGGAAGCACGTTGTCCATAAAGGCGAAATCAAGCACCTTGTGCCGCTTGGCCAGGTAATCGACTTCATATACCACGCGTTCAACAGATTTCGCCCTGTATCCTGCCCATTGAAGATTCAGATTACAGAAATTGCATCTCCCCCACCAGCAGCCCCTTGATGCCTCTACAGGAAGGATAGGGAAAAAACGTTTGTCAGGTGAAAGTTTTGAGACCTCCGAAAAATAATCGTCATAATCGGGAATAGGTAATTCATCCATATTCTTGATCTGACTTTTCGGGGAAATATTGGCGCAGATCACCTTTCCTTTTTTTTCCCCCTGCATTCGTGAAAACACGTTGGCCGGAAGGTCATTCCTCTTTCCCTCAAGATAATGAATAAGCTTGAGAATAGGTAACTCCCCTTCCCCTGCTATGACATAGTCTACCTGGTTAAACGCGCGGAGAATGGAAGGTCCTATTTCTCCTCCACATCCCGCCCCGCCCAAAACAATTGAAATCTCCGGACTCTGCTTTTTTATAGCGAGTGCCAAGGCAAGGCCAGCAGTAAGCTGATTTAGACTCGAGGTAAACCCCACAAGCTTGAAATCATCCCAGTTGATCTCCCCAATGAACGAATCAAAGATTTGCTTTACCTTTTTTCTGATCTTTCCGGGGACCAGTTCTTTAAACAGCGTGGAATTTCCCTTTTTTTCCTCCCGCCTTATAAGCTCCCGCATGAAGAGAGCATCTGCTTTTTCTTTGTTTTCCGGGAACAAAAGTCCCGAGCAGATAGCCTCGGCAGCCCAACTCGACTGGCTTATAACATGGTAAAGTTCAAAACCTATTTCAGCGGCCACCTTCAGATATGGATGAAATAATTGTATCTCAAGACCATTATGTTCTTTTTTCAGGTAGGACTTGAGGCATCCCAACTGTATGGATGGACGATTGAACAAGGGCCATGGTGGTGCGATTAGAGCTATTTTCATCTTATTTTTCTTTATCTAGATCTAGCCTGAAAGGACTATGAGAAAAACGCCAAGTACCATAAGTCCGGATCCAGCTAACCGCTGTACAATTTCCCTGTCTCCAAAAAGGAAATATCCATAAAGGACGCTGAAGATCAGACTAAGTCTTTTGACAGCAATCATGTAAGCAGCAGTTGCCATGTTGATTGCCCACATGTGGGTGAGCACCATTATAGCCTGAAAAAGGCCCACTGCCCACAAAGCCGTCCATCTACCGCCAAGTTGTCTTGAGACAAGACTGGTCCAAGGCCCCTTTTGAAGTGGCTTATCCCGCCCTAGTCCACTGAACAACATGACTAAAGGAGTGAATATCCCAAGAATGGTGAAATAAAAACATGCGAAAAAAAAGGGACTTGAATAGCCTATGGCCTTTTTTCCAAGCACAGAGGTTATGCTGTATATGGCGGCAACTGTCAGCATAAGCCTAGAGCCCGGTTCCTGGCCAATTGCCTTTATGGGAAGGAGGATGCCTTTACGTCCTTTTTTGATATTGAGAGTGTATGCCCCGACACATGTAAGGAATACCCCGCAAAAGCCACCCACAGACACCTTTTCATTCAGAATGAGCCACCCTGAAAGTGTTATAAAGGCCGGGGTAAAGGCCAGAAAAGGGACGGATAGCGAAAGGGGCGAACTTTTTAATGCCTTCATATAGAGGACCAGGGCGAAGACTTCCAGGGGAAGTAACATGGCCAGAGTCAGCCAGAAATCCCGTCCCAGCTCTGGCCAGGTCATGACCATCAGGAAAGGAAGAAGTAAAGGGACGGCTGACACACTGCGAATTATCGCCATCGCTGAGGCTGAAAGATGAGAAAACCGTCCCTTTAATATGGCGTCTGTCGTAGCGGTGGAAAGGGCCGTGACAATGGCAATTGGGACCCATTCCACCCCGGCTTCCACCCCCAGTTATCTTCCAGCCATGGCCAGAAGTCTGCGAATGCGATCCTCTATGGGAGGATGAGTACTAAAGAGTTGGGCAAAGTTTCCGGCAGTAAGCGGATTTACTATGTACATCTGGGCTGTAGCAGGATTTATATGCATTGGAATCCTGTGATTCCATTCCTCAAGCCTTTTTAAGGCACTTGCCAGAGAATGAGGCCTGCCGCATATCTTGGCACCTGTAGCATCTGCCAGATATTCCCTGCTGCGGGAGATAGCCATCTGGATCAAGGCCGCAGCAATAGGAGCTACTATCATCATGACAAGGCCCGACATCAACCCAGCAAGACCGCTGTCTTCATCGTCCGATCTGCCAAACCCGCCAAAGATTAGGGCCCACTGGGCCATATTGGCCAAATAGCTGATGGCCCCGGCAAAGACTGCCGCTATGGAACTTATCAGGATGTCCCTGTTTTTTATGTGGGCCAATTCATGGGCCAAAACCCCTTCGAGTTCATCGCGCGAAAGAAGCCTCAAGAGCCCCTGGGTCACTGCTACGGCAGCATGACTGGGATTCCTGCCAGTGGCAAAGGCATTGGGGGTTTCCTGCGGTGCAATATACACTTTCGGCTTTGGAATGCCTGCCCTAACAGCAAGATTAGCCACTATTGAATGCAATTCAGGTGCTTCCGCCTCTGAAACTGGTTTTGCCCCACTCATTGCGAGGGCCATCTTATCGCTGAACCAGTAGGCAAAAAAGTTCATCACAATTGCAAAAAAGAGCGCTACCGTCATGCCTGTACGGCCGCCAATTGCATCTCCCACAAAAACAAACAGGGCCGTAAGTGCTGCAAGCAGGACAAATGTCTTGAGGACGTTATTCATGCTGTCCATTTACCTCCATATGTCAAACGCATTTAGGATGGAAATCACTGATTAAAATATGTTCATTTTCCTTTATCAAGGCAAGTGGCTCTGCATTTCGCACCTTGACGGAACGATACTCAGACAAGTCCCTTTCTGTAAAGAACAGGATCAGGCAACGCAAGACTACCAGATGGGTAACGACTGCGATATTCTGCCCCTGGTGCCTGCGGCTGATACGCTCAATTGCATCCACAGCCCTCTGAGTCACCTGATAAAGAGTCTCCCCTCCTGGGATATTGAAACCCTTGGGATTTTCTTTCCATTGCTGGTATCCTGAGGAATTATCCTCAAGCAGTTCAGTCTTCAGTTTTCCGTCCCA
The DNA here is from genome assembly GCA_964620365.1 of uncultured Desulfobacterales bacterium. GTDB lineage: Bacteria > Desulfobacterota > Dissulfuribacteria > Dissulfuribacterales > S140-46 > CAZUIH01. The sequence goes on along the minus strand of CAZUIH010000057.1, from coordinate 8,652 downwards.
CAAGGGAATGGAAATTTCAGAGAAACTCGGTTCCTTTAATACAGGGCATCCAAGTATATTGGCCATAATGGAGGCGGTTTCTACGGTCCTCAAAACTGGACTCGTGTATATCGCTGATATGCCTTTATCTAAAAGGGCCTCAGCTGCTTTTTGGGCCTGTTTTCGTCCTTTTTCCAAAAGTGGTTCATCCGTGCGGCCGGCAAAACGCCCTTCCTCGTTGGCCCTGGTCCTTCCATGGCGGACAAGAAAAATGGCAGTTTTTTCCATAGCACTATCAGAAATTCCCCTGCATTATGGCTGTGGCCTTTTCCACGTCCTGTTTACTCCCGATAAAAAGCGGCACCCGTTCATGCAAAGATGTTGCCTTTATATCAAGAATGCGCTGGTTTCCATCTGTGGCAGCGCCTCCCGCCTGTTCCGCTATGAAGGCCAATGGGGCAGCCTCGCACAAAAGACGCAGTTTGCCCCTGGGTTTTGCCGGATCACGGCTGTCCGCCGGATACATGAATATCCCGCCGTAGAGCAAATTTCTGTGAAAATCTGCCACAAGAGAGCCTATGTAGCGGGCTCCGTAGGGCTTTTTCCTATCATTGTCCGGGGATTTGAAGTACTCAACTACCTTGCGTGTCCGCTCGTCCCAATAAGATGTATAGGCCTCGTTTACAGAGTATATTTTCCCCTGCACAGGCATAGTAATGTTAGGATGGGATAAAAGGAATTCACCCATGGATGGATCAAGTGTAAAACCGTTCACTCCATTTCCGGTAGTGTAGACCAGCATGGTACTGGAGCCGTATAGAAAGTAACCAGCAGCGACCTGCTCCGATCCTTTTCTTAGGAAGTCATCAAGGGTTATATATGGTCTATCGCTTACCTTTTTGTGGATGGAAAATATGGTGCCAATACTGACATTCGCGTCGATATTGGAGGACCCATCCAGGGGATCAAATATAAGGAGGTAATTCCCCTTGGGCATATTTTCAGGAATTTCTATTATGTCTGCATTCTCTTCCGAGGCTATGCCACACAGGAGTCCCGCTCTCTGCATCCTGTAGATGAGCACCCTGTTTGCAAAATCATCAAGCTTTCTTACCTGCTCTCCCTGTACATTGATCTCTCCGGTAAGGCCTAGTATGTCAACCAGCCCGGCTTTATTGACTTCCCGGGCAATGATCTTTGCAGAAAATATGAGTTCACTGAGAAGCCGGGTAAACTTACCGGTTGCCTCTGGTGATTGTTTCTGGTGGATCAACAGGTGCTCTGTGACACTAACGCCAAGTCCCTCCATGGTTGCCTCCTTTTTGTAAGTTTTAGTGGCATAGAGCCAAAAGAAACTCTTGATTTCGACCTGAATATTTCTAAAAGTCCCCTCAGCTCGTGTCTATAATCTTTAACAGGTCAAGTATATTTTGTTCAACCTTAATCCAACCCACCAAAGTTGTTTGACAGTCAAAGATCATTCGCAGAATCCTATACGGGTACTTACCGGTTTTTTTTCTTGAGAAAATCTCTGCGATAAAGACGGGAATACAACGAAAATAAATTTCATCCCAAACTTTCATGCGGCCCGTACATCCGTGCCGCACCCCTAAGGCATGAAAATACAGCGCCGCAGTGTGTATTTTCACGGTAAATGGTGTATTTCAATCATTGACTAACATTTTTTTCCAGATTTTTCAGAAGTTGAAGCCGCGATAAATTGCCTATGTTATCAGTGCCTTTCAAATTGTCCGGGCCATCGAAGTATCAAGGCAGAGCTAGATGCCCTCAGGTTTGAATCTTTGGCAACCTTAACAATTGCATAATCAGGATTCATTAATAAAATAAGAGGGATCTGCCAGGCCAAGCTCAATTTTCAGTTGGCGACTTTCGCTGGTGGAATTTGGCCAAAAAAATTTTTTTATCTTTCATCTTTTTATAACTAGGTTGCTAAAGTTGCAAAATTGTCAATTCACGGTAAAGTGGCATCCCAATTTCGAATTAATAAAGGAGGACTCCTTATCTATGTCTTTAGATGAAATCAAGATAAGCCGAGCCATACTGGACCAGTACATGAAAAAACTTTCCGACTGCATGGAACTGGATGTGGCCATCGTTGGAGCTGGTCCATCTGGCCTCATGGCAGCCCTGCGTCTTGCAGAAAAAGGTCACAAGGTCGCGCTTTTTGAAAGAAAGCTCAGCCTTGGAGGAGGAATGTGGGGCGGTGGAATGATGTTCAATGAAATAGTGGTGCAGGAAGAGGGCGCCCAGATATTAAGAGATCTGGACATCAAGGTGGAAGATGCCGGTGACGGTTACTACACGGCAGATTCCGTGGAATGCACCACTACTCTTGCAAGCCTCGCATGTAAGGCAGGGGCCAAAATATTTAATCTCATAACCGTAGAAGATGTACTCGTACGTGAAGAAAGGGTGACAGGCCTTGTCATCAACTGGACTTCAGTCGATATGGCATCTCTCCATGTTGACCCATTGGCAGTACGGTCTAAATATGTAGTTGAGGCCACGGGTCACGCAACCGAGGTACTACATGTGGTTCAGCGTAAAATGGGGGCAAAGCTTCTTACCGAAACAGGTGAAATTATTGGAGAACGCTCCATGTGGGCCGATGTAGCGGAAAACACAACCCTCAATAACACAAAAGAGGCCTTCCCTGGTATATTTGTTACAGGTATGGCTGCAAACGCCACCTTTGGATCCTTCCGTATGGGGCCAATTTTTGGCGGGATGTTGTTGTCCGGTCAGAAAGTGGCTGAACTGATAGATGAAAGGCTTAGCGCTAAATAAAAATAACAAGGGCGCCCTAAACAGGGCGCCTTCACATTCAAGAGAGCTGGATGAACTAACCTGCCTTTATGAGGTGACTCGTGCCCTTTCCAGCACCCTTAACCTGCGGGTTGCCCTTAAAAATGTCATGAAGATCCTTGCCAACCGCATGGGCATGACCAGGGGCACTGTCACAATTGTGAATCCCAATAGTTCAGAACTTCAGATAGAGGTGGCACACGGTCTTTCAGCAGAAGCCCGGAAGAGGGGAAGATATAAACTGGGGGAAGGTGTCACAGGTCAGGTGGTGGCCTCAGGAGAACCACTTATCATACCCAGAGTAAGTGAAGATCCCCGTTTTCTGAACAGGACCAGGAGCAGGGGAGACCTCAAAAGAAATGATATCTCGTTCATTTGCGTGCCTATAAAAGTGGGGCGCCATACCATAGGCGCTCTTAGTGTTGATCGACTTTTCAATGATGAAGTTTCTTTTGAAGAGGATTTAAGGCTTCTCACCATAATAAGCGGGCTTTTGGCTCAATCTGTAAGTAGACTCCAGGCAGCCAATGCCGAAAAAGAATCATTGTTGAAGGAAAACCAGACCCTTAAAAGGGCTTTGGCTGAAAAATATGAGGTTGGAAATCTGATAGGCAGATCTAGCAGGATGCAGGAAGTCTTCGACATGGTGTTGCGTGTAGCTGGCAGCAACGCCACCGTGCTACTTAGAGGGGAGAGTGGCACAGGAAAGTCCATGGTAGCCAAGGCTATCCACTACAACAGTCCCCGGAGAGACAGGCCTTTCATAACAGTAAACTGCTCGGCACTGCCTGAAACATTGATAGAGAGTGAACTTTTTGGCCACGAACGTGGGGCCTTTACTGGGGCTAATAGCCGTAAGGAAGGCCGGTTTGAACTTGCCCAGGGAGGCACCATCTTTCTTGATGAAATCGGGGAATTACCCCATGCCGTTCAGGTTAAACTCCTACATGTGATCCAGGAAAGGGAATTCCAGAGGCTTGGAGGGACTAAACCCATAAAATGTGATGTGCGCATCATCGCAGCCACCAACAAGAACCTGGAAGAAGCCATGCAGTCAGGGTATTTCAGGGAAGATCTCTATTACAGATTGAATGTGTTCCCCATCTATCTTCCTCCCCTTAGAGAAAGGCGCACAGATGTCCTGCTTCTAGCCGAACATTTTCTGGAGAGGTACAGTAAGGAGAACAACAAAACCATCCATCGCATATCCTCGCCCGCAATAGATCTCATAATGCAGTATCACTGGCCAGGCAATGTAAGGGAACTGCAAAATTGTATCGAAAGGGCTGTGCTTGTTTGTGATGAAGATGTCCTGAGGGCGCACCATCTTCCTCCGACCCTGCAAACCTCAGGCAGCGTGGGCCATGATGAGGAAGACAGGATGTCTTTGGCTGATGCTGTTGCCCGCTATGAAAGGGAGCTTATCATAGAAGCCCTTAAGGAGGCAAAGGGCAACCAGACAAAAGCCGCCAAGCTTCTCGATACGAGCCTTAGAATCGTTAATTACAAGATAAAAAAATATGGCATAGACCCTTCTATCTTTAAAAAATCCGCACCGAAGGTTTTAAATAACCTTGATAAAAAGGCTAATTTTTGAGCACTCCTCCTATGTCCAAATTTTCCAGCAACAAATCTGTTAAGGGAACCAAGAGGGGAAGGCCTCGTAAGAATCAGACCAATTTTTTGATTCCAACTCGTCCACCGGCAGAACAGCAACCTCTATTTAAAGAATTTGATTTTAGTCCTAGAATTATTCCACGGCCTGATCATTGTGTAAGCAGAAAAGAAATGGATCGGGAGGCGCTCAAGGTCCTGTATCGCCTGAAGGATCACGGCTACATTGCCTATCTTGTCGGAGGAAGTGTCCGGGATCTATTACTTGGAAGGCGCCCCAAGGATTTTGACATAAGCACCAATGCTACACCTAGAGAAATTAGACGCCTTTTTCATTATAGTAGGATAATAGGAAAACGTTTCCGCCTGGTCCACGTCTATTTCAAGGGCGGAAAGGTAATTGAGGTGTCAACATTCCGCCGTCAGACAGAGTATAACGACCTTGAGGCAGCAAGGGAGGGCATAGACGAATCCGACATCTTTGGATCTCCACAAGAAGATGCATTCCGCAGAGACCTGACCATAAATGGCCTTTTTTATAACATAGCGGATTTCAGCATCATAGATTACGTAGGCGGAATGGAAGATCTGAGAAATGGGATCATCCGTACAATTGGCGATCCAGACAGGAGATTTTTGAGGGATCCCGTGAGGATGATGAGGGCCGTACGCCATGCTGCCAGAACAGGCTTCCAGATAGAAGAACGATCGTGGGAGGCAATCCTGCGCCATAAGGACATGATAAGATTTTGTGCCATCCCGAGGGTAAGAGATGAGTGGCTTAAGGATCTAAGATCAGGAAGTAGCCATCCATGGGCCCACCTCATGTTTGAAAGCGGGCTTTTCGACAGTATATTCCCCATGTATTGCAAGGGTATTTCCGTGGAGTCGCGTTCCCATGTAAAAAAACTTTTGCTTGGCCTGTTGTCCAGACTCGATCAGTTGATCCAAAAGGGTGAAGAAGTACAGGAATCATTCATGCTCGCCCTTTTCATATACCCCCGTCTATCCGTGATGCCTGAATGGAAGGGCCTTGAAACTGGAAAAATCCGCTGGGCTACCTACGAAGTGAGGGCTCTCATAAATGAGCTTTTGGAGCCATATGATTTTAAAAGATCCGTTAGAGAGGGAATAGCCCAGCTTCTGTCAAGCCAATGGCCAATCAGACTGTGTCACAAGAAGGGAAGCTGGCCCAAGCGAGTGTGGAGCAAGGCCAATTTTCCTGAGGCCCTCATGCTTTACAATTTTATACAAGAGGTGTTGGGACTGCCTCTTACCGGACCTGTGGCCTCACTAAAAGCAAAAAAAAGACACAAATCAAGACCTAGAAAAAGAAGGACCCCGAAACACCGATTAACAGACAGTTAGTGTCTACTCTTTTTTCCGACTGCGCCCGGTATGAGGAGAAAAGTTGGTTGGCCTGTCTGACAAACAGGATGTTTCGTGATATGTCCCATGATTTTTTATTAGATATGTCGTAAACCGAACTCATTGCCACTAATACAAACGAAGAGGAAACTGTCCAAGATGACCATCACCATAGGCGTTTTTGATTCAGGAATCGGTGGACTTACAGTGGTACGGGAAATTAAACGCTTGATGCCTGAATATCCCCTGATCTATTTTGGAGACACAGCCAGAACCCCATACGGTACAAAAAGTAAGGAAACACTTATCCAGTATGCGGAGGAAGACACCAGGTTTCTGCTTGATCAGGGTGCAGACCTCATTGTTATAGCCTGTCATTCTGCTGCAAGTACAGCCACCCGGTATCTCAAGGAAAAATTTTCTGTCCCCATCTTTGAAGTAGTGACCCCTTCTGTAAATCAGGCAATACAAGTTACCCGCAACGGAATCATTGGATTGATCGGCACCAGAGCTACAGTTGAAAGCAGAATCTATGAAAGCCTGATCCAGGCCAGGCATCCGGACATGAAGGTAATAGGCCAGCCATGTCCCTTGCTTGTCCCTTTAGTGGAAGAAGGTTGGCTCAAGGCCAGAGAAACCAGAATGATAGTAAAAAAATACCTGAGGCCCTTGAAGACCCGACAGGTCGATACCCTTGTACTGGGATGTACCCACTATCCCATTTTAAAAGGTGTGATACAGGAAAAAATTGGGAAAAGGGTCACTATCGTAGACCCATCCGAGGCTGTGGCAGAAGCAATTTACGACTATATACAAAAAATTGATGAAGACAAAACGGCTTTGCAGGACAATGCCGACCGCTTCTTTCTGTCAGATATCGGTCCGGCCACCCTAGACATCGTCAAGCGTTTCATGGGAAGACAGATAGAGTTGGAGAAGGTGTCACTCTGCTGTCATTAGAAGACGTACACGTTCCAGATCATCCAGGGTATCCACTTCCTGGGGACCCCGTTTTACCAAGACAACTCCTATGGAATAGCCATTTTCCAAGGCCCTTAACTGTTCTAGTTGCTCCACCCTCTCAAGAAAAGACCTGGGCAGAGAAACAAATGTCTGGAGAAAACTGTTTCTGTAGGCATAAAGACCAAGATGATGAAGATATCCCTTCTCCATTTTTATGGTCAGACCTTTGGACCCTTTAGCAATTAGACCATCCCGATCAAATGGGATAGGTGCCCTGGAAAAATAAATGGCCCTCCATGAGGAATCCACAACCACCTTCACCCTGTTTGGATTTGCGACTTGAGATGTATCCAAAGGACAGGCAGGAGTTGTCATTACAAGATCCTTGTCAGAGACCAGTCTTTCAATTATGTCCTCAACAGGACGAGGATCAAGAAGAGGTTGATCTCCCTGTATATTTACAACTATGTCATCCGGAGAAAGCTCCAGTTTCCTGGCCACCTCTGCTATGCGGTCAGTCCCGGAAGGGTGCGCAGGGTCAGTCATGAAGGGGGTCCCTCCGGCCTCTAGCACCGCATCGAATATTCGATCGTCATCTGTGGCTACGTATACCTGGTCTAAACCCTCTATCGCGCTCGCCCTATCCAATACATGTGCTATCATCGGACGCCCGTTTATCTCTGCCAGTGGCTTTCCAGGGAGCCTGGACGAACCATATCGCGCGGGAATTATACCTACAATTCGATTCATTTCCTTGAATGCCCCAATAAATAAGTCAGACAATCGATCTTTCAGCTGACAATCATTGACACTATCTCTGCTACTCGGTCCATCGGATTAACTCCGTGAATCCTGCCATGGCCTCTGGCCCAGAAAAGTCATCTAAAGTCGCCTTATTAATAAGTCGTGCAGGAGTGTATTCTGAATACATAATTTCATCATATAAAGGAGGCAACCTCTGTCTCACTACCCACTGCCACATATAGCTCCTTTAATAGCCGGAGCCAAGAGGGGAGTAATCTCCTAATCATCCAGTTCCCCTTTGCCTTTAAGTGCAAGACGGTAGATTTCCTTTCGGGACTTTCCCGTCAGGGACGATATCAAGTCAACACTCCTCTTAACAGAAATCTTTCGTTCACTGGTTACGAGATCGAGCACTTCGCCTAATATCGGTTCACTAATAAAATCGCTCAGCTCATCTTTTGGTTTACCTGAAATGGCAATCGTTATCTCTCCCTGTACACGGCCTCCTTCAAACTGGGCCCTGACTTGAGAGATCTTTCCGTAAATAATGGTTTCATGCAGTTTGGTAAGTTCTCTTCCTATGACCGCGTCTCTGTCGCCTAAAACATTCTCCATATCCTCAAGTGATTCGACAAGCCGGTGTGGTGCCTCAAAAAAAACAATGGGCACTTCAATATCCTTGAATTTTTCCAGACACTTCTGCCTTGCTGATCTTTTGGAAGGCAAAAAGCCTCCAAACATGAATGAGTCCGCGGCCATTGCAGCCACACTCAAAAGGGTAGTTATAGCGGACACACCTGGTATCGGCACCACCTTGAAACCAGACTCGACTACCGCCCTGACGAGGGCAGCACCTGGATCCGACAGGTTGGGAGTGCCAGCATCGCTGACCATGGCCACATCTTCCCCTCGGGCAAGATGCCCGCAAACAAGCCTGACCCTCTCCCTTTCATTGTATTTGTGGCAGCTAATGACCTTTTTGCTTATGCCCAGACTGGCCAAGAGCCTTCTAGTCCTCCTGGTGTCCTCAGCGGCCACCAGCTCGACAGATGCCAATATCTCCTTTGCACGGAAAGTAAGATCCCCAAGATTACCTATTGGGGTCCCAACCACGTAAAGAGTACCTCTATCGACCTGATCAGCCATGGGATCAACCTG
>CAZUIH010000056.1:0-14652 GCA_964620365.1 uncultured Desulfobacterales bacterium | reverse complement strand
CCATTACAAGGCCGAAAAGGGAAAAATACGAGTCCCACTAAATGTCATAAGGGGAATAGGCGAGGCAACCTCGAAAAGGATCGTGGAGGAAAGGGAACGATCGGGACCCTTTAAAAGTTATGAAGACCTTTTTAAAAGGGTCCAACTTTCCAGGAACACGGCCTCAGCCCTGATCCTATCCATGGCCCTGAAGGGACTTCCTGCAACAGAAGGAGGATGCGATGAAGCCGCTGCCAAAGCAGCTTGAATTGGCAAGGGCCGAACACCTTAACCTCGAGACCTATTGTTCAGTCCATCCCATGGCAGCCATAAGGCCTTTTCTCAAAAAAAGGAAAATACTTTCAGGCGAGGATATAAAAAGACTTCCGTCTGGAAGCCTGGTCAGGTTATCAGGACTCATGGTATTGATCCATACACCGCCTACCCGCTCCGGAAAAAGGGTGATGTTTATAACCCTTGAAGATGAGACAGGCCTTATAGACCTCGTTGCTTTTCCTGACATTCAAAGGGTTGGGGCAAGGATACTTCTTACCAGCGAGGTCATAACAGGGGAAGGAATCCTGAAACGTACAGGAAAAGATGGGATATCAACATCTATAGTGCTCAGAAAACTGTTTAAGAGATGGTGCGGCCCCTTTTTGCTGGTGGCAGAAAGGATCGCCACCTCACCCTGATTCAAACCCTACCAAGTACGCCACATCTTCAGTTCATCAGGGAACTGCTTCGAAAGATTGGAAGCGCATTAGTTGAAACGAACAAACCCAAAAACACAGCATACTCCATGTATGAAAGCATTTTTTGCTTGTATCTCAATCAAAGCAAAAAACGTTCCAGAAAGCGGTTGACAGCCTGCCAGTACTCTTGGCTCCCATCCGTTTCTTCCCACAGGGCCTCCGCCCCATGTGCTCCCGGGGTTTTGGGCAAAAAATACACCTTTTCTCTGGAGGGAATTGCTTCAAAGATGCTTATCCATAGTTTCATCTCACTGCCAGCAGATGAAAAAAATACAGGCAGGTAAAGGTTGGAGACGGAATCTCTGACCAGAGTACCGCTTTTACCAAACCTTACAAAATATTCTCCTGGCGAAAAGGCGATTACCCCGTCTACCTGCCCCGGAGAGTGTGCCGCAAGCATCAACGCAAGGGAGGCAGAATAAGAGCTTCCCCACAAAATCACCCTTCCCTTCGCCCAACGGGAACGGGCATGCCTTAGAGCTGCCTCCATGTCCTGATACGCGTCCAAAAACTGGATGCCAAGCCCCTTGTATCTGGCCCTCTTTGCGGTTTCATTGACGATATCATTCACCCGGTACCCGGAGCGCAGATCCACTGCCATGCAATTGAAGCCCTTTTCCACCAGCTTAGGAGCTATCTGCCGATACTCTCCCCTGCTCCAGCCGGCACGATGGAAAAGTAAAATAAAAGGCGCCTTCTCCGGATACTTCATGTACAGGTCAGCTGTAATCTTGAGGCCATCGTCCGAGGGAAAGACTATCTGCTCAGGAGTAATGGCCCAAACCTGGGACGAGCAAAGTAACCAAAGTAAAAAAAACGCAATACGCATGGTTTTATCCTCGGTTATTAAAAGATACCTCAAAAAATGATCTGCTGCTACAATTCAAGATCGTGCTTGTACATCTTTCAAAAATCATGGTATGACAACTAAATAAGGAACTTCTAAAAATTGCCCTTTTGCTTGATGACTGCGTTGCTCGTCGGCAAAAATCCTCACATACAGGGAGTATGCTGCGTTTTTTTGTCTTCTTGCGCCTTATCCTCGAACAAAAAATCTAATTTTTTGAGGTTCCCAATAAATGATGAAGAAGGCAATCAACCGAAACAAGACCCAAAAACTCAACATCTGTATGATTAATCTAAGTTTAATCATATCATAGCCCAGGGATTATCTAAAATGGAACAAGACAATTCGTATCAACAGCATATTCAAAAGCTCAAACCTCCTACGCTCAACCCCAAGGCAGTAGTATCACTGGTATTTGTAGCAGTGCTTGCCGCGCTAGTATGGAACATGTGGTTCACTGTTGAACCAGAGGAAGTAGGGGTGGTCCTTAGATTCGGGAAATATGTGAGGGAGGCCCCGCCTGGGCTCAACTTCAAGTTTCCAGCACCAGTAGAAACTGTCATAAAGGTCCCGGTGCAAAGGCAGTTGAAGGAAGAGTTCGGCTTTAGGACGGAGAAGGCAGCGGTTAGAACCCGCTACGCCCCCAGAGATTTCAAAAATGAGGCCTTGATGCTTACGGGGGATCTCAATGTGGCGGTAGTTGAATGGATCACCCAGTATCGCATCAGGGATCCATACAAGCTGCTTTTCAGGGTACGGGATGTAAGAACCACTTTCCGGGATATGAATGAGGCCATAATGAGACAGGTAGTTGGAGACAGAGATGTTAATGATGTCCTCACCACCGGGCGCCAGGAAATCGCGGACCAGGTCAAACTGCAGCTACAGGCCCTGTGTGATCAGTATGAAACAGGAATCACAGTTGATCAAATCGTGCTCCAGGACGTAAATCCTCCCGATCCGGTAAAGCCCTCCTTTAACGAGGTTAATCAGGCTCAACAGGAAAGGGAAAAGCTCATAAATGAGGCCCTGTCAGAATATAACCGTGTGATTCCAAGGGCCAGAGGACAGGCCCTTCAGATGATACAGGAGGCCGAAGGATATGCAACTGAACGAATAAACAGGGCAAAGGGAGACGCCTTTTTCTTTGAGGCCCTTCTGACTGCATATAAAAAGGCCCCCAAGGTGACGAGACAAAGGATCTTTCTTGAAACCATGGACAAGGTATATCCCAACCTGAAAAACAAGATCGTGATCGATGACAAGATAAGATCCGTACTGCCCTTGCTCTCTCTGGACAAGGAGGCGAAGTGATGAAAAAACTTTCCATCTTTTTTATAATTGTTGGAATACTGATCCTTGTGATAGCCGGAGGGGCATTTTTTATTGTCGACGAGACCCAGCAGGTGATCATCACCCAGTTCGGAAAACCTGTCAGGAGACCAATCATGACTCCTGGACTCCACATAAAAATACCCTTCATCCAGGAAACAAACTACTTTGACAAAAGATTTCTGGCATGGGACGGATCTCCCAACCAGATACCAACCAAGGATAAGAGGTTCATATGGGTTGACACCTATGCAAGGTGGCACATTGTAGATCCTCTTCTGTTCTTCCAGCGTCTGAGGGATGAAAGACGCGCCCAGAGCCGCCTTGACGACATATTGGATGGAGAGACCCGCAATGTCATTGCAAAACATGAACTTACCGAGCTGGTAAGGACCACCAACCAGGAAATTCCTTTGAAAAAGGAAGAAGAAATGAAGGATGACAAAAATGAGGACGTCCTACTGATACCTATCAAATACGGGCGCCAAGAGCTAGCCAAAGAAGTGATGGAGGCGGCTTCAAAACGGGTGACAGATCTGGGAATCGAAATATTGGACTTCAAGTTCAAGAGAATCAACTACGTGGAAAATGTCCGCAAGGAGGTCTACGCAAGAATGATCTCTGAACGGCAAAGGATAGCTGCTCAATACCGTTCAGAAGGGGCCGGAGAGGCCGCCCGGATTGCCGGGGAAAAGCAAAGAATGATGAAGACAATCTCATCCCAGGCCTACAGAAAAACCCAGGAGATACGGGGTAAAGCTGACAAGGAGGCCGCGAATATCTACGCTACTGCGTATAACAAGGACCCTGAATTCTATAAATTTTTGAGGACCATGAAAACCTACCAGAAGGTGCTGGAAAGTAATGCCAGCCTGGTAATTTCGACCCAGGGAGACCTGTTCAAATACATGACAAACCCATATTAAGGCTTTTGGGCCGGAAAAACCAGGAATCGTTGCCAAAATATGCTGTCATGCTTATACTTAATAAGCACCTACCAAACGGTTTATTTACAAATAAGTAGGCTGGAATGCTTGACAAGGTCAGGGCTAAGCGTTAAAAGAAGCGCTCTAAAAATTATATTAAGGAGCCAACCGGAGCGTCCTGCCTGGTATTTTACTCTATCTGGACTTTACCCCTTGGAGAGAGGAATTTTTACGTAAGACCATTATGTCTTGGTGCATGCCAATGACACTTATATAATATGTATTTTTGTTGAGGGAACGAGCAATGAAAAAGGATGTGAACAAGGTAAGAAACATAGGAATCAGTGCCCATATTGACGCTGGAAAAACTACTCTTACAGAGAGAATACTGTACTACACCCAGAGGATTCACGCCATCCACGATGTCAAGGGAAAAGATGGCGTCGGAGCAACCATGGATTTCATGGAACTCGAAAAGGAGCGCGGTATAACCATCACCTCGGCCGCCACCTATTGTGAATGGAAAGGACATGAAATCAATATCATCGACACCCCCGGCCACGTAGACTTCACGATAGAGGTTGAGAGGGCCTTGCGCGTCCTCGACGGTGGTATACTTGTCCTTTGTTCCGTGGGTGGAGTACAATCACAGTCCATCACTGTTGATCGCCAGATGTCACGTTACAAGGTTCCTTGCATCGCCTTTGTAAATAAATGCGACAGAAGCGGGGCTAATCCACTCAAGGTTGTGGAACAGCTCAGGGACAAGCTCAATCATAACGCTGTTGCCATGCAGATTCCAATAGGCCTGGAAAATGATTTCCAGGGCATTGTGGACCTGGTAAGCATGAAGGCAGTATATTTTGACGGAAGCCAGGGTGAAAGGGTCCGAATTGAAGATATTCCCGCGGAACTGGTGGCTGAAGCAGAAGAGCGCAGGGAGATATTGATAGATGCGGCTTCCATGTTTTCCGAAGAACTGATGGAAGCAGCCCTTGAAGGGGAAGTCCCGGAAGATATTCTGAGGGACGCGATCAGGAAGGGAACCCTGACAAGGGAACTCACCCCTGTATTTGTTGGTTCGGCATACAAGAACAAGGGAGTCCAGCCGCTTCTCGACGCAGTGAACTACTACCTTCCTGCCCCAGCAGAGGTCGAGAATATTGCCCTTGATATGGAAAATGATGAGGCAGAGGTTAAACTTGTCTCAGACCCGGAAAAACCTCTGGTTGCCCTTGCGTTCAAACTGGAGGAAGGCCGCTATGGTCAGCTCACATACATCAGGGTATATCAGGGTACACTTTCCAAGGGTGACACCATCATCAACTCCAGGACCGGCAACAAGGTAAAAGTGGGCCGCGTGGTCCGCATGCATGCCAACGAGATGGAGGATATCGAATCCATTCCGGCCGGCTACATAGGTGCCCTCTTCGGAATAGATTGTGCATCCGGAGACACCTTCACATCACCTGAAATACGCTACTCTATGACCTCCATGCACGTGCCTGAGCCTGTAATCTCCCTTGCAATCATTCCCAAGGACAACAAGGCCCAGGTCAACATGTCAAAGGCTCTTAACAGGTTCACCAAGGAAGATCCGACATTCCGCGCCTATGTGGATCACGAGACAGGAGACACCATTATCTCCGGAATGGGAGAACTCCACCTCGAGGTCTATATAGAACGCATGCGCAGGGAATATAATGCAGAGGTAACCACTGGAATGCCACAGGTTGCCTACCGCGAGACCATCACCCAGAAGGCCGACTTTGACTACACCCACAAGAAACAGACGGGTGGTGCTGGTCAGTACGGACGTGTTGCCGGTTATATGGAGCCCATTACCGATGAAGAGTTCGTATTCGAGAGCCAGATCGTGGGTGGTACCATTCCCACAGAATTTATTCCTTCATGCGAAAAGGGCTTCAGGGCCGCCATGGAAAAGGGAGCTCTGCTTGGATTTCCAGTAACTGGAGTCAAGGTCGTTATCAACGACGGCCAGGCCCACTCGGTTGACTCTTCTGACACGGCATTCCAGGCCGCTGCCAGGGGCGCATTCAAACAGGGTTACTCCAAGGCAAAGCCCGCGATACTTGAACCCATTATGAAGGTCGCTGTAGAGACCCCAACCGAGTACCAGGGCGCAGTTATGGGTTCTCTTAACCAGAGACGAGGCATGATACTAGGCACCCAGGATGAAGGAGACATGTGTGTGATCGAGGCCGAGGTACCATTGGCGGAGATGTTTGGATATTCTACAACACTGCGTTCCGCTACCCAGGGCAAGGCCCAGTTCACCATGGAATTTTCTACTTACAGACAGGTGCCAAAGAACGTAGCGGATGAACTCATAAAGAAGGCTCAGGAAGAGAAAAAGAAAGCTGCCTGATATATATATATATGGATGCATCTCCATGCGTAGGCTGTAACGCAGCCTGTCCCAATAACAAAAAACGAACAGGCAATGGCAAGGTAATTTATCTGTGTGAAAGGTCACTGGCTATGGTGAAAAACGATCTCATTGTAAGAAATCCCCTACGTATGTTGGGAAATGACAACGGCAATGCATTGAAGGAGGGAGAATTTGGTGCAGTCCTCGCCCGTTCAGGCGTTGGTAAGACCTCATTCCTGGTGCAGCTCGCACTGGACAGCCTTCTAAAGGGTAAAAATGTCCTACATATAAGCCTGGACCAACCGGTCAAGAAGGTGTGCCTCTGGTATGAAGAGGTGTTTCAAAATATCTCCAAACAGTACCAGCTCGGCAATACCAATGAGCTTTGGGAAACCATACTGCCGCACCGCTTTATAATGACCTTTAATACCATTACCTTTGGTGTTCCATTGCTGGAAGAAAGACTAAATGATCTTACTGAGCAGGGTATATTCTTTCCACAGCTTATGCTGATAGATGGTCTGCCATTCGATGAATCAGTGAGGGAAACCCTTGGCGAGCTCAAACTCCTGGCCAGGGAACAGGGCTTTCCCATTTGGTTCACCATAAGGACCCACAGGGAAGAGAATATGGCCGCCGGTGGGCTTCCTACCGCCATTGATCATGTAGCAGACTTCTTCGAGGTTATCGTTCAGCTCAACCCGTCAGGTCGCGATATCGACATCAAGCTCCTAAAGGGAAAGAACAAGAGCGAAACAGAATCTCTGATTCTGGATCCAGCCACTCTTCTAATCAAGAATCGTGACTAAAGAAAAAATTCTTTCAGTAAAAGATCTCAAAATTGATATATTAAAAAAGAAAGGCTCCGTACCAGTGGTACGGGGCCTTTCTTTTTCCATGATCAAGGGGGAGAGCCTGTGCATTGTTGGGGAATCAGGATGCGGCAAGAGCGTAACCGCATTGTCGATCCTGGGACTCCTTCCAACCCCGCCCTTCAGATTACGAGCTGGCTCCATTATCTTCAGGGACAAGGAGCTTACCAAGCTTACCTCGCAAGACTACCAAACCATTCGGGGACGAATGATCTCCCTCGTCTTTCAGGAACCAATGACCGCACTGAACCCCGTATTCACCATTGGCGAGCAGATTGACGAGGCTATATCCACCCACATGGATATCAACCGTGCTGAAAGGAAACAACGGATCATAAATCTGTTGTCCCAGGTCGGGGTACCCGAGCCTGAAAAAAGAATGAATTCATATCCACATCAGCTCTCTGGCGGCCTCCGCCAAAGGGCGATGATCGCCATGGCCCTTTCCTGTGACCCTGAACTGCTCATTGCGGATGAGCCCACCACGGCACTTGATGTAACCATTCAAGCGCAAATACTCAACCTGCTAAAGAAACTACAAAAAAAATACGGCCTCAGTCTACTGCTCATTACTCACAACCTGGGCGTGGTAGCCCAGGTCGCCAAGAAGGTACTGATTATGTATGCGGGGAAGATAGTCGAAAAGGCTAACGTGAGGGAACTTTTTGCAGATCCTCTCCATCCATATACCAGGGGACTTATGGCCTCCATCCCCTATTCCACAAGTGTTGACCTTAAAAGGCTGCCGTCGATAAAGGGTAATGTGCCATCGCTCGACTCCATTCCACCGGGTTGCGCTTTCCATGATCGTTGTCCCATGGTGATGGAGATATGCAGACACGAAATCCCAAGGGAACGTGCTGTAGGCGAAAACAGATTTGTCGCCTGCCACCTCTATTAACCCGGATTATGCAGTTGGTGAGTTCGCCAAAGATGCGGGAGTAAAGATTTTTTACAGGGTAACCTGCTGTCAACTTAATGATTTTAAAAAATGTTGCTTGGATATTTGAAGTGCATAATTCGGGATTAAACAAAGGGGATGAGCCTACGCCACCAACTATCTTTTTTACCTTCTTCGGTATGTACCGACTTTTCGCCAGCCCCTTCGTCAATATCTCTGATCCTGGAAAGCATGATCTCGGCCTTGGCCTTGGCAGCAGTATCAGGATAGCGCTCAAGGACGGTGTTTAACCTCAACCTGGCCTGTTTTATCTTTCCGACCCTCAGGTACCACTTGGCCACCACTATTTCATGTTCTGCAAGCAGATTCCTTCCCTCAGCGATGCGTCGTTTTGCCTCCAGCTCATAAGGACTTCCAGGATAGCGCTTGAGCAACCGCTCGTAGGTCTTGATCATTTTGTGGGTATAACTCTGATCCCTGTCCGGGGTATCCATAAGCCGGTAATAGGCAGTACCCTCTTGAAAAATAACGTAGGGGATGGCTTCATTGGTTGGATGCAGCTTTTCAAATTCCTCGTAGAGGGGAATGGCTTCTTCGTAGGCCGAATTAAAAAATTTACAGTCAGCAAGACGCAGTTCAGCCAGTGTGGCATAAGGGCTGAAGGGAAACCTATCCCGTATCTTCTGAAAAATCTCTTCAGCCAAGAGATAACGTCCTCTTCGGAAAAAATCCATGGCCTCTCTTGCCATGACCTTAGCCTCGTCGTTTTCTTCTGTGTCTGCGTCATCAGGCGTAAAAATAGATAGGAAATCGCCTTTTTGATCTCCCCCTCCATGAATTTTTTTACCAGCGCAACCTCCTAATTGGAGAACAAGAAGAAAGGAAGCCAGAATAAAAATAATTAACTGTCTGTAAGAAATCCTATTCATCAAATTAAATCCCAGCCAATCTCAATATGCAGCCAGATAATGTTCTACCCCGTAGGCGGCGGTAGCCCCCTCGCCGGTAGCTGTAATAATCTGTCTAAGGGGTTTGGCCCGGCAATCGCCAACGGCGTAAACACCCAGAACTGAGGTCTTCATCCACTCATCCGTTATGATGAATCCCCGATCATCCATACTGACAAAGCCCCTAACAAAATCCGTATTGGGATGTATACCTACAAAGATAAAAACCCCTTCTACAGAAAGCTCTCCCTTTGCACCACTCTTCCTGTTGGAAAGAGTCAGGGATTTCACGGTATTGTTACCATTAATGCTTTCCACCACAGTATCCCATATTATCTCGATCTTGGGATGCGAAAGTGCCTTTTCCTGAAGGACTTTTATGGCGCGTAACTGATCCCTTCTATGTATAAGAAAAACCTTCTTGGCAAACCTTGTCAGAAAAAGTGCTTCCTGAACAGCACTGTCTCCACCACCTACCACGGCAACCACCTGATCCCTGAAAAATGGACCATCGCAGGTTGCGCAATAGGATACACCCTTTCCAGTCAATTCATCTTCCCCAGGCACGTTAAGCCGATTAGGTCTTGCCCCTGTGGCAATTATCACAGCTTTCGACTCTATACGCTCACCGCCTGCCAGCTCTAAGGTTATAATACCTGACTCATCATCTCGGCTGACGGATTCCACCTCGCCATTTTTTTCAGCCACTCCAAATTTCCTGGCATGCGATGCCATCTTTTCGATGAGATCATAACCGGAGATGCCGTCAGGAAAGCCAAGATAATTCTCTATCCAGTCAGTAACCAACACCTGCCCACCAGGACTTAGTTTCTCAATCAAAAGGGTTTCTATCCGGGCCCTGCTGGCATAAAGGGCCGCTGCCAGCCCCGCTGGCCCGGCCCCTATTATCGAAAGCTGCTTTTTCACGCTTATTACCCCTGAAGGTACTTTCCTGTCAAAATCAGGAAAGAGTCTTGTCTATGGCGGAGGTTATCATGGCCTTCCCCACTGCACCTGTTATCTGGTCAATCACCTGACCATCCTTGAAAAGTATCAGGGTGGGGATGGCGCGGATACCATACTTTCCTGGCGTAGAAGGATTTTCATCAACATTCATCTTTGCGATAACCGCCTTGCCATCATATTCGCTGGCAAGTTCTTCGATTACCGGCGCAATAGCCCTGCAAGGCCCACACCAAGCTGCCCAAAAATCCACGAGCACGGGTTTATCAGCTTTCAACACCTGGGTTTCAAAATCTGCATCAGTTACATGCAATACCTTTTCTTCAGACATAGGCTACTCCTTGTTTAGCTTAATTTTCTTATGAATGTCACCCTGAAAATAACGGGAAATAGATAACAAATTACAAGTCAGAATTTAGGCCAGGCCAAGGCCACTGTCAAGGAACCATCTGTTATGAACGCACTTTTGGTACTTCAAGTACCGAAAAACCTAAAAATTTGGCAAAATAGACAATACCTTGCAATTTCAAATGCTGATAAAATCATCCTTAAAAAAACATTCACATTTCGGATACTGAAAACCGCTTATACAAAGGGACCCCAGCCCTCTGATCTTATCCTAAAAGAAATTACAGAATCTAAAAGAAGCACGAATTGGAATATACTCTTTTCTTAATGATAGCAGTTTTCCAACGACAAACGGAAATAAAATCTCAAGGCCTGCCCAAAACCTCCACGGCATCCTGAAGTCTCTTGACCGGCAGAACCTTAAAATTTTCAGGAGATTTCAGGTTAGAAGCTGCAACTTCCGGCATTATACAGAACTCAAGGCCTAGCCTTGACGCCTCGTTTATACGAAGCTCCGCCTTTCCAACACTCCGTACCTCGCCAGTAAGACCAACCTCTCCAAAAACCGCTGTTGACGGATTTAGGGGAATCTCTCTCAGGCTTGATATCATGGCCAGGACCACTCCCAAATCAGCCGCTGGTTCCGAAATCTTTATGCCTCCTACCACATTTATAAATATGTCCCTGTCGTACATGGTAAGACCAAGATGTTTTTCAGCCACTGCGATAAGGAGTGCCAGACGACTATTTTCTATGCCTATGGCCGTCCGCCTGGGCATGGCCAGATGGGATGGGCTCACCAGGGCCTGTATCTCCACTAGTATGGGTCTCGTGCCCTCCATGCACGGAACGACTACCGACCCTGGAACAGACTCGGGTCGCTGTGCCATGAAAAGCTCACTTGGGTTGGGGACCTGTCGCAGGCCACTCTCACTCATCTCGAACACGCCGATCTCGTGGGTAGGACCAAACCGGTTTTTCACTGTCCTCAGGAGCCTGAACGTGTGGCTCCTGTCGCCCTCAAAATAAAGAACTGTATCGACCAGATGTTCGAGCACCCGCGGACCTGCAATGGTCCCTTCCTTTGTCACATGACCGATAATTATGGTGGGCATGGTGCGTTTCTTGGCCATGAGCATGAGGCGGGCCGAGGCCTCCCTCACCTGCCCCACACTTCCAGGTGATGAGCCAAGTTCCTTGCAATAAAGCGTCTGTATGGAATCAATGGCGAGAACCGCAGGTGATACCTCTTCCACAATCCCCATGATCCTGTCCATATCAACTTCACATGCCACGATGAGATCCCTGGAAATGGACCCCAGTCTTTCCGCCCTCATTTTTATCTGGGCCGCAGACTCTTCTCCACTGACATAAAGCACTCTGTATCCCTGTTCCGCCAGGAGCGCCAGCAACTGAAGAAGCAGGGTGGACTTACCTATCCCTGGCTCCCCACCCAAAAGCACGAGTCCTCCTGGCACGAGGCCGCCTCCAAGGACCCTGTCCATCTCGGAGACATCAGTACTGATCCTTTCAATTCCCTCTTCGAGCTTGACATCCGAAAGAGGAATGTGGCCGATCTCGTCGATGGCCTCCCTCTTCCATCCTCTCTCCCCGGCGTCCCCGCCTTTCTTTTCCTCCGAAAAAGTGTGCCATGCCCCGCATCCCGGACAGCACCCAAGCCACTTTGCTGAGACATGGCCGCAACTCTGGCACACGAATATGGATTTTGAATCCTCTTTTTTCATGGGTTATGGATTGTGAAAATTTTCTTCATGCTCAATGGTCCTCTGCTCCCTAAAGGGGAAGGTCACCAATACCCTGGTCCCTCCCTCTTTACGCCTGGAAAATCCGATTTTTCCTCCCATGGCATCTACTAGACGCCTAACTATTGCAAGGCCAAGGCCTGTCCCCTTGGTCTTGGTAGTGATAAAGGGTTCAAAAATCCGCCCATTTATTTTCTCTGATACCCCCGGTCCGTTATCCTCTATAATTATAACCAGGGATTCATCCCTGATGAGGCATGAGACCTTTACCACCCCCTCCTGGGGATCGACTGCCTCTATCCCGTTTTGTATCAGGTTGAGTGTGATTTGCATCAGCTTTTCCCGATCAATAAATATTGTCCTGTCACTGCAATCGAATTCAAGGGTTACACCTTCCGCCACTGGCCCGACCGCCCTTTTGATATCCTGGCACAGTTCTGACAGATTTATGCTGGTGGGATGCAACTCAAGGGGCTTTGCGTATGCGAGAAGATTTTCCGTTAAATGTTCCAACCTTATGGATTCCTTGACTATCAAGGAAAGGTCCTCGTAGAGATCAGGATCTTTCTGCCCCTCCAGATGATACTGCGCAAATCCCTTTATACTGCTCAGGGGATTTCTAATCTCATGTGCCAGTACTGCAGCCATCTCTCCAAGCCTTGCCATGTGCTCCTGTTCTTGAAGCCTTTTCTTTAGCCTTTCATTCTTCCTCCATTGCCAGAGGAAGAAAAAGGTAAGAAGCCAAAGCACGCAAAGAGAGACAGCTATGGTCAAGAGCTGAAAATGGGCCCTTCGTACAATGGACCGGGCCGGATAGGTATGGAGCGCAATTCTCAGACAATAAGTGGTGACATCGTTTTCTTCACGCTCTGCGGCCTCATCTGCCCCCACCTTCTCAAGGCTCTCATCCTCAACTTTTTCATTATGGATCTGAAGAGGGAAATCGAGTATGAAGACCTCTTCCCCTGTGGCCAAACGGGAAAGGCGTATATCAACCTTCTCCTGTCGAATCACTGATCCTGCAAATGGATCCTTCAAGTTCCTGCCTACAAGATGAGGATTTGAGTGCAACAATACACGGCCAGACTCGTCATACAGGGCAAGAAAGGCAAGATCATCCCAGCGTGAAGAGCGCATCAGCCCTGGAAATAGATCCTTTTTGAGTCCCAGTCTCTCCAGGGTAAAATTGAGATTTACAGCAATGTCCACGGCCCTAGTCTCCAGGAGATTTTTTGACCCCTCCACGGAAATTTTGTACATTCCCACCCCGCTTATGATCGCTACGACCGAGAACAATATAAGAATGAGCAGGGAGATAATGGGATAACCAAGATGAATGTCCCATTTTTTGTTTTTCTTTGGCGTAATTGTAGTGTCTGTCATAACTAATTTGACCAGATTATAACACCTGGCAATCAAGAAAATAAATTTTCTCCCTACTCTTTAGCACCATAATATTATTTATTATAATCCCGGATAATTCATTAAATTAATGGACTCAAAAACTTTAAAGCAGGAGCAATAATGATGAAACAATTTTTTTTCATGTTGACCCTTGCGGCCGCCTTTCTGACATATTCCGTTTCATTTGCTGTTGAGACAAAAATAGTAGTAAGGGCCAAGGCCAAGGATGCAAAGTTCATAGGCACCTCCATGGGTGGAGGCCTGGTTACAATCAGGGACGCCTTTAGCAGAGAAATTCTTGCCAAAGGGATGATCAAAGGGTCAACTGGCAACACAAGTCTCTTGATGATGACACCCCACAAGCGGAGAATGCGCCTTGCTGACCAATATACAGCCAAATTTGAGGCTGTGCTGGATCTGGATGAACCCCGAAAGGTAGACATCGAGGTCATAGCGCCCTATGGCCAGCAACAGTCCGCAGCAAAGGCGAGCATCACCACCTGGGTGGTTCCGGGAAAGCACATCACAGGTGATAGCATAATAATTGAGTTTCCAGGACTGGTTGTAGACGTGTTAAACCCCAGCGCCCACACCATGATAAAGGGGCCTACCGTATTGGAAATCATGGCCAGCGTGACACCTATGTGTGGCTGTCCCATCAATCCTAATACTTTCTGGAAGCCAGATACAATAGAGGTGGCAGCGATAGTCAAGAAGAATGGGGTTGCCTTCAAGACCATCCCTCTCAAGTTTACCGGTATCACCAATAAATTCAGTGCAAAGATTGCGCTTTCAGAACCAGGGACATATCAATTCACCGTCTATGGATATGACCCGGCCACTGGCAATACCGGTGTCGACATGACCACCGCGGTCATCATGAAATAGGTGAAAAAGGCGCCAACCTATCCGCCCTTCCCGAAAAAGCGTCAGGACCTGAAGGTCCTAATAGCACCTCATAAAAAACGGCCTCAGCGCAACGTAAGTCAACCTTCATTAATCTTTGCTCGTCCAGGGGGCATCCCGCCCCCTGCCAAGTAATTTCAGCAAACCATTCACACCCCACAGCAAATGCAAAGTAACACAAAACACAAAAATGTAATAAATATTTTTTAAAATTTACAAAAATGAAATAAAAATAAAAAAACAACCAGCCCTTTTCAAACAGATAACAGCTAAAAATCACACCTCTTTTCCCTTCATCTGTAGGGCCATTGGGTAAC
>CAZUIH010000055.1:0-14873 GCA_964620365.1 uncultured Desulfobacterales bacterium | reverse complement strand
TGTCGCTTGCCCTGACCATTGTGGTCATGGGAGTAGAGATAGTTGGAGGAATTTTAAGCAAAAGTATTGCCCTTATTAGTGACGCTGGGCATATGTTCACCCATGTCTTCGCCCTTGTAATTGCCCTTGTGGCAAGTATCGCCGCATCTAAACCCCCGTGCCACCACCGGACCTTTGGACTGATCCGGGCAGAAATACTTGCGGCCTTTGTAAATTCCATCTTCCTTTTACTGGTAGCCCTTTACATAGTCTATGAATCCATTGAACGCTTTTTCAGGCCGGAAGAAATCATTAGCACCCATATGTTTGGGGTAGCCCTCCTGGGGTTATTGGCTAACCTTGGAAGCATATGGATCTTAAGGGGAAGCGACAAGGAAGATATCAACATCAGGGGAGTTGTACTTCACATGCTGGCGGACGCGGCGTCGTCGGTTGCCATAGTTATTGGGGCAATAATAATTTTCTATACCGGATGGGTCTTTGTGGACCCTGTGATAAGTATTGGGATATCCATATTGATACTTGTCTGGGGATGGAATCTTTTCGTGGACTCTGCAAGGATACTACTCCAGGAAGCACCGGCTGGCATCAACTCCGAGATAGTGGCAAAAGAAATCATGGACACGTTTAAACAAGTGCAGGAGGTGGAATCAGGAAGGCTTTGGTGTCTTACCCCACACCAGTGCGTATATACTGCGCACATCACATTGGCAGCCGATGCCTCGTGGGACAAATCCTTTATCGACCGAATAAGTAAACACCTGAAAGACAGGTTTCACATAGTAGAGACTACCCTGCAAGTGAACAAAAAGACGAAATAAAATGGAATTTTTGATAAAAAACGGCCTTCTTTTGCGTTGACTCAAAGGTAGTATAAAGCTATATTTAAATAATTCATTCCATAAAAGGAAGGGGGGATACCCTTGGCGATCGTCGTACAGGTCCAGGAAGGGAACCTGGAAAAGGCTCTCAAGGTGCCCAAAAAGAAAATGCAGCTTGATGGACTCCAACGAGAGCTAAAAAATCGCCGTTTTTACGAAAAGCCGAGTGTAAAAAGGCGTCGTAAGATGCAGGATGCCGAGAGAAGGCGTCGCAAGGCCCGCCGTAAACGCGGCTAATTCCGGTTAATCAAGTATGCGGAGGATATTATATACACTATCCTCCGCTCTGATGAAGAGAGCTAGTATTCATCCCGCCTAAAAAAATCAAGCAATCAAAAAAAAAACAAATTTAAAGTTAGTTAAAGGACATCATAGGCTCTTGAGCCATATAATTAAGGAGTAATAATATGAAGACAGTAGAAAATGGTCATTTGGTTTCAGTCCACTATACCGGCACGCTTGAAAATGGAGAAGTTTTTGACTCAAGTGACGGTAGAGAGCCGTTGCAGTTTCAGGTAGGTTCCGGTGCCATAATAAAAGGCTTCAATGATGCAGTAATGGGTATGGCAGTCGGTGAAGAAAAGGAATTCACCCTTCCTCCTGAGCTGGCATATGGCCCAAGGGATGACTCCCTGATCAAGACTGTTCCAAAGGCTATTCTTGGCGGACAGTTTGAGCCAGAGACAGGCATGACCGTGGGCGTACAGATGGAAAACGGCTCCCGTGTTCCTGCTACTATCACAGAAGTTACAGACGATGCAATCACTCTAGATCTGAATCCACCATTGGCTGGAAAGACCCTTATATTCAAGATCAAGGTGGTAGACATATCAGATGCACCGGCAGCCTCAGGCTGTGCAAGCTGCGGCACCTCCTGCACCCCGACGGGTGGAGATAGCGGTTGTTGCGGCTGCTAAGTTATAAAGATATCAATGACTTGTAAATAGGTCAGAACAATCCAGAAGCGGAATCAATAAAAATTGATTCCGCTTTTTTACTTTTAACCAAAATTATGCAGCTCGCAAGGTTACCGAAGATTCAAGGTGGACAGGGGCAGACGTACTTTGGTACTTCAAGCCCACGACAACACCCGAGATTCGGCAAAATTGCGAGCCCCTAGTGGCTTCAAATGCCGAACATTTTTGAGCTGAATTGGCTTCACCTTTTGGATGATATTTAAGCTGTAACCAATACCCTACAACATTACACAAAATGGGGTCGTTGGTTCACGATTCATCTCCCGAGGCCGGTTCCTTCTCCTCCTTAGCCTCTTCTCCAGCCACACTCTCTTCCTGTATATACTGTTTTGCCTCATCGGCAAGTTTTTTAAGTTTTTCATCAACCAGCGCGAAGACCGAACCTTCCGGATATTTCCCATCGGGCCCAGGGATTCCTGCCTCGCGTCCAGTAAGGATTTCAATGCCTTCCTCTACGCTCTTTATGGCCCAGATATGAAACTTGCCCTGGCTTACAGCATCCACTACCTCCTGTTTCAACATGAGGTCCTTCACATTGGCTTCGGGTATTATCACCCCTTGGCTACCTGTAAGCCCCCTGGCTTTGCACAGATCATAAAAACCCTCGATCTTTTTTGTGACTCCGCCAATTGACAAAATTTCCCCCTTCTGGCTTACTGCACCGGTTACAGCAATGCCCTGATCTATCGGCAGACCGGACAGGGCAGAAAGCAGGCAAAAAAGTTCCGCCCCAGATGCCGAATCTCCATCTACCATTCCATAACTCTGTTCAAAACAAATTGATGCTGTAAGGCTCAACGGCCTGTCGGATGCAAATCTTGCCCTCAAGTAACCTGCCAGTATCATCATACCCTTTGTATGGATACTGCCGCTAAGATCTGCCTCCCGCTCTATGTTCACTACGCCTTCCTTACCAAGTGATATATTGGCTGTAATCCTGGAAGGCTTTCCAAACATGTAGTCGCCAAGGTTATAGATTGCCAGGCCATTTACCTGTCCCACCACCTTTCCGGAGGTAGAAACCTTCAACACATCTTTTTTAAGGAGCTCCTGGAGATGATCCTCATAGAGGTTTGAGCGATATATCTTTTCGTCAATGGCCTTCTGAATATGTGACCTCGAAATTATCTCGCTCTTGTCATACTCGGCCCAGAAGTCCGCTTCACGCAGGAGATCAGCAAGGTCAGTTACCCTCAGGCTCAACTTTTCCTGGGAGCCAGCAAGTTCAGCGCTGTATTCTATGAGCCTGGCGGTCCCTTCTTTGTCTATGTCCTTGAGGCCCTCTTTTCTCACTAGATCATTAAGGGCCTGGAGAAACTGGCTAAGCTTGTCCTCGTCCCTGTCTACATGTATGTCCAAATGGGCCTTAACCTTGAACAGTTCACGGAAATCTTCGTCATAATTGTACAAAAGCTGGTAAATATAAGGGTCGCCTACAAGCACTATCTTGATATTCATTGGAATAGGCTTGGGCTTGATGGTCTTGGTACTGAACATTCCAAATTGTTCAGCCACATCTTCTATTTCCAGTTTCTTTTCCCTGAGTGTCCGTTTCAACGCCTCGTAGGAAAAAGGCCATTTAAGGAGATCCCGTACCTTGAGCAACAGGTACCCACCGTTGGCCTTGTGGAGGGAGCCCGGTTTGATCATGGTAAAATCAGTCAACAGGGCCCCAAACTGGGCCTTACGTTCCACGGTTCCAAAGAGATTTGGATAGCTGGGATTGCTTTCTGTTATTACAGGGACCCCTTTGGTTTCTGAATTATCCACCAACACGTTCACTTCATACTGCGTGAAAGAGGGTTCCATACCTGGAAACAGGAACGGCATGGCGCCTCCCGGCGGCTTCGGACGGAAGCTATCCAGGTTTTTGACCACGTCCTCTTTGACGTCGTTAAAATATTCCTGTAATTCCTTATGATCCTTGTATTTCTCCCTCAACGGGGCAAGAAGATCATCAGCGGTCTGGCCGGCAAGCTGCCTGTCCAGATCCTTAAGGCCCTGGCGCACCTCCTGTTCAAGCTGATGAATGCGCCTCATGGCAATACCCATCTCCTTATGGAGCTCTTCTGACTTTGCCTTCAGCTCATTCTGTTCTTCCTGGCTAAGCTTTGAGATGTCGTCCGGACTCATTGGGGTACCATCCTCCTTGGCGGGAAGGACCATCATACCGGCCTGGTCCGCCTGTAGCACAAACCCCTTATCCCTTGCCTTTTTGTCAAGCTCCTCGAAGATATGGTTTCGATCATTGTTGAACTTCCTGATGACCTCTTCCTTCCTGGTCACATATGTTTCGCTTTCAAATAGCTGGGGAATATGAAGTTGAAGGTCACTTACGAACTCCGCCATCTCCTTTTTAAATTCCCGTCCATGACCCTTGGGGAGCTCAATGGCTATAGGAGAATCCGGATCCTTGAAGTTGAAGACATAACACCAGTCGGACAACTCCCTTTCCTCTTCCTTGGCAACCTTGTCCAAATAGCTCAGGGCAAGTTCTGAAAGACCTGTCTCCTTTATTCCTGCTACATAGATATTGAAATCCGGATGTTTCATCTTAAGCCCAAATTCCAGGGCCCTTATGGCCCTTTCCTGGGCAACGATGTTATCCTTCCCGCTCTCATATTGACTTAGACGATCAAAACCGAGTGAAGCAGGATCAATTGTCAACCGCAGATTATCAACAGCCAATGGAGTAACATTTGCCATTTAGCAACCACCCTTTCTTTTCCTTGAGTACTACGAATCAGCCATCCTTCATAATTATATTATACTCAAATAAAAAAAATATACTATTTCTTCCAAGAAATATTCATTTCCTGCCGACCAGGTGAAACTCGTGGTAAAATCAAAAAATTATCTGGTGGGAAGACCTATACCAAGATGTTTATAAGCAAGCTCGGTGGCAATTCTTCCTCTTGGAGTCCTGTGAAGATACCCTCTCTGAATCAAAAAAGGCTCATACACCTCTTCCAGGGTATTTTTTTCCTCTCCTACAGAAGTAGCCAGGGTATCCAGGCCAACCGGCCCCCCTCCAAATTTCTGAATAATGCTTAAAAGGATGAGCCGGTCCATCCTGTCCAGCCCTTCGTGATCCACCTCAAGGAGTCGCAGGGCCTCATCTGCGACCTCTTTTGAAATAATGCCCTTTGCCTTGACCTGGGCATAATCCCTGACCCTTCTCAGCAACCTGTTTGCGATCCTGGGAGTGCCCCTGGAACGCCTGGCGATCTCCATTGCTCCTGCCTTGTCGATGGGAATATCAAGGAGCCTGGCCGACCGAATAACGATGTGACACAAGTCATCATCCCTATAAAAATCCACCCTGAGTACTACTCCAAACCTATCCCTCAACGGAGGTGAAAGAAGGCCTGCCCTTGTTGTGGCACCCACCAGGGTAAAAGGTGGAAGATCAATCTTTACGGTCCTGGCACTTGGCCCCTGACCTATCACCAGGTCAAGCTGAAAATCTTCCATCGCGGAATATAATATCTCTTCTACCACTGGACTGAGCCTGTGAATTTCATCAATAAAAAGGGCGTCCCCAGGCTGAAGATTGGTGAGTATTGCAGCCAGGTCCCCGGGTTTTTCAATTACAGGACCAGATGTACTCCTGAGATTGACCCCGAGTTCCCCGGCGATAATATGGGCCAGGGTAGTCTTTCCCAGCCCGGGATGGCCATGAAGGAGCACGTGATCCAGGGCCTCCCTCCTGTTTTTGGCAGCAGTGATGAATACCTCGAGATTTCTCTTTACATCCTGCTGTCCCACATACTCACAAAGCCTCTTGGGACGCAGCCCTGGCTCTATATGAACATCCTCCTGGCACGCCTCAGGAAAAAGTGGTGATTCTTCCGTCCTTATCTCACTTCGCCGGTCACTCATTGTCCCTCTAATTTACCCTTCACAAGGGATTTTAAACCAGCCTTTATAACTTCCTCCAGGGTGACATCCTCCCCAAGCTCCGACAACACCATCCCAATAGCCCCCCTAGCTTCACCCACACGATATCCAAGATTCACCAGGACGGATACAGCTTCATCAAACAGCGATCCACCGCCACCTTCTCCTGGTTTTCGGGCCGGGGTGCCGGAGAAACCTCCCTGGGCAGAAAGCATCTTTTTTGCCCTTTCCTTGAGATCGACACAGAGTCTTGCAGCAGTCTTTTTCCCTATGCCATGTATGGCCTGAAGCCTGCCGGGATCACCATTGGCCAGGGCAGACAACAGCTCGTCCGATGAAAGAACCGAAAGAATGTTCAGGGCAAGCCTAGGGCCCACGCCAGACACCTCCAGAAGGAGCCGGAACATATCCCTTGCATCCCGACTGTCAAATCCGTACAGAGACAGACTGTCCTCTTTCCAAATAAGGTGTGTATAAATAAAGGTGTCCTGACCGGCAGAAGGAAGTTTTTCAAGGGTGGAGGCAGGAGTCTGAATTTCATATCCAACTCCGTTCACATCCACTATGACGCCTTTTTCCCAAAAGGCGTATATCTTACCTTTTATGTGGCCTATCATCCTATCTGCCTGTTAGAAAAAATGTTGTTGGCATGATAATGACAGATAGCCACCGCCAGTGCGTCAGCCGCGTCCTGCGCGGGTCGCTTGGAAAGATTCAAGAGCAGCTTTACCATATGCTGCACCTGGGCCTTGTCTGCTCGGCCATATCCCACAACAGCCTTTTTGATCTCGGAAGGTGAATATTCGTATACCTCGAGACCTCCGTGTATGGCGGCCAATATGGTCGCCCCCCTGGCATGACCAAGTTTAAGGGCGCTCCTGGCATTTTTCGCCTGGAACACATCTTCAACTGCCGACACCGTAGGACAATATTTTTTTATAATGTCCTGAAGACCTGAATAGATGCGCTCAAGCCTCTGGGCAAATCCGACTTTACCGCTTATCCGTATTACTCCTGCATCTACATAATGAAGCCTGTGTCCTTCAGGCCGTACAATTCCATAACCTGTGGCCACAGAGCCAGGATCGATTCCAAGTATAACTCTCCCAGACACCCTAACTTACCTTCTCAAGAAGTTCGTCCGGAATATCAAAATTGGCGTAAACGTTCTGGACATCGTCGTGATCTTCCAGAGATTCCATAAGCTTCAACAACTGACTGGCCTGCTTTTCATCCTCTACCTTTACAGTGGTATTTGGCACCATGGTGATCTTGGCTGACTGAATGGGTATGTTGCCGGACTCAATAGCCGACCTCACCTCCTCAAATGCCTCAGGAGATGTATGTATCTCCCACACGGAATCCTCCTCCTTGAGATCCTCCGCTCCAGCCTCAAGGGCTATGGTCATAAGGGTATCCTCATCCGCCTTATCCTTTTCGACCAAGATAAGCCCCTTTTTCTCAAACATCCAGGCAACTGAGCCAGGCTCGCCCAGATTACCACCACGTTTTGCAAAAAGATGCCTTACATCCGCCACGGTTCGCTGACGGTTGTCCGTCATGGATTCAATGAGTATTGCCACTCCGCCAGGACCGTAACCCTCATAGGATATCTCTTCGTAATTGGCGCCCTCAAGCTCCCCCGTGCCTTTTTTGATTGCCCTTTCTATCTTGTCCTTGGGCATATTCTCGCTCTTTGCAGAGGCAATGGCAGCCCTAAGCCTTGGGTTGGCAGCAGGGTCTCCACCTCCAAGCTTTGCGGCTACCATGATTTCCTTTGTAAGTTTTGTAAAAATGCGGCCCCTTTTTGCATCCTGGGCGCCTTTTTTGTGCTTTATCGTACTCCACTTTGAGTGTCCAGACATTTGAAAAGCCTCCTCATATATTACGTAACTAAGGAATAATATGTCATAAAGCAGACGAAGTTTTTAAATATCACAAAAAATATTTAGATTCTACTGTCATATGAAACTCAGCTGGATGGCATTTGAGAATAAAATTTTCCAAGTTCTTTTTCCAGGAAACGCCCTATTTTTGCCAGGTTTCTCGAATGGTACATCCATATCTGTTTTCGCGCCTGTTGAGATATCAGGCGTTTTGTACGCTCCTTGGCCCTTTCCCACAAATCTTTTTTATAAGCGGTGTCAAGCGTTACCAAGGAATCCACATCTTCAAGAGTCTGCTTTACATACTTGGGAAAAAGGAGCCGCTGCACATACAATGTTGTAACGGCTATTGAAAGCAGTGCCCCTGCCGCTGGCAACAGCAGATTTTCAATATCCACGGAGCCTGTAAGAATGGCGCCGATCAAGGGTACATCGGGAAAGCCGGTAAATAATTTGAGAAAAAGGTCTCCAAGTAAAAACACCAGCACCGAGCTGAGAGCCCCTATCTTTATGATCCCCTTGAGCCTCTTCATGAAATTGGCCTTGAAGGTCGCCATGGCCTCGACCTGAAGAGCGAGTTCCCTTATCACCCTGTCAACTTCCTGCAAGATGTGGTTAAGCCTCATTCTGGGTGCCTTTGATACAGCCTTTTTAAGCTCTTCCCTTTCCTTCATCCATATCTCGAATCCCTGGGGTATCTCCTGATTTACCGGGGCAAATGTAAGGTAGATGCGGGGGATATCCTTTCTTCCTGTCATTTGGGACAGGTTCCAGCACAGCGTTCCGTAAGAGCGTACAAGATCAGCAAGATTTTCGCACTCGTCGATCCGGTTGAGAACATAAATCACCCTGTCCTCCCCGGTTGATCCTGGAAGGGTCCCTCTGATGGCCCTATAAGTCTCTTTTATCGTACCGGCCTTATGGGGATCAAACATCAGTATTATTAGATCTGAAAGCTTTGCCAGCTCTCCAATCACCCCCAGGTAGTCATAGCCCCTGTCCTTTTCAGTAACAGAATCCAGCATGCCTGGAGTGTCTATTATGGCAAGCTCATTCACAATTGGAGACCTGACATTTTTGAGACGCAGGTGGGCCACAAGGCTTTCACCAAATCTTCGAAGCGATCCAAAGGGAAACCGTTCATCATTCACGAGGGTGCTTCCTGGGACCTCTTCCTGCGCGTCATCGGATTCCGGATGCGTGATAATCGTAAAAGAATCATCAGTGGGTGCCTGACCGGTTCTCTGGATATCTTCACCAAGGAGTTCATTAATAAACGTGGACTTACCCGAAGAGTAATTCCCTATGACGAGAACCATGGGTTTCCACTTGAGCGGAGTTAGAAGATTTTCAAGATCAAGTCCGTAATATTCAAACAAAGACCCTACCTTGGCCCGTACCAGTTGATCAAGCTCCTGGGTTAACTGTTCCGCACTCTTGATATTTTGTTCCATTCTGGACTCCCTGGCACTACCGTTTCATAAGTTTGTGAATATTGGCAAAAAGCAGTACTCCAATGAGTACTATGGCCGAGACTGTTTTGAACAGCCCTGCCTCTGCGCTCCCACCACTTGCTATCATGCCTGTCGGTTGCAGTCTGAAAACATAGTCAACAGCCAGACCTGTGGCAATTGCGGTTCCTGCAACTGTCACCAGGTAAGATATAGAACTTCTCCTGCCAAGTAAATGATGCAGAGCAGCTATGGTGGCACTGTTTGTGGCCGGACCAGTCATGAGAAAAACCAGGGCTGCTCCAGGAGAAACCCCCTTTGCCATAAGGGCCGCTGCCACAGGGACCGATGCAGTTGCGCAGACGTAGAGGGGGATGCCAAAAATCATCATGAGCAACATTGACCCCACACCTCCTCCGAGATAGGAAGACACGAAATCAGAGGGTACGAGAACGGAAATGGCGCCCGCGACTAATATCCCGATAACAAGCGATTTTCCTATGTCCTGTGGTATTTCTATGAAACCATGATTAAAAGATCTTGCTA
Source organism: uncultured Desulfobacterales bacterium (assembly GCA_964620365.1). Lineage (GTDB taxonomy): Bacteria > Desulfobacterota > Dissulfuribacteria > Dissulfuribacterales > S140-46 > CAZUIH01. The sequence goes on along the minus strand of CAZUIH010000055.1, from coordinate 5,232 downwards.
TCCACCCTCTGTTACGAGATTGGGCTGTACAACCCGACCCTGAGCAGCAACAACCTTTTTCTACGGATGTAACGGTAGGTTGCTGCGCTTTTTCAGCTTTTCCTGCATGCCATATTGTCAAGGCGCCTCCTGCAAGACCGCTGAGAAATGCTGCGATCGGTCTTATTATGGCAAAAACTGGCCCAAGGAGGCTGAATGTAACCAGTATGCTGTCTACCCCTGTCTGAGGTGTGGAAAGCATAAATGCGCTAACCGCCCCTTTGCTTGCTCCGTGTCGTCTCAATGAAGCGGCTACCGGGATGACACTGCATGAGCAAAGAGGAAGTGGTACTCCAAAAAGAGATGCCTTCAACACCGACATGAAACCCTTTTTGCCCAGCTCTTTCTCAATTCTTTCCGGTGAAATGATCACGGAAAGAAGTCCAGCCATAAAAAATCCAAACAGAAGATAAGGAGCCATCTCCGTAACAATGGCCCATAAAGCTGATATGAAAGTAGTGACATCCAACCCGTTCATAAGCCCACGCATCTTTTTTCTTTCTGGTTTTAACCGGAAATCTCTTTTTGTGCATCCTTTCAACTGAAATTCAAATGGGTGACAAGGCTGTCTTTGTCCATATCATCCCTTATACCAAACCTTGTAAGGACAAAATCGTACTTAACAGGATCATGGGGAGAAATCTTTCTGAAAAAGTTGGTCACTTCCTGGGCAGTCTTGATGTCAGCCTGTTTTCTGGTCGTAATCCCCAGTTTTCTGGCAATACTGTACATGTGGGTGTCAAGGGGAATGATAAGGGTCGAAGGGTCAATCCTTTTCCAACCGCCTGGATCCACATCATCACTGCGTACCATCCATCTCAAATATAAAAAAGGCCTCTTGCATGCGCTTCCGTCCTCTGGGTCTGGAAGGAGGAAGGAAGGCACCCTTTGACCACGGGTGCGTATACTTTGTACGAAGGAGGAGAGAGCTGAAATTATTGTAGGTTCCCCAATCCCTCTTGCCATGCACTCCTCCAAAGAGCCATATTCCCTTATCACCTCCTTCACCCCTGAAAGAAGGGCTGCTATATCCTCTCCTGTAGTAAACCGGTGCCTAAACCCCCTGAACAAGGCTAACAGTGTCTTTTGATTGCAACTTTCAAGAAAAATTGATGGCCTGTCGGTCAGTAACCGAAGCACAGCGTTGACACTCTTCAATATCTGCGCAACCTTCCCATACGCAAGGGATGAGGCGACAAGCCCCACTATCTCCCGATCTCTAGTGTCAGGATAATCATAAAGAAACTCCAGGGGATCAGGGTGAACAAATCTTCTTTTGTTATAACGTGAATACAAACGATCAAGGCCGCTTTTAAACTGCGTGATTTCCATGGGCAAACTTCATACCTTGTAACTATCTTATCATTGATATCGGATTGCGGACTCCAAATGCCCCAAAATTATTTCTTTACAAAAAAAACTAATTACTTATCACTAACAGAAAACCTTAAAAAATTAGATTTTTTATTCGAGGACAAGCCGCAAGGGAGTGCTAATCGTACAGGATGTCTTCGCGTTTCTGGACACCGGGGTACCAAAACTGGTCTACATGCCCTCCGCCTCGCATCTTCGGCGAACTCACAAACTGCATAATCCGGGTTGAAACAAAAGGACGGTTGGACGACGACATAATTTTCGAGGATTATCGCTTGTAGAAAAGGCTCTTTGCCAGCACTTCTTCATGAGGGAAGCGAAATAAAGGAATGGCCCAGGGAAACCATTCTAAAAACATCGAACACCTTTTCAGCAACCATTGGGCAGGACCCGGTTTTATCTGTCCGAAATAAACAAAAAAAACTGCCTGCCACGCATGAACACGTCTTGGCAGGCAGTTTTCCAAATACTTCCTTCAGGCTGACGGGAAAATACCATTAGTGGGAATGACAGCCATGGCCCTCCCCACTGTGCCCCGAGCATGTAGGTGAGGAAATGCCCTTGAGTTCACCGGCAAGAAAGTCACTTACTGCCTTTGAAGCATCTATTGACGGAATGCCAGCTATCACCTCAATGCCAGAAGCCTGAAGCAATTCAACCGCCCGTTTTCCGATGCCTCCGCACAAGACATGCGTAGCACCGGAATCTCCCAGCCACTTGGGAAGCACCCCAGGTTCATGGGGCGGCGGTGTCATGATCTCTGTCTTTGTTATCTGCCGGTCGGAGACTTCCATAAAAGCGAATTGTGGCGCGTGGCCAAAATGACCGGAAACCACGCCATTTTCTACTGGCACCGCGATCTTCATAACCTAGTTCCCTCCTTCGTCTTTTTCTTCTTTTTCCTTACTAAGGGCGAGGGTTACATTAATCACGTTTCTGACAACCTTTTCAAAGGCCTCTGCGGTCTGACTGTTGGGATATGTTGCGATAAGGGGCCTGCCCGCATCACCAGTAGTAACGATCCTCGGATCAACGGGAATACGGCCTAAAAATGGCACTCCAAGCTCCTCTGCAAGCTTCTGACCGCCGCCTCGCTTGAATATGTCAATGGTCTTCCCGCAATGGGGACAAATCATGCCACTCATATTTTCCACTATGCCTAAAATGGGCATATTGACCTGTTTACAGAAGGTGATTGATTTCTTTACATCGAGAAGAGATACCTCCTGGGGAGTGGTAACCACCACGGCATAGGCATCGGGAATTGTCTGGGCAACGGTCATGGGTTCATCGCCCGTGCCCGGTGGAGCGTCGATTACGAGATAATCCAATTTGCCCCATTCAATATCGTATATGAACTGGCGGATGGCAGACATCTTCAATGGACCACGCCACATCACCGCTGAATCCTTTTCTGGAAGAAGCGGCTCCACTGACATGAACTTCAGGTTAGGTGAGTAGTAGACCGGACCTACAGTACCATCAGGTCTCCTCTGAAGCTCTCCCCTTTCCACTCCAAGCATCTTCGGTATATTGGGACCATGAAGGTCCACATCCAAAAGCCCCACATAGAAATTCTCAAGGGACAGCCCTATGGACAGATTTATGGATACCGTGCTCTTCCCAACACCGCCCTTTCCGCTCATTACCATTATCTTGTGATCGATCTGGCTAAGTTTCTCCTTGATCTTTCTATCCTGCTCGTCAAGAACCGGGTTAGCACTGGGGTTATTGATCTGTTCGCTCACTTTCACCCTCCAAAAAAATTTGATTTTTTTTATTATGCTGCATCAAGACATTTATTCCAAACGCTGCAAATGGCCTCGGCAGCCGCCCCATTACTGTACTCCACTAGAGGTATTCCTGCCACTGTGCTCTCGACTGCCTTTTCATCAAAAGGTATTTTACCAAGAAAGGGTATATGTTCGCTGTCGCAAAATTTTTCTATCCTTTCGCTCTGTTCCACGTTGAGATCCCACCTGTTTATACAGACTCCCGCGTCAAGCTTGAAGTGTTCCACCAGTTTCAACACCCTCTTCAGATCATGAAGCCCGGACTTGGTAGGTTCAGTGACCATGAGAACGAAGGTTGCCCCGGAAAGAGACGAAATAACAGGGCAACCCAACCCTGGAGGGCCATCCACCAACATCCAGGAAAATCCTTCCGCCTCCCCCCTCTTTCTGGCCTCCTGCTTTACAAGAGTTACAAGCTTTCCCGAATTTTCCTCCCCAGCGTCAAGTTCTGCATGGAAAAACGGTCCATACCTCGTTTCCGATATGAACATCCACCCTGACCGGTTTTCCTCAAGATAAATGGCGCCTTCCGGACAAAAGTGACTGCAAACTCCGCAGCCCTCGCAGAAAAACTCGTTTATCTGTGCCGTTTCCCCCATAGTTATGGCATCAAAACGACAAATCTCTTCACATGTACCACACCCTGAGCAAAGAGAAGCATCCACACACGCCTTGACGCCACCAGTAAAAGGATGTCTTTCCAAAGTATCAGGTTTGAGAATCAGGGAAAGATTGGATGCGTCCACATCGCAATCCGCGATGACGCCATCTTTCATCAAGGCCGCAAAAGAGCCTGTAATAGTGGTCTTCCCTGTTCCACCCTTTCCGCTTAATACCAGGATTTCTTTCATCTTAAGAAGCCCGTTGTCCCAGATTTTCAACCCGAATTATGCACTTCAAATATCCAAGAAATATTTTTTCTTTTTAAAATCAATTAGTAACAGATCCAGATTCAAGAGTATAAATAGTCTCTTTGAGGAACGTCTTCAGTTCATTCCCAATATCAGGCCTGATCTCATTAAGCGTAACACCTCTTGAGTAGCCTTCCGCAATATTCCTATCAAAGGGTATTTTCAACCGAATTTCGATTCCTTCATCCTTGCACCAATTTTCCACATCGTTGTTGCCAATCCCTGCCTTATTCAAGAAAACGCAAAATGGTCTTTCAAGCTTCTTCATAACCCCGGCCGCAATCTTAAGGTCATGAAGACCAAAAGGAGTCGGTTCAGTTACAAGGATCACGAAATCCGCATCCATCACCGTAGCCACAAGCGGACACGATGTGCCTGGAGGAGAATCCATAATCACAAGCCCGGATTTAATGGCCTCACGCTTGGCCGCCTTTATGAGGGGAGGCACCATGGCCTCACCGACCCTGAGCTTGCCCTGAACAAAGTCGATGTTGCCAGCCCTACCCTTTTCGATGCTGCCCAAGGTTCGGCTTCCCTTCCTCAAGGCGTCCTCGCCGCAAACCAGGAAGCAGCCGCCACACGAGTGGCACATCTCACTGAACAACATGATGGTTTGCCCGAACACGGTTATGGCATTGAAGCGGCATATTTCCATGCATTTGGCACAATAAGTGCAGTGCTCTTCCACTACTTCTGGAATTTCCAGCCGGTATGGCTCACAGTGATCAAGATGTGGTTTGAGAAATATATGACCATTCGTGGCCTCCGCGTCACAATCGATATATTGGACCGGAGGCTCCGCGATACTGACAAGGGAAGTTGCCACCATGGTCTTGCCTGTACCGCCTTTGCCACTTGCTACAGCTATCTTTAGAGCCCTTTTTTCCGCATGCATCCGCAACCTCGTCCCATTCCACCTCTTCCCATACCTCTACCTCTGCCGCTGCCACCCATGCCTGTGCCGCCTCCCCCGCCTCCCCCGCCTCCCTGAGCCGCGCCACCCCCAGGGCCCACATTCCTACCCCATCCCCCCCTATTCCCATCCGGTGACCCCGCCTCTGAGACGTTGGCACAAACCTTCCCCGAGACCCCCTCACACACCGTCTTACCCCTTA
>CAZUIH010000054.1:0-14911 GCA_964620365.1 uncultured Desulfobacterales bacterium | reverse complement strand
TTCCAGTAACACTCCCTTCTTTAATTATCCTGTATTATCCTGTTTTTTGCTTTCAGACTTAGTGAACCAAAATCCGGCTTCTTTTAATTCTGCTTCTTTTATAAAAACTTTTTTTAAAATCTTCGAAACGATCCTCATCTATGGCTTGTCGAATTTCTTCCATTAAATGGAGATAATAGTAAATATTATGAATTGTATTCAGACGATAAGCCAGCAACTCCTTAGCAATGAAGAGATGACGCAAATAGGCCCTGGAGAAATTTCTGCATGTATAACAGTTGCAATCGGGATCAACAGGCCTTGTATCTTGAGCATATTTTGAATTCTTTATAACAATCCGTCCAAAAGAAGTAAAGAGCATTCCGTTTCTACCATTTCTGGTTGGCATGACACAATCAAACATATCCACTCCACGGGATACTGCTTCAACGATATCCTCAGGCGTTCCCACTCCCATTACATAAACAGGAGCATCTTCAGGCAGCATTGGACGGGTAAACTCTATCACCTCAAGCATTTTTTCTTTAGGTTCACCGACGCTAAGCCCCCCCATCGCGTAACCTTCAAAACCTATATCGATAAGACCGGCAGCACTTTCTTCTCTCCACCGCTTATCCATTCCCCCCTGGACGATACCAAAAAGCAACAGCTCCGACCTTTGTCTCGCCTCTTTACACCGTTTGGCCCAGCGTGTGGTGATCAATGTGGCATCTCTCACCTCCTTTTCTGATGCAGGATAAGGGATGCATGTATCAAAACACATCATTATGTCTGCCCCCAAGGCCTCCTGGATCTCAATCGCCAGCTCAGGTGTAAGCTTGTGCAGGGAACCGTCTATATGAGACCGGAAAACAGCCCCCTCTTCCTCTATCTTCCTCAGGGAAGAAAGGCTGTAGACCTGGAACCCTCCGCTATCCGTAAGAATCGGCCGGGACCACCCCATAAACCTGTGAAGCCCACCCATATTGCGGATCAGCTCATGCCCAGGTCTTAGATAAAGATGATAGGTATTGCCAAGGATGATCTGAGCACCACTGGCCTCAAGCTCATCAGGGGTAAGGGATTTTACCGTAGCCTGGGTACCCACTGGCATAAAGACAGGGGTTTCGATTGAACCGTGTACAGTATGAAGCCTGCCTCGCCTCGGCCCGTTACGACCACACTGTTTTAGTATCTCAAACTGTGTCATTTCATCGATCTCTCTCTCAAATGCCTAAGGAGCCTTTCATGCAATCCCTCAAAATCTCCATTGGACATAATCACTATCACATCATTCTTTTTTGCATTTTCTTCAAGATATGCCATGATATGATTGGCATCTTTAAAAAAGAAGGCCTCTTTTCCCCGTAAAATCAAATCCTCAACAAGTCGTTTCGATGAAAAACGGTCACCAGGAGGAGCCTTGTCCGGGTCGGGGACATCTCTGACCAGTACGAGATCAGCTGCATCAAAGGATGCCGGATAAACCTTCTGGAACACAGACCTCCTACTGGTATTGGTTCTTGGCTCAAAGACAGCCACCAGCCTGCTGCCAGCATATTTCGCCCGCAGTGCCTGCAGAGTCTCCCTTACCGCACTGGGATGATGTGCAAAATCATCGATGACCGTAACCCCATTCTCTATTCCCCTTACCTCCTGACGTCTTTTAACGCCCTGACACATGGCCAAGCCCTCAACAACGCCTTCCATAGCCAGCCCGACTGCACTTGATAATGCCAAAACCCCCAATGCATTCAGCGCATTATGTCTTCCCGGCATGGGGATGAAGACTTTTACAGATCTTCCATCGGGTCTGATTGCCTCGAAAATAGTTCTTTCGCCCGCCACCTCGAAAGACAACAATTTCCAATCACACCGATCTCCTTCCCCATAGGTCACCACTCTGCATCTGGCCCGATTACATACATCCAAAACTTCAGGCCAGTCTCCACAGGCGACGATCACTCCATGCCTGGGCACCAAGTCCACGAGCCTGGAAAAACTGGCCTTTATCTCCGCGATATCCTTGTATATGTCTGCGTGATCAAACTCTATACTGGTTAAAATCACGCCTAAAGGCTGATAGTGGAGGAATTTGGGATTCTTGTCAAAAAAGGCGGTGTCATATTCATCCCCTTCCAAAACAAACCAAGGAGGGTTGCCCAGCCTAAAACCCGCACTGAACTCTTTCAGTATCCCTCCGATCATGAAACCGGGCTCAGCTCCGGTTCCCTGTAGGGCCGAAACCAGCATCGACGAAGTGGTGGTTTTGCCATGGGTGCCTGCGACCACGAGGGATTTTCTGTCTCCTAGACAAAATCTTTTTATTGCCTCGGGAAAGGAGACGACAGGTATCTTTTTATCAAGTACATACTTCGCCTCGGGATTGTCCGCCCTTATGACATTTCCTATGACAACCAGGTCTGGTATCCCCTTTGTCTTAACATCACCTTCCGCCACACTTTCAAATGCAAAGATATTTTCAGGTCGGTACCCTATGGCTACCGGCACCTCAAGGTCTTCCAAAAGATGACTCATTGGAGGGTAACAACCATTGTCAGAACCGCGAACCCTGAATCCCTGCTCCAATAAAAGCCCCGCAAGACCAGCCATTCCCGTCCCACATATACCCATTAAATGGACAAGGGGGCCCTGGCCAGATCCATCTTGTGAGCCCCCTGTTTTTTCTTCAAACAAACAACTGAATCGGAAATCTTTTGTCGTCATAACTCTTCTTCACTCGAAATTTATAACAACTCCAATCAAAACATGTGATTACCCCTAGGGCAAACAAGAAATTATTGGCTGCCTGTCTTAACAAGACCGTTTTTTCTCGGAACAGGCACTTCAAATATTGGAAAAATATTTTGTATATCATTTTAAGAGGTTAAAGTCATCAGCCTTGAGCGCCTTTCACTACCTGAAAAGGTAAACGGCCTTTTTCTAATATTTTTCCAGCACCTGAAATCGAAAGGGATTGCCGGTTTTACCGATCTTCTGGATTGCAAAAATTGAGGTACAAACGGCACGTCTACGTGTCCGCCGTCCCGCGGCTTCTTAAAGCTCGCCCACTGCATAATCCGGGATTAAAATCATTGTGTACCAGAATTGCTTGTCTGAGGTTGAAACAGCAATTAATTTAGCGTGAAAATGCGTCTTCTGTCATGACCATATTTTCATGATTCCAGCCTTAGTTAAGGAACCACCATCTGAAACCTTATACAGGCAAAAATAACAGCTTGTAATCCATCAAAGATATGTTTTTTTGAGACAAGCCATTGAGGATAAATGAGAACTATCATGCGATTTTGAATTTCAGAAAAAAGAGTACGCCTACGTGCCAGCTGTCTTGAGCCTTCAGCAAAATCGGCAGTTGCATAGTCCGGAATCACGAGCAAATTCATATTCTCAACAGTTAATTATCTGATCTACGATATTCAAGGGAAATGCGGAATAATAAAAAACGATTTGAAAAACATAACCACCATATCTCTAAGCCGGAAATTCTTGCCCCGGCCGGCACAAAGGGGGCCTTCTGGACGGCCTTAGAATCAGGGGCAGACGCCGTATATATCGGCCTTAAATCCTTTAATGCCAGGGCCCTTGCCCGCAATTTCACCCTTGAAGAGACGGCCGCATTGACGGAAACCGCCCACAAGAAAGGGAAAAAGTTGTTTGTGGCCTTGAACTCCCTGATAAAGGAAAGTGAACTTCCTGAAATAATAAAAACCCTTTCCTTTTTGGAGGCCATCGAGGTTGATGGTCTAATAATCCAGGATCTGGGCCTTTGGCGTATTGCCAGAAAATATTTTCCGGCACTGAGGCTACACGCCAGCACACTGATGACCATCCACAACTCATTAGGGGTCAAAGTCGCCCACAAAATGGGGTTTAAACGGGTGGTCCTGGCCAGGGAAATGACCCTTTCGGAGATAAGGAAAGCTGCAACAGCCGCCCCAATCGAAGTCGAGGTTTTTGTGCACGGCGCACTCTGTTTCAGCTATTCAGGCCTTTGCCTTTTCAGTAGTTACTTTGGAGGAAAATCCAGCACAAGAGGAAGGTGCGTGCAGCCTTGCCGCAGACGCTACACATGGAAAGGGAAACAGGGCACTTTCTTTTCCATGGATGATCTTTGTGCACTTGAGCATATACACGAGTTGAAGAAGATGGGCATACATTCCCTAAAAATCGAAGGACGTCTACGCCCACCCCATTACATTGCCTCTGTGGTAAGGGCATTCAGGATGGTCCTCGATTCTCCTCCAGATGATTCAAACACTTTCGGCGCTGCCCAGGAGCTCATACTCTCGAGTCTAGGAAGACGCCCTACCAGCGGTTATCTCAATGCTCCCGTTCCCCACGAGATCCTTTCTCCCAATCATACCGCGAATACCGGGCGATTTATCGGCAAGGTAATAGAGACAAAAGGGAAGGAAATACTTTTGCGGACATCACAAGCCCTGTCAAAGGGAGACCGCATGAGGATAATATTTTCTGAGAAAGACACCCAAAAGCCCTTCACCGTGGAAGGTGTGAGAGAAGGGAAAAAGCAAAACCACCTTTGGATCAAGGCCTCTACGGAATTAGGAGCCCAGAAAAATGACCTCCTCTTTCTGGCTGACCTACGCAAATCCCCCTTGGTTCCCTCCAATGTCAACTTGATTCATCCCTCGCCAGGCAAGATCAAAAAACTTTTGAAAAAAAGCGACAATATCTCAAGAAAAATATGCGCGGCAGAGCTGACTGTTTGTGAAAAGAGAAAACAAAGGCCATCGGGGAAAAAAAACTCTCATTACCACCTGTTGATAAAAAGCAGCGACATTTTTTCAATCAACAATATCAGGCAGGCAGGGGCCAACGGTGCGATATTGACCGTCACCCCCCAAAATATCAGAAAGGCCAAAACGGTCCGTTCAATGGCCAGCAAAAAAAATGCTATAATATGGGCACTTCCGCCAATAATCCACGAAAGCGAAATTCCTTTTTTCCGCAATGCCATCGCAAGGCTGGTAGATATGGGATTTCGCGATTTCCAGCTTGGGAACATCGGACAGCTGGAATTTCTAAAAGATCTTCCCAGGGGAAAAAGTCTGAATATTTATGGTTCCTACACGATAAACATCCTTAATTCCCAGGCTATCAGGGCTGCCATGGAAATGGGCATAAAATATCCACATTTCTCAGTAGAAACCGACATTGAAAACCTGGAGCTGGCACTTTCAAACTACACAGCAGCAGATATCATCTTCACCATTTTCGGTTTTCTCCCCCTCTTTACGACCAGGATGGATCATCCACGTTTTCTCACGAAATCTCCGGTTATAAGCCCTAAGGGTGAACATTTTTTCTGGTCCAGGAGAGGGAACACAAACTACCTTCTGCCCAAACGCGCTGTTTCCTTTTTTGAAATGGAGCCTCGTTTAAGGAATCTGAACATGAACCGTTTTATTATTGATTTGTCACTCTGGCCTGAAAAGATGAAAAGGATTTCCTTCAAGACCGGTGGCCTTGAAAAATTAAAAAAGAAGCTCAGGGGCAGAAAATTCAATCTTGATGGCGAACTTCTTTAGCTGTCTGTACTTTTATTGAACCCTGGCCTCCCAGCAGAAGTTAAGCCTATTCACGAATGACGGACTTTTTGCAAATCCATCATCTTTTCAGCAAGAACTTTGAGCGCAAGGATGCTAAATCTGGCGCATCCTCCAAGTGTGGCAGCAACAGAACCAAGCCTCAGGGGCGTTTTATCATATTTCCTGTAAAGCGTTACCGCGCTTTTGTGAAAATGATAAAGGGAAAAGAGTTTTACCTTTTTACTCGTGCCTCCGGCTGAATGGACCAACGGTCCCAGACCTGGATGGTACACGACCTTCCAACCCTTCTTTCTAAAACGGGTACACCAGTCACAATCCTCCCAGTAAAGGAAAAACCGCTCATCCATTGGACCAACATGCCTTGCTGCCTGGGACCTGACAAACATGCACGCCCCGGACACCCACTCTACCTCAGTTGGCCCCAAGACCTCTCCAGTTGCAACGAGATTTTTCCTTGTAAATCTATTGCCTGGGAACAAACGGGAAAACAGTGTCGTCCTGCCAAAAAAGGCCGTGGAAAGCGATGGAAAAGACCGAGCCGACCCCTGAATGGAACCATCTTCATTCAATATCATGGGGCCCAATATCCCCACATCTGGATGGTCATCAAGCCACTTTTCAGCAGGGCCTAAAAGTGGTCCTGTTAACCAGGCATCAGGATTGAGAAGACACAGATAAGGACTTTCAACCCTGGACAACGCCTGATTCACACCTCTAGCAAAACCCAGATTTTGTCCATTTTTTATCCAGGTTACCCATGGGAATCTCTTTGTAAAAGCTGATTCCTGTTCCAGTTCCCCGTTTTCTACAACCCATACCCTTCCAAGGCTGTCTTTGTTCCACTTGCAGAGGGTAGACAACGCCCTGGAAAGAAGCTCATGTGAATTATAGTCGACGATTATTACGTCTGTACTCACTCAACACCCCAGCGTTTCAACTTTTGCCGCAGGGTTTTTCTGTCAATACCCAGAATCGAGGCGGCCTCGGTCCTATTCCCTCCAGCCATGTCAAGGACCTTTAAAATATGCTCTCTCTCCACCTCCTCAAGGGACTTTGGAACAGCATCACCTGAACTGGCTGCCGTACTTGCCTGGCCTCCAATGTCAGGACATCGAACATTATATCCTGAATCCTCCTTCCACTGGGATGGCAGTCCAGCGAGCTGAACATCCTTTTCATTAATAACCTCACCATGGGAAAAAATAACCAGTCTTTCTACTGTATTTTCAAGTTCCCTGACATTACCGGGCCAATTATACCTACTCAGTAACTCTAATGCAGTTCCAGTCAATTTAAGGCCGGATCGTGAATACTTTTCTCCAAATCTCTCCAAAAAATAGGATACAAGAAGCGGAATATCCTCTTTTCTATCTCTTAAAGGAGGTGTTTTCAAGGCAACTACATTGAGTCTGAAAAACAGATCTTCCCTGAATTGTCCTTCTCTTACGGCCATTCTCAGATCCTGATTCGTGGCCGCAATTATCCTCACATCCACCTTGGTAAGCCTGTGGCTTCCAACTCTGGTAAACTCCTTTTCCTCCACGGCTTTTAGCAACTTTGCCTGGAGTTCCAGATTAATATTGGCTATTTCATCCAAAAATAATGTGCCACCATTCGCCAGCTCAAATTTCCCTATTTTACTGGTTCCGGCCCCTGTAAAAGCCCCTTTTGTATGACCAAACAGCTCGCTCTCAAAAAGCGAAGGTACCAAGGTGGAACAGTCCACGGAAACAAAGGAGTGATCCCTGCGAGTGCTTAATTCATGAATAAGTCTTGCCAAAAGTCCCTTTCCTGTTCCACTCTCTCCTGTAATAAGGACAGTGCTGTCAGTGGGAGCCACCCTTTCTACCTGCTGCAACAGGGCTGAAATTGCCTTACTCTGGCCTACGATCTTGACCTCTCCTTCCTTCCGCTTGAGCTCCTCCTTGAGATAGATATTCTCCAGGGCCAGCTGGCGCGCCTTTAACGTACGCTGGACTACCAGCAGAAGCTCATCCGGTTCAAAGGGTTTGGAGAGAAAATCGTTCGCACCAAGACGCATTGCCTCTACAGCGTTCTGGATAGTTCCATAGGCCGTTATCATCACTACTGGCACAAGCGAATCCTTCTCACGTATGGTTTTCAGCAGATCCAACCCGTTCACATCGGGCATCTTGAGATCCAGGAGCACCAGATCAAACTCATAACGGTCAAAAAGGGATAGGCTCTCAACTCCGGAGGCGGCCTGGGATACATCATACCCCCGCCTCATTAGCACCTGGGCACAGCCGTCTCTTATGGAAGAATCATCATCTACTACTAAAATTCGTTCTCTCATGGATTAAGTATTATGATATGAATTATCGTAAAAACAAGGGGCTAACCAGAACCTGATACAGGAAGAAAAACCTCGAAACAGGCCCCTTTACCAGGCACGCTTTCAACAGATATCTTGCCTCCGTGACGCTGGACGATACCAAGTGTAATGGATAATCCAAGTCCAGTCCCCCTGCCATGACGTTTGGTGGTAAAAAATGGTTCGAAGATACGGGACTGAATCTCTTCAGGAATACCTGGCCCGCTATCAATCACCCTCAACTGAACCATTTTTCTCTCTTTAAGGTATTGGGTCTCTATAGACAGTTCTCCTATTCCATGCATTGCCTCGCCTGCGTTGATGATCAGATTCAAAACCACCTGTTCTATCTGACCTTTGTCTCCCATAAGATGAGGAAGATCTGAGGCCAGATCCATTTTTACCTTCACATCACGCAATATCCTATGATCTTCAACCATGGAAAACATTTCTTTGATTGTTTGATTAAGGTCCACGGGGGCAAAGGTACGGGAAGAGGGACTACCAAAACTAAGGAGTCCCTTGGCTATAATTCTGCATCGAGTGGCAAGCTTTATAATCTTTTCAAGGTTGGGACGCACACTGGAATCCTCTGGGATGTCTTCTTTAATAAGATTTGCATATAGTAGAATCCCTCCCAGGGGATTATTGATCTCATGGGCTATTTCCCCTGCCACCCGCCCCATGGCAGTCAGTCTTTCAGATTGAAGCAGCCGGCCTTCCCAGGAACGCAGTTCCGTTACATCCCTAATAAGACTCTGGTAGAGAACGCGACTGCCAGCGAGAAAAGGAAGACATGTCACCTCTACGTCCATATAGGTCCCATTTCTACGCCTTCCCATTATGTTTCGTATCCCAAGTTTAGGTGATTTTGAAGGCCATGGAGAAAAAAACTCACCCATGGGCCTGCCTTCCACATCTTCTGGCCGAACATATCCAAAAAGAGACACAAAGGGCTCATTGGCCAAAAGGCATGTGTCTTCAGTATGAATGATGCCAGGCTGCTCAATACGCTCCCAACCTTCTAAAAATTCCTGAGATAAGAAACTTTTATCTTTCATATTTTACAAAGTAACCTGTTTGCCTAGGAACAGTCAATCCAGGCACTACCGTCGTGGAAGGCCTATGGTGAGAAAATCCGTTCCCCTTTCAGCCATGTCATGAGCTCGGGCCCTTAAAGAGTTTAGACAAAACTTAGAGAAAAAACGCATTAAGAGGTGTAGGCCAGAAAATAATAGGTGAGGCATTTAAGATTTCACCCTACATCCCCAAAGGGATCAACAGCCAGGCAAGTACGCCAACCCCTAATTTCTCGGTGCCTTCCAGTCTACACAGAAAGGGTTGTCCGGTAGTTTCGCAGCTCTGCCTCTCAATCCACTACAATGCTCGCGTATCCGACCACCTGCTGGTAATCGCCAGAGACATCTCCGCTAGTACCATAGCGCACCAAATCGGCACCGGTTGCACCAAGGGATTTTGCCGCTATGAGGGTAGTTGTTGTTGGAATCACACCGCACATGGAAATTGAATAGCCCCGCACCACATCATAAAGTCCCCTTGGATTCAGTGCCAAGATCTGCTCTATAGCCATCTTATCCTTCATCTCTGCCTGGGTATGGGACTCATAATGTGTCATATCAGTGCTGGCTACCATTAAAACAGGGCGTTCGTATGAAGAGATGGCACCGGCAATTGCGTTTCCAATATCTTCACATGCTTCGTAAGAGATGGGACCAAGGCAAATGGGCACTATCGAAAGCCCAGGCTGCCTAACTTGCAGAAATGGCACCTGTACTTCAAGGGAGTGTTCAAAAATATGGGCCTGAATGTCCTCTTCCAAGTAATTAGATCTGGACATAATCTCTAAGGCCAGCTCATTGGCTATCGGAACCTCTCCAAGAGGCATGTTCCACGCTCCCTGCGCCATTACAGCCGCATAAGAACCAAGACCTGTATGATTGGGACCTAGAATGACCACTGTCTCAGGTACCTCTACCCTGGCATATGCAGCACCAGCCACAGACCCTGAATAGACATAACCCGCATGAGGTGCTATAACGGCTTTAACAGGTCTCACCGCTTTTATCGGTCCAATCAACTGACTTACTATGGTTTTAAGCCTCCTTGGATCCCCATCATAAAACTGGTTGGCGACAGCTGGTTTGCGGATAATACTCATACCTTACTCCGATTCCCCGTTTTCCGGGCCACTTTGTTCAGCGCAATGAGCACCTCGACAGGATTTTGTCATAATTACAATATGTGTGTAGAGTAATGCCATGTCAACAAGCCTTGACCGGGATAAAAAAATAGAATACCTGGTACGACTCTACAAAATAAGGGACCAGAAACTTTCTTTGGGCCTTGAACCTGAAACAGCATACGAAATTTACAGAAGATCTCTGCCTGTTGGAAGCACAATCTTCTCTGTCAAAAGGGCCCAGAGACTTATGCCGATTGCCAAGGAAACCATACTCGCCTATGAAAGAAAGGGACGTGACATAGTATCAGGAACCATCTGGAGGGCGGATGAACTAGATGGCGCCAAAGGCAGATTTACAAGGGCATGGTGGGCCCCAAACGGGGGAATTTATCTTTGCCTCGCCCTGTTTCCACACCTTCCCCCTGAAAACTGGTCTCTTTACAATTTGGCTATCGGGGTGGCCATATCACAGGTATTGAGAGAATGGCAAATTGATGCATCAGTACGCTGGGTAAATGATGTCCTGATAAAAGGGAAAAAAGTCGCGGGAGTTCTGACAGAAACCCTTTATGCGCCGATATCGAATCAGACCTACCTGATTTTCGGCCTTGGGATCAACGTTAACATAAAATCTTTTCCCCAATATCTGCCAGAAGCAACATCCCTTTTAAGGGAAACAGGAAGGATGTGGCCCATTCATGACCTCACCGCCCATATCATTGCAAGAATTGGATGGTTATTCGGAGACTTGCACAGATGGGATGCCACATTCCCCAACCAGCTTGAAAATCCGGTGATACGGGCATGGCTCCAGGTGAACGACACTATTGGAAAAAAAGTCAATTATGGGCCAGATCTTCCTTCCCGTGTAGAGCTATGTGGGACCGCTCTCGGCATAAAAGACGATGGAAGCCTGGAAATAGAGATTGGCGAAGGAAACATTGTAGTGGTAAATTCCGGAGAAGTCCGCTACGAAGAGGCTTGAATCTGCAGATAGCCCTCGATAAAAGGATCAATATTCCCATCCAGAACCTCTTTCACGTTTCCCTGCTCAACTCCAGTCCTGTGGTCTTTTACCATCTGATAAGGATGAAGCACGTATGATCTGATCTGACTACCCCAGGCAATTTCTTTCTTATCTCCGTGAAGCTTCTGCTTTTCTTCTTCCCTTTTAGCAAGTTCCTTTTCATAAAGCCTGGCCTTCAATATTTTAAGGGCAATTGCCCTATTCTTGTGCTGGGAACGCTCATTCTGGCACTGAACAACTATGCCCGTGGGTATGTGGGTTATGCGGACTGCGGAGCTGGTCTTATTGACATGCTGTCCACCGGCTCCGCTTGCGCGATAGGTATCCACCCTGAGATCCTTTTCGTTGATCTCTATGTCTATCGTGTCGTCCAGTTCCGGGGCAACAAATACCGATGCAAATGAGGTATGACGCCTACCTGAAGCGTCAAAGGGAGAGATCCTCACAAGCCTGTGCACACCGGCTTCGGCCTTGAGATATCCGTATGCATAGGGCCCCTGGACGATGAAAGTGCTTCCCTTGATTCCAGCTTCCTCACCAGGCATGAGATCCAGCATTTCGGCCTTAAACCCACGTCTCTCACACCAGCGAAGATACATCCTTAAAAGCATGTCAGCCCAATCCTGCGCCTCGGTGCCGCCAGCCCCGGCATGAATGGTGACTATCGCATTATTTCTGTCATGGGGGCCGGACAGCAGCCTGGCAAGCTCAGTACGCTTAATATCTCTGGCAAGGGAATTTATACCTTCAGAAACTTCCTTGATAGTTGCAATATCTTCCTCTTCTTCAGCCATCTCAAGAAGCAATGAAAGCTCCTCAAAACGTTCGAAGAGACTGGTAAGCTGTTCCTTTTGCTCAAGAAGGAAGGAACGTTCCTGCAGAATTTCCTTTGACGCGGGATCATCCCAAAAATCCTTCTGGAGCATCTTCTTTTCTATTTCATTTAGCCGTTCTTCAATTTGATCTGGATCAAAGATACCCTCTTATTAGTTCCAGTCGTTTAAAAAGTCCGTTCAAATCATCTCTTAACTCCTGAACGTTGATAGCAGCATCCTTTTTTGAAACATTCATAGCCCGATTGTCCTCCGTAAATTTTTTGAAAAAGTTGAGTGTCTAAGCAGGTAATTTAAATAGAATAAAAAATCTCTTAAAAACTCTGTATCTAAAATAGGTTGAAAAATATTAAGTCGCTGAGTGACCTCGCAACCTGGGCCTGTTAGCTCCATTATCCCAAATTATGCACTTCAAACACCGAACAACAAGGAATAAATAAAAAAATCAGCAACTTATTGTGAGTTATCCAGATTTAAATATTCACTCAAAAGGTGCACCTCATCAAAGTTAAAAATTGTTCGGCATTTGAAGCCACAAGGGGCAGTCAATTTTACCAAATCTGCTTTGTTGTCAGGAACTTGAAGTACAAGAGTACGTCTGCGTGCCTTCCGCCTCACATCTTTGGCAAACTTGGCTGCTGCATAATATGGGATTATACATATTCCTGGTAGTTTATCGGCCTTAATAACATAAATAATCACTAAAGAAAATCATACAGAAAAATCTCGTTCACATAATCTGGAGTTAAGATCCCCGATAGCGACACACAGCACTATGATCAGACATATGGTTAGGAACAATGTCTCACCAAATCGCACGTAACAGCTTGTGTCATTCCTGAGACTGACCTCGGCCCAAAGGTAAGAAGGTTCAAATAGGGGCGTTGCCCCCAGCCTTTCTCCCCATGGAGAAATAATGGAGCTTACCCCTGTGTTGGCTGCCCTCACAACCCACCTTCTGGTCTCCATCGCTCGGAACACGGCCATAGCCTCGTGCTGATATGGGGCACCGGTACGTCCGAACCAGGCATCATTTGTGATGACAGCTAGTAAATTGGCGCCATCCCTTACTGTTTCACGGCCAAGCTCCGGGAAAATGGACTCAAAGCATATAAGAGTTCCCACGTCGATGTCTTTGAATGACAAAGGGGAAACGCTTTGCCCCTGGCTAAATTGGCCTGCAGCAGGTATAAGCTCTCTTGCCCACGATGTAACCCAACCCCAGGGCAGATATTCCCCAAAAGGGACAAGATGCCGTTTATCATATCTTCCCAATGTACGTCCCATGTCATCCAGCAAATACGCACTGTTAAAAAACCTGAATTCCCCATCGCTACTCCTCTCATAGGAAGGAGCGCCAAACAATATCGCACTCCTAACTGTTCGGGCAAGCGATGCAAGTCTGTCCTTTAGCGGACCCGGGTCCTGGAAATAAAAAGGGACCGAGGTTTCAGGCCACACCAGAAGCACAGATTCTTCACCAGGACCATCTATCTCATACCTCACCTTCTTACTCAACTCGCTATAAACATCCAGGGTCTTTTCCTGATACACTGGATCCCATTTCTGATCCTGGGCTATTGAGCCTTGAACCACTGCGACCTTTGCCTTTGGAAAAGAGACTTCCTCATGCCTCGTCTGATCCACCTGCCAGTCCCCGTAAAAATAGAAAAGAACAGACACAGCTCCAATCCCGGCAAGGAGGAACGGCATATCTCTTTTTCTATCAAGGGATAGAAAAATCGCGATATTCACCATTACGATGACGAAAGAGATGCCATAGACCGACCATATGGATGCAGACTGAATCAGTCTTGGAAAAGAGTGAAGGCAATAGGCAAGTGAGCCCCAGGGCAGCCCACTTAACGCATGCCCCCTTATCCACTCGAGAATTACCCAGGATGCCGGGAGATAAAGCAGCAATAAATACCTTCTACCCGAATTTATCCCTGAAAGCCCAGCCCACATGCCTGGATAAATGGCCAGGTAGCAGACAAGAAGAATTATTAAAGGAGCTGCAGCCCACATGGGCAGGTTACCAAAATGGGCCACTGTGGGAACCAGCCACCACAAAAGGGTTCCGAAATGCACAAAACCTGTCACAAATCCCAGTCTGAATCCCTTGGACCATCCTGCACCAGATGCGGCCTTAAGCAGAGGTACCAGGGCCAACGACGCGAATGGCGTAAGAGAAAAGGGCTCAAAAATTGCGGTCAGCAGCAACCCAGAACAGACTGCCAAAGCCCAAGGCATACCACCAACCTTAACCCTTACTTGCAGATCAAGACGTCACCTGACGTCTCAAGTCTGTTACGTCATCCATGTGTATCATATGAATACAGGATCTGACGTTCCACAGGAATCCTTTCAGGAGGAAGTGTGGGAGGAGGCCAAGCGCTTGTCATCTCAAGCAGTCTTGAACGGGACGGGATTGACTCCCACCCATAGGCTATCGCCCGTTTCTTCCTTACATCTAGGAAAGAGGCATCAAAAAGATTGGCCTGTACTGCCCAGGGTATTATATAATCAGGCTCTAGAAGCCGTGCGGCAGCAACTGTACCGGCCTCTCTTGTGACCACTGATCCAGGGCCTCCACGCAGTATCATGAGAGAACGCCCATCCACCCGCACGGTAAGATCCACAATCGATATTACCTTTTCATTATTGACCTCAAGATATATCTCCTGATCCAAAACAAAATCAGAAATCCTGTATCCCAATTCCTCTACTAAAAAACGGGCCAATTTCTGCCGTATTCGCTCCCTGTCCGTATCAAGTACCAGTCGTCCGGTAAGATAACAGGGTACCTTTGCAAAAATTGAAGATTTACATGAAGTCGCCATTATTACTCACCATCTTGATTTTATTAATCCTTAATTCAAAATAACTTTTACTCTACCCAGCGATATTAAGCTATTATGCCCAATAATGCACTGCAAATAC
>CAZUIH010000053.1:0-15062 GCA_964620365.1 uncultured Desulfobacterales bacterium | reverse complement strand
GAATACGTCGATTTATCCTCTGCTTTGCGACCTGAAAAAACTCGGTAGGCGCATAATCAATAATAATGTCTTTAAAAAAATTTAACATTACACTTTTGTAAATCAACAACTATGTAACGGAAAGGGGAAAAGAGATGTCGGCTCAGTACAATATCGTAAGACTTTTCGACTTTGCTGGCCCGCTGAAAAAAATAGTTGGAGGGGAGTGGGATCTCACATCGAGGCTTACCACCAAATGTATGGGAATACGTCGCAAGATCCCATTTTTAATCAACAACCTGCTCAACAAGTTACATGACCAGATATCAAAGATCGCAAAGGCCTCTGTATCACTTACCCGTATTGCGCCTGAACTGGCATCCATGGCCCATACTGCGGAGACGGATGCAAGAGATCAAGCCGAACGTTCCCTCCAGATCGCCTCTGCCGCAGAAGAACTCTCTGCGATTGTCCACGATGTAGCGGAGAACATCAAAGACGTCGCGGAATTTGCCAACCAGGTCTCCCATAATGTGACTAATGCCCGGTCTTTCGGCGAGGAAGCAGCCTCACATATGCAGACAATTGCCAAGGAAGTTGAAACTCTCACTCAGATTGTGGAAACAGCCCACATGGGATCGAAAAATATCGAGAAAATCATTCAGCTGATCAAACAGGTGGCGGGGCAAACGAGGTTGCTCGCTTTGAATGCAGGGATTGAGGCGGCCAGGGCGGGAGAGTACGGACGAAGCTTTGGTGTTCTAGCCAAGGAGATCGGTAAACTGGCCGAAGAGACCTCTGGCGCCGTTACAGAGATAGAAGAGAGCCTTACTACTGTCATGGTCAGTATCGACAAATCAGTTGAGGCGGCAAACTCAGTCAATCAACATGTTATCGAAGGTAGAAACGTGGTGGTCTCCTCCAGTGAAGCACTGGGCTTCGTAAACAACAACATGATAACCCTAAATGAAAGGGTTCAACACATAGCCCTGACAGGCAAAGAACAGGATTCTGCGGTAAAGCAGATTACCCAAGATATCCAGGTGATATCAAAGATAGGCCAAAGGCAGCTGAAAAACGCCTCTCATTTGAACAACCTGGCCAAGGAAGTCAAGACATGCAGCGACAAACTCCTTGAAGCCGTTGGAGTCTTCAGACTCAAGACGCACCAACGGGCAAAAGAGGCTGTGGCGCAAGCAGCTCGCATGCCCGATATGCTCTCCATGGACCGAACCCGACAGGAAAACTGTATGCGCAGGATAATAGAGCAATATCCCTTTTTGGAGCTTCTTTATGTAACTGACGAAAACGGCATACAAGTCACCGACAACATATCCTCTTTGGATTTCCAAGCTGCCTATGGCAGCAACGGTTATGGCCAAAACTGGTCCCAAAGACCGTGGTTCAAAAAGGCTATGGAAAAAAGAGACATTTACATATCAGACCTCTATCGTTCCGTGGCATCAGACAA
The DNA here is from genome assembly GCA_964620365.1 of uncultured Desulfobacterales bacterium. Lineage (GTDB taxonomy): Bacteria > Desulfobacterota > Dissulfuribacteria > Dissulfuribacterales > S140-46 > CAZUIH01. The sequence goes on along the minus strand of CAZUIH010000053.1, from coordinate 13,612 downwards.
CTATTGCTTTACCATTTCCACACCACTGAAGGGCAAAGGAGGCAAAGTGATTGGAGTCCTTGGCGCTGATGTCAATTTTACCCAGATCCTGGAGGGGTAATGCCAGACAACGATTCCAAGTTTTCATTGTGTCCATATTTTCAACCCATAATCTCTATTGTACAAAAAAGCATTGTGGGCCACGAGGTCCTTGCACGGGGTCTGACCCCAAAAGGGACTTTATTAACTCCCCCGCAGATATTCAAAAAAGAAAATAGTATATGGAATATCAAGATCGATAGAAAAATAAGGGAAAAGGCGTTTAAGATTTTTAGCTCCGGTACCACAAACGGATTATTGTTCCTAAATGTTCATCCGGAATATTTTCTTAAAATCCGAAATATCACTGCCAACTCCAATATACTGCGACTCTGCAACAAATATGGGATGAATCCCAGGCAGGTGGTCATCGAGTTGACTGAAAGCGCAGTGGCCAGCTTCGAAGATGTGGCATCTATTCTTCAAGGATATAAAAAGCTTGGCTTTCACATTGCAGTAGATGACTGGGGAACTGGTCACTCAAATTTCGATCGTATCAGCCTCATTCAACCATCCATTCTAAAGGTGGACAGAGAACTGCTCTGGAAAGCAGCTTCTAATATGGCAACTGCAGAGGCGTTTAAAACAGCAGTCTCAATGGCAACACGTCTAGGGATCAATGTGATAGCGGAAGGAGTAGAAAATGAGGAACAGTTCCATTTGGCCATAGAAGCAGGATGCACAATGGTCCAAGGCTTCCTGTGGGCAAAGCCCGGACCGGAATTGCTTGAGGGTAACGCCCTTTCCAACAAACTGTCAAAGGCCTTGGCAAAATATAGTTCCAAAAGGATCAGACAGATCGTCGCAAGGAAAAAGTGGCTGCAGGAATGCATTGAAAAAATACACGACATGCTTGACTGCAGGCAAAAAGAAAAGGAATTGTGCAAGGCGTTACGCCATGCGGTAAAAGAACTCCTCAACCAGACCCCTAGTGCGGTGCGTGGTTATCTCCTCAAATCGTCCACAGGAGTACAAATATCACCAGATCTCATCAAGACAAAGGATGGCATCAGGGAAAACCGTTCAAAGGTTGGCTTTGATTGGTCATGGAGGCCATATTATCTTGATTTTAAGGCAAATGAACAGCTGTTCGGTGCGGCTTTTTCTGCTACTGGACCATATCTAGATCACGAAATAGGCAAATTGCTTTATACCCTCACGGTTGCAAAGAGAGACTGCATCATCTGTATAGATTTTGTTATGGATTGACTGACTCCACCGATGACTCCGCGATTGCCCAAAAGAAAGATCTCTACCCCTGATTTTTTCAAAATAACCCTCAGAACAAACATTAAGGTTGTCCCCACTGCTGACCGGTTGATTTAGCCGGGCCTGCATTACAGTCAGGTAGATCACTTCTCCACACCTCATAACACATCGGACTCTGTCAACAATCCCGGATCCAGCCAAATCGTCATTTTTGTCGAGTGCATCTGTTGTTTGTCGTACTCCTACCATTTTAAAAATAATAGCCAATGCCCAACAACTTACTGATTTATGTACTTTTTTTAACAAAGTCCCCTCGTTGGCACAATCCTTGAAGTAACTATAGAGCAGTTGGCCGACTGACTCTAAAACTAAATCACAAACGGAAGGAAAGGAGAAACAAAATGAAAATTTCGAAAGTAGCAATCAAGGTAACAGGTCTGGCATTGGCCCTTGGTATACTGACTGCCCCAATTACCGCTGACGCGGCCCGTTTTCGTGGCGCCGGTTCTGGAACAGGACTCTATCTCGTGGATACCGATGGCGATGGTATAGGAGACACCAGACCAACCCCTGGTACTGGAACAGGGGCAGGCGCTGTCAACTTCGTAGATGAGGATGGCAATGGTATCTGCGACACCTATGAAGATGGCGGCCAGAGGCTGCTGGACGGTTCAGGAGCATCTGGTGGTGGATTCCGCGGAGGAAGGTAGGCAGTAATCATCATACATCCTTTAACTGTTGTAAAAGGCCGGGAGACACACTTCATTCCCGGCCTTTTTTGTGCGAAAAGCGGAGAAAAAAACATGTGGCGAATCGTTACTGGCTCCTGTCTCCTGGTTATGGTTCTGTCGATTTTGTTTTTTCTGGTTAAAAACACCGAGTGTTCTGAGACTGAACCTCTGACAGAACTGGAACTGGAGAGCACCCTTGATGCCTCGAAAAGAAACCTGGCACAGGAGGCCACAGGCACAGCGGGAATAACAGATTTAAGCGGGCAATCCATACGCATGCAGGAACTCCACAACCTCATACCGCTGTATCTGACAGCTCTTGAACTTGATCCCGATGATGTCACGACCCTGACGAAACTCGCATCAGCCTGGGAGGCCCTTGGAGAATGGAGCAAGGCCGAAGATGTCTATAAAAGGATACTTGACCTTGAACCCATGAACCACCGGGCCCTGGCTGGGATAAAACGCATAATCGGCCTGCGCCGTCCATGGAGCAGAGTGAACTGGTCTTCATTGGTCCAAAACGAATACTGGCCTAAAATCAGCAAGGACATCTATAAGTGGAAGGAAGAAGGCTATCAAATCCAGGTAGGTAAAAGATGGGCCCCCTCAAAGGCATTGGCCATAGGATGGCTTGAAGGCACCATAAGGCAGGAAAACAGGATATACCACGATACAGACTTCGCCCTTAGGCGAAATGGCCCTTTTTTTCATTTAGAATGGCCCATAGGCATGGTTCAGACACAATTAAGGGTGCGGGATGAAACCTTTGAGGATGACGGCAATAAAGGCTTCTATAAAATGGGCGGCATAGAACATCTCCTTACGGGCTACCTGGTAATGGAATATACCCGTAATGGATTCTGGGCCAACCTAAGCTATTCAAGGGAGAGGGACCCCGAACCGGTTTACGATACATCAAATGCACGGGCCAGACTAAATGTAGAGGTCCAGGAGTTGACCGGGCTGGCTATGGGACAGGCCCTTGGCCGCTCATGGGAGGTTTCTTCCAGTCTCTATTATGAACTTTATGGGTCCGACAGGCCAGACCAATTCAATCTCAATGGCCAAATCACCCATAGACCAACATGGCTGCCAGGACTCAGAGTGGCGCTGGGCGCTGGATATTACACGGAAGAAACCGAGACTATAGTCAATCTTACAACAAGCTATCAGTGGCGTGTCATGTCGACGCTTGCCTTGCGCCTTGAACATCAACTGGAATATTCCCATGATGAAGACTCCTGGCTCAACCAGGGAGACTTGCTCCTGACATGGTCCATAAGCCCTAGGATATCATTCAACCTACACGCCCAGTCTGGTATTGAATTAGGCGAGGACAAGGACGACTTCACCCAGGTGGAAGCCATCCTTGAATTCAAATTCTGACCGGCCGACACCTTTTCATGTAAACAAGCCTTCATCTCATGAAATTGGTACAAAATACTCAAAACACGTCGGACCGACCGTTTTACAGTGCTTAAAATCATGTTAATTTGATCTTATACAAAATTCCAGGTGACAACAGAAGAGATTCGTTCCCTTACAAATATTACTGCGTTCGACCGGGGAGTACGCAGAGCAATCGTGGCACCATCAGACCTCTCATTTGGTCTGGCCCGAATGTTCCAATCCTTCGCGGTAAACCTGGGACATGAAATCGAGGTGTTCAGGGATTTCTATGCCGCGTGTCAATGGCTTGAAATTTCACCGGAATGCATTGAGAAGATTGAAAACGGGAGATAAAAACCTGGATTATGTCGAGATGAAAACGCACATAATATTACCCTTGGGAACCTCACTCATCGATTGGCTTTCAGGCGAAATTCTAGACTGTGCCGAGAATAGACACGACCTGTCATCCCTTGCGGTCGTCTTTCCTGGCAAACGCCCCGGCATATATCTTCGTCACGCGCTTGCTAAACGATTAAAGCGCCCCTTTCATCCCCCCCATATATTCGACATCGACTCATTCATGAAGTGGATATGCTCTCAGGGAATAAACGGCCGGGACCGGAGGGATTCCACCCTTATTAACTCCCTATACCTCCTTTTCAAGATGATGAAAGAGGTTTCTGCAGATACTTCCCTGAAACACATTTCTGCTCTCCTCAAAAACTTTGAAGATTTTTTTTACTGGGGCTTGGAACTGCTGGAGACATTCGAGCTTCTGGGCACAGAACTCGTCCCCCCTGAAAGATTAAAAGCAGTGGTACAAACGGCCCTTCTCGAGGCAGGCCTTGAAGACAAGGCAAGGGGCATATGGCCCATCCTGCCCCAATTGTATGAAGAATGGCAAACGAGACTTGAAGATGAGGCCTTATGGACGAGGGGTGAGATATATTACCACGCTGCAAAGCTTGCAGAAAAAGCAGACATTACCTTTGATAAAATTTATCTGTGCGGTTTCTTCGCCCTTACTGAATCGGAAAAAAAGGTATTCCATTTCCTGACAGAAAAAGAAAAGGCGAAAGTGGTTGTCCAGGCAGATGAAAGGCTCATTGGACACGAGATATACTCTCCCTTAAAAGATCTCATGTCGTCATGTTCGGGCAGATGGAGTCACGATCCAAAAAAAAACGTGAACAGGGACAACGGGACAGAAAAAAAGGGGGAAATCTGTCTTTACCAATCGGTTGATCTCCATTGCCAAATAGAAATGGCTAAATCGGCACTAAAGACCTCGATCAGAGGGAATCGGATACAACCTGAGGAAATGGCCCTGGTTCTTCCTGACACCACCTCGCTGATCCCTATCCTGACACATCTAGTGTCTGATTTTGAAGTCCCGTATAACATATCCATGGGATATCCATCCGACAGGGCCCCTATCACACACCTTTTGTTCTATCTCCTTGACGCCGTTGATGGCAGAGAAGAGGGAAAATACTACGCCCATCATTACCTGCAGGTCCTTCGACATCCCTACATCAAGAACATAAAGAGTGAGATGGAACAGATCCCACCAGATGATGAAAAAGCCCTGAGATACATTATTGGCCTGATCGAAAAATGGATAGATGAAGAGAGGAAACTTTATTTCTCTCTTGATGAAATAGAGTCAAAAATCTCTGTCTCTGCCTGTGAAATAACAGGGCGACAGTTCGAAATTTTACGCGAAATACATGAGATGGGCTTTAGGGCGCTGGAACAGGCCTCACGGATTGGCGAATATTCGCTCTCACTGATGAAATTCCTGGAATATATTTCAAAATCCAGTTCGGCAGCCCAATATGCCTTCTTCGATGACTTCTTCAGGGCCGTGATGAAAGTATTGGAGGAGCTTGTTTCAGACGCAATATCAGGAGAGGCAATTTCTTCATCAGGTTTCAGGCTGCTCTTCAGACACATCATGCGTCAAAACCGCATCCCTTTCCAGGGTATTCCCCTTGAAGGCCTCCAAATCCTGGGATTACTCGAGACCAGATCTCTAAATTTCAAAAAGGTGGCCATATTCGACGTAAACGAGGGTGTAATACCTTCGGAAAGAAAAATTGACCCCATCCTGACCGCGGACATCAGAAAATATCTTAATCTACCTGATCAAAGAAGTGTTGTGGCCATCCAGCGTTATAACTTCAGACGACTTTTGGCCGGTGCTGAGGAAATTCACCTCTTTTTCAGGGAAGGCGATGGGAAAATACGCAGCCGATTCATAGAAGAGTTGGTATGGGAAGCAGAAAAGGAGAAAAGGAAACGGGGAGTGATACCATTGGAACAGCCCGTGCAAACCTTTCCACCTCTCGTCCATAAACCTTGCCAGGTTGAGAAAAACAACGAGGTATTATCATTTCTTTCAGGTTTTTCACTCTCGGCAACCTCCATAGACACCTACATGAAGTGCCCCCTGAGATTTTACTACAGGTATGTACTTGGGCTCGATAGCCCAAAAATTCTTAATGCCGATGTCATAGATCCTCTCATGGTTGGTAACCTGGTTCATGAAATACTTTATGAGATCTACCTGCCCAGACTTAACAAGGAGTTAGACAGGAAATTCTTCTCAAACATAGACCTAGAATCAGCAGTTGATCGGGTATTGACCAAAACCCTTGGGGAAAAGGCAGAGTGGGCCGCAAGCATTGAACTTTTCAGGGAGGTGCTTTTATTCAGAATCGGACACTTTCTCCGGTTGGACGAGAAGATGTCATCAGGGCATATGCTCCTGGGAATTGAACTCCCAATAAGGCGGAGAATCATTCTCGATGATGGGAAAAAGGTCTTGGTCAGGGGGACCATCGACCGTATAGAAAAAGACCTGGACAATAGAATATGGGTACTGGATTATAAGACGGGAAGCAGACTTTCCATTCCAAAGGTGGAGAATGAAACCTGTTTAACAGACAGGATAGCCATAAAGGAAGAAATCATATCCTTTCAGCTTCCGCTCTACCTGCTCCTTTGCGATAAACATTTCGGCCTTGGAAATTGCTGGGACATGATGAACGGGGCCCTACTGAGACTTATGGGCCTTACATCATCAACACGGGAAAAGGATCTTAGAAAGGAACTATTCAGAAAAGGGGCAAGCCCTACCGCCCTGATGAACAATGTCTTCTTACCGGCCCTCAAGGCCCTTCTTTCGGAAATATATTCCCGGGATATCCCTTTCTCCGCCGATCCCTCTGACAGCCACTACTGTACGACCTGTGACTATTCGGCGGGATTGTGCCAAGCAAGCTAGATAACAACGTCATCCCATTTTCCCCGGGGGCTGTCCGTGGGAAGATCCACCAGCCTTTCGAGTTCCTTCAAAAAATGCTTTCTGGGAATCTCCCTGGCCCCGAGGCTCAACAGGTGATCGGTCCTTACCTGACAGTCAACCATCTCAAAACGCCACTTCTCGAGATATCTGACCAAGGTGATAAAGGCTGTCTTGGAACTGTTTGAAAGCTTGGAAAACATGGATTCTCCGAAGAAGACCCGTCCCAGTACGACTCCATAAAGCCCTCCCACCAGCTCATCCCCCTTCCAGGCCTCAACTGAATGGGCTATACCAAGCTCATGAAGAATGGTGTATGCATCGATCATATCCTGTGTGATCCAGGTATCCTCTCCACGCGCAAGCCTTGTTTCCGCACATGCTCTTATCACCTCCACAAAGGCATGATCAAAGGTGATCCTGAACATCTTTCTGCGGATAACCCTTTTCATACTGCGGGATACATGGAGTTCGGAAGGAAAGAGCACAAGCCTTGGATCCGGCGACCACCAGAGGATTGGCTCGTTTTGAGAGTACCATGGAAATATTCCATTCCTGTACGCCGCTAAAAGTCTGGAAGGAGAAAGATCACCTCCGACTGCAAGTAGGCCATCTCTCTCAGCCAGTTCAGGAGGAGGAAACCTCAGGGTTTCATCAAGCAAGAAGACAGACATAGGGTAAAACAAAAAGGTAATGATTCATCATATGTTGTTTTTCTCAACAAGAATCTTATTATAAGCATATATTACGCTATTTCATAGGATGGCGTAAGCATGAAAAGTCAAGGTCGGAATCATAACATAATCACGGAGGGAACCATACATGAGCACCGAGAAACTGCAACCCCATGGAGACAAACTGAGAAAGGCAGTCAGATGGATATCCGAGAAATGCAAGGAACATCCTGAAAAAAGCAGACAATCAATAATCTTTGAAGCTGAAGAACGCTTTGATCTCTCCCCCAAGGAGTGCGAATTCCTTAACAAAAAATTCCTGCCCTGACCATGCCACTTATTTTGCAGCCGCCTTTCCAAGGGATTGTGGCCTTTTTGCATGGTAAAGGCTCAAAATGAGCCGGCATCAGACCTACATGAAGCGGTGGAGCAAACAATGCTCTGCCTCATCTGTATCTGAGCCATCCTTTCCGCACCACAAACTTCTCAAGTTCCACTATCCAGAAAACCGACGTGGACGCCAGGAAAACGATAAAGAGCTCCTTTAAAGTGAGAGGGGATGTGTGAAACACCTTTTGCAAAAAGGGATGATAAATTACCGCCAGTTGAAGGCCTATACTTAACAGTATAGCCACAAAAAGAAACCTGTTGCTTGCAAGTCCCCATTTAAAAACAGACTCTCTTTCTGACCGTATGGCCAAGGCATGACCAAACTGAGAAAAACACAGTATCGTAAAGACCATGGTCTGCCAGTGTCTTTGTGTTTCAAGGGCCCAGGCCTGGGCAACCAAACAGATAGCCCCCATAAAGAGTCCTACAAAGAGGATGTGCTGCCACATACCCTTTGCGAATAGGCTTTCCGCTGGAGGTCTTGGAGGCCTGACCATTATGTCTGCCTCCGCCCTTTCCACACTGAAAGCAAGACCGGGTAGGCCGTCGGTGATAAGATTCACCCACAATATGTGTATGGGAAGAAGGGGTACCGGCATCCCTAAAAACGGAGCAAGGAATATGGTCCATATCTCACCTGAATTACTGGTAAGGGTATATCGAAAAAACTTTCTTATGTTATCATAAATCCTTCTTCCCTCTTCCACAGATTTCACTATGGATGCAAAGTTGTCATCCAGAAGGATCATATCCGACGCATCCTTGGCTACATCCGTTCCGTTGATTCCCATGGCAATGCCTATCTCTGCCTGTTTCAGGGCTGGCGCATCATTCACCCCATCTCCTGTCATTGCAACGGCCTCTCCCTTTTGCTGGAGTGCAGCCACCAGTCTCAACTTCTGTTCCGGTGCGACCCGTGCGAAGACCCTTATCCTTTGAATTTTGGAAGAAAGAGATTCCACACTCCCCTTCTCAAGCTCTCTTCCTGTGGCCACATAATCGTCTTCCTCCCTGATAATACCCAGACGACGGGCTATGGCACGTGCGGTCACCGGATGATCTCCAGTGATCATAACAGGCCTTATCCCTGCCTGCAGACACTTGGACACAGCTCCCTCCGCTTCCGGTCTCGGGGGATCAAGGGCCCCAGTCATCCCGATAAACACAAGATCCTTTTCAACTATCTCCGGCGTGATGGCCTCCGGCATACTCTCCCATATCCTTGCACCGTAGACCAGGATGCGAAGCCCTTCTTCAGCGAGTTCAAGGTGCTTCATCTCCGCCTCTTTTATATCCAGCCCTTTGCACATCTGGCTCACCGCCTCAAAACTTCCCTTGGTAATGGACAGGAACCCGCCTCCAGGACGGGAGTGAAAGGTAGTCATGGCCTGGCGTTCGGAACTGAAAGGTATCTCTCCAACACGCGGGTACTCCTTTTGAAGCTCCTCCTTTAAAAGGCCAAATTTTCTAGCCTGATTATAGAGGGCTATCTCCGTAGGATCACCTTCAGGCTCCTCGCCCCTGCCTGGCCGGACGTCGTTGCAAAGGGCAAGGGAAAGGGCCAACAGCCATGACCTTTCATTGGCCTGTTCCCTGTCTATCCTTTGATCCAGGGAGGTGTCTGAAAGATCATGGCCAACGACCCTTTCAACCTGCATCCTATTAAGGGTAAGGGTGCCTGTCTTGTCTGTGCATATAGTGGTGACGGAGCCCAAGGTCTCGACTGCGGGTAACCGTCGGATCAGCACATTATCCTTGACCATTTGCTTGGCCCCAAGGGCAAGGGCTATTGTTACAACTGCAGGAAGGGCCTCAGGAACCGCCGCCACTGCCAGGCTGATGGCAGTAAGCAACATCAATACAGGCTCATCTCCCCGCAATATCCCAGTGATGAAAACGACCCCGCAGATACCCAGGGCTGCCAGCGCCAGGTTCCTGCCCACACGGACAAGCCGTTTCTGAAGGGGGGTCTTGAGGATATCGGCCTCCTCGATAAGTGTTGCAATCTTCCCCATCTCGGTGGCCATTCCTGTAGCAGTTACAACGCCTGCGCCCCTTCCGTAGGTCACAATTGTTCCCTTGAAAGCCATGTTGACCCTGTCGCCAATGTTGGCGCTGCTATCAGACATGGTTGCCGTGATCTTTTCCACAGGAACAGATTCTCCGGTAAGCGGCGATTCATCTACCTGGAGCGCAGCTATCTCGATCAATCTCATGTCAGCTGGCACAATCTGCCCGGCCTCCAAAAGAACCACATCTCCTGGCACCACCTGATCAGCAGGAATCCTTTCAGAAACCCCGTCTCTTCTGACAACGGCCCACGGCGCCGCCATTTTTTTAAGAGACTCTATCGCCTTTTCTGCCCTGAATTCCTGGACGAAGCCTATGATGCTGTTTAGGACAACTATCACCAGGATAACGATGGTGTCATAAACCTCACCGATCATCCCTGAAATCACAGCAGCAGAGAGCAGAAGAAGGACCATTGGGTCCTTATACTGCTCAAGGAGCATGTGAAAAAGTGACTGCCTGCGTGACTCCTTAAGTAAATTGGGGCCATAATGCACAAGATTTCTTTCAGCTTCATCAGACGTAAGGCCTGAAATCCTAGAACCAAGACGTTTCAATACCTCTTCAATAGGAAGGAGATAGGGATTTTTCACTCCATTAGGAGTATCAGCGTGGTGCTTTTTCATTTTTTTTCCTGTTTATCAGTTTTTTCCCTGTCTTGTCGTACATTAGACCCGAATTATGCACCTGCCGAGTTTGCCGAAGCGGCAAGGCCGCATACACCTAGACGTTTTGCGCTTCAACTGTGTGACAACACTGCAAATTTGGTAAAATAGACAACCCTTGCTGATTAAATTACCATCTATATAGATACATGACCTTAAATGAAATTATATCAATATTGAAGAAAAAACTTCCAGATGCAGTAAGAAAAAAAAGCCGGGGCTTGTTCAAACCCCGGCTTGTGTCATCAAACATTTTTCTTAGTGACCAACAGAAAGGAGACCGCTCGCGGCAAGAGCCAGTATTACAGCCTCGGCAATGGCCATAACGGCATAAACCTTGTCACCCTTTTTCAGAAGGATGGGCACAATCGCAATATAGCACATAATAGTAACACCTGACAGAATGGCAATTCCTACGAAGTTTAGGAAATCAGCCTTGTGAAGCAGGGTAACCCATGTCCAGCCGGTGGGTAGATGATCAAGATGAAGAAAATTCTCGTTTATAGCCTCCAGATAGCTGTGCACATTCTGATTCCAGTATCTTGAAATCTCGTCAAGGGGAACAGCAGTAGGCAGTATGCCAAACACATAAATTGCAAAGGTTACGAACATCGTTCCGAGGCCGACATACATGCCCTTCTGCAACAGATTTGCATAGACAATTTGTTCTTCCGATGTTTGAATACCACATTTCTCAGCCATATCTTAAAAGCCCTCCTATTTTACCCTCTGATAAAAACCTAAAAAAGATGGATACCAAGTCCCTTGGACAAGGCCTTAATACCAGCAAACAACAGGATGGCTATAACCATCCAGCGAATAAAGGAGGGCTTTGCCACCCTCAGAATTCTAACCCCTACAAAGGAGCCGAGCATGATGCCTACCAGTGAAGGCACCACCATCATTGGAATGACACAACCTTTATTGAGGTATATCCATGCTGCAGATGTATCAGTAATGGAAAGCAGAAATTTACTCGTAGCGACACTAATTTTCAGTGGAGCCCCCATCAGGAGATTCAAAACCGGCACGTTGGCCCAGCCAGCTCCAAGACCAAACATACCCGCCATGATCCCAATAATGACGAATAAGGCAAGTCCAAGGGGCGTACGGTGGATCTTCCAGTTAATCTGTTGTCCAGTGCTTGCCTCGGTATAAACACCGCAGATTCTGAGGGCGGACGACAGGGCATCGGCCTCCTTTACCTCGGGTATCTCACTCTTCTTGGCGGTAACCATAATAACAACGATTCCGAGGATCGTCGCACCCAAAAGTGTCTGGACAATGTTTGTCGGAAGGGCAAGCCCGATCATGGCTCCGGCTATTGCACAGGTAGAAGCAATCAGGGCAACTGGTATGGCTAGACGCAGACTTGCAAGATTCATCTTCAGGAGTCCTGGGCCGGCTGCAAGGGCACCGCAAAGTGCTACCAAAAGACCTGTACCGCGGACAAAATCCAGATGAAATGGGAAAAATCCACTGATTATGGGGACAAAGAGTACTCCACCACCAACACCGCCAAGTACTGCAAAAATCCCCATCACAAAGGTTACCACAAAGAGGATCAAGGGCCATTTCCACCAATCAGGATCACCGACTCCTGGCATCGCCGCGGCCGCATTGGCTCCATGAGAAACAGCTTCATCTGACGCAAATACAACATTTGCGCAGAGTAAAACGAGTAACCCCATGAACATGATTAGCCAGCCCAGTTTCGACGAATATTTCGTAAGCATAAAAAGTCTCCTTTTAGCTTTTTTTCACTTTCAATACTGTCAGGCCCGAAGAATGTCAAGAAAAAAAATTGCAAAATGAAACACCAATGCTTCTCTTTGAAACAAAACATAACAAAGAAAACTTTCCCTATAAAAATTGTATATGTAACGACCCCACCAGACCAAGGGAAAAAGCGGGTTATTGGAAAATATTATTCTTTTCCGGATAGGTAGGCCCAAAATCAGACCTAAAGGAGGAGTAGATGCTTTTTTTGGGAAAAAAGAGTATGTAATATGGCGAAACGATACGAAGATGACGGCTCAAAGGCCATAAACTGAGAAACCTTGCTTCGGAAACTAAGAAAATTATAAACCCGGATTATGCAGTTTTTGGAGTAAATGTCTATTGAAAAGGACCTTCAAGCGGGGGAGGGTTTCAGGGCTCCGAGCTCAAATTTGAGAAGCCCTGTTGACAGAACAAATCTTTAAGAATTACCCATTGTCATACAGAGACAACTCTTCAGAAAATTTCTAACATACTAAAAGCCATTTTTTCATCATTATAAAATACTTTCCACCAGTTAAAGCAGAAAGGGATTGCCGATATTATCAATGTCCGGATTTTATCGGCAATCCTCTCTTTAAACAGCAGTTCCCAAAAGATGACAACCCGCTGATCACACCACTATCTTTAGCCTCGTGCCGAGACCTGCCCCAACTCACCATACCACATGAATTTTTCATGGTATCCATAAAAATCATGCTGGCAGGGTCCGGTGACCAAAATGATCTTCTGACACCCGATTATCGCCATCTACAGCATCTTCCTTGTGAGCGCATCCAAGAACCTGCCTTGCAAATTTCACATCCTCTTTTTCAGCAAAGGTTGCCGCTACCATGTTTGCATCAATCATTGACGTCAGCACATGCTCGGAGCTTTCGACGGTATTCTTAGGCCCTTCAGCAAGTTTCCTGGCTTCATTAAAAAGCCCATTCTCAGCGAAGGTTACAGCTGCAAAAGTATTATCCAGCCACCGGGACAAACCGGACAACACGCTTTTCCAGGATGATCTTTTCATTAACAGTTTTGCGTATGCAAAGTCTCCCTTTTCAGCAAATGTCGCTGCCGCAAATGATGCCTCCAGACTGTTTTTGATATTTTTGGTAGTATTCATTTTGGTCTCCTCCTTTTTTGAAATCACCTTTTTTCGTTATTTGATCTTTAATAATGCATCAAACGTGCCAACCCTACATTATAAGGTAACTTATTGATATTAAAAGATAATTTTTCCCAACCTAAAACACCAACAATCCATGCTTTCGCATATTGCAACATGTCAGGACAGAAAACAGTATCCGCGTTGATACCGACCATGGA
>CAZUIH010000052.1:0-15092 GCA_964620365.1 uncultured Desulfobacterales bacterium | reverse complement strand
TGCGTGCCTTCCGCCTCACATCTTTGGCAAACTTGGCTGCTGCATAATATGGGTTAAAAGCTCCATCCTGTTCATTCTTTCTAAAACATCACTGCATATCTTTCAAGCCGTTGTACAATGTTGCTTCGCCACGATTATTTGGACAGGCTATTTTTTTGTCTTCAAAGAGGAGAGAAGGAGGGTCTAGACAAACCTATAATTGGCAACGTCGATAGTAGATGTCTTTAAAAAAGCCTAAGCAGTTTATGCATCCAGCCCCCTGGACATTATGAAATCCAACGAGAAAAACCTTTAAGGCATGGCCAGATTCGTATAAAAACTGAAAAATGAATACAGGCCCAGCCCTCTGGTCAAAAAAAGGCCCCGTTGCCTAAACAACGGGGCCTTTTTGAAACCGACATCAATAAAGAGTGCCTCCCAACTCTTTGGTTATCACGCCACTATTATTCGTAACAGTAATTGTCAGGGTTTCACCACTTACTGCCCCGCTTCGACCTGTAGCCGTAAGCGTTATACTGTCAGTCATGGATTCACCAGCATCGGGGGATGAAGAATATGAAAAATGTACCGTATTATCAGGGATAGCAGGTGCGGTAGCAGTAGTACTCGTCTCATGTGCTTTCTGAAATCTACCTGAGCATAACTCCGCCCACTGACTCAGCACCTGGTACGCCTCCTGGGCCAAGGCTTCTTGCTTGTAACCATTATATATGGGCACTGCAATGGCTGCGATAATGGCAAGTATTACCGCGACAACCATCAGTTCTATCAGGGTGAATCCCCGCTGGTTGCAGACCGAAGGCCCCTTGAAAAGCACATAATCACTTTTTTGATTCATCTCCATTAAAGCACCTCCCATTTTTTTCATCTATATAAAGCAACAGGTATGCCAAGTTAAAACATAACCACCAAAAACCAATTATTTCAATCTGTTACAATACCAACAACTATCATGGCAAGAAACAGGATACACCAAAATGCTACAATTTTTGATGAATGACCTCAAAAAAATGAAGGAACAAAACTTGCAGTCCGGTGCCTTGCCTCCTATTTTTCAACCGATCCCGCCTCATAATCGCCAGACACATCCGGATATGGCATACCAGGCGACTCCTGGTCTGTCTCTGCGCCACTGCCTGAATTTTGTGAAACGACCTGATCATCGCCTGGATAAGGGGTCGGCGGCGAAGGGCTTATCCCGAATACCTGCCTGCCCATGTCCGCTACCAACAGTGCGGTGGCCTCATCAATGGCCTTGTCCATCAGGATACGTTTTCTATTATCACCCATGGCGGACCTGAGAGCTACCTCTACCTCGGCCCTGTTGGTCCAAACCACCCTCCCTGATGGCTCCTGGAGGGCCAGTTGTATCTGGACTACGGCCTCGGGTACGGCCCCGCCTTCTTTTGCAAGCAACGCGGCGCCTGCGCCTACAGCCCCCCAAGTGGCCGCATTAAGGCCAGCATGGTTCGAGTATCCACCACTTTCCCTGGTAACGGTCTGGGCAAAGCGAGGATGCGCTCCTGTTGTCACTGTCGACTTTCCAGGTTCATTGAAGGGTGTACCGGCATTAGCACCCAAAACAGCACCCAAGGTACCGCCGACGACCGCATCCTGTAGAAGATCATAGGTATCCGTCCTGGCTACACCGAACACCATGGAGCTGGTGGTATCAAAGAAGAAGGGAAGTATCCCGCGGCGTAGCGGATTCAGTGTAAAATCCTCCCTCATTTCGTACTCAACAATACGCCCTCTCAGGAGGTAACCCGCATTGAACAGGGCCGATATCTCCCTGATCTCCTCAGGGCCTAACCCTACTGCTTCCACCTCGTCCGGCCTGGGAAGCGCAAAGGCCGTATTCTTTACCTCGTCTACCACCGCGTTGGTCAGCTCACCCCACTGATTGGCATTATAGTATACCACTTCGGTTTTATTGGACTCCCTGATGGGCCTGATTATGCCGCGGCGCATGAGATAGGCATTAACGTCTTCCTGGACCGCGCTGACAAGCCCTATCTTGTAAAGCTCATAGCCAAGAGACGCCATGACCTTCGCCTGCCGACGAGCGGCCTCGTCAGGTCTTTCTCCCTGAGAATAGTCAGCCATGGGAAGTATGACCACGGTAGACTTGGCAACCGGGGGAAATGGCCCGACCTGAGGCTGCGACGGGACTATGGAATGTTCCACCCTGGGGCTACACCCCCCTCCCAAGAGGATCAGCAAAAAACCTAGTGCCAAACCAAGTAAAGTATCTCTTGTTTTAAGACAGAACGTACTGTACATATCCACTCCTTGAATAACAGTTTTGACGCCTTTCCCTTTCTGGAAGGCGTTGAATAATGCCTTCATAACGGCTCCCTCGTATGTGGTCACAGGGCATACATCTACTGCGTTGTCAGGCACTTGAAGTACAGGGAGTACGTCTGCGTGCCTTCCGCCTTGTATCTGTATACCCTGTAACCACATACAGACCGAGATATTTTGATAATTTTTAGTAATAACCCCGTGATCACTTGCGCTCCACCTGGGAAACTGCATATTTCGCCTGACAATCCATTACTCCCAGACAAAAGGCTGGTTTTCCCGGGTTCCCCAAATCTCCCTCTGGATATGAAAATCTGGTTGTAAAACTATCTAACCTCTATCCCCAATTTTTTTATCCTGTACCAAAGGCTCCTTTCGCTGATCCCGAGAAGCCTGGCGGCCTTCGCCTGTACGCCGTTACATCTTGAAAGGGCCTGCTTGATATGCGTCCTTTCCACGTCCTCTAGAATTGACGGCAGGGACCGCTGCTCCCCTGGTATATGTCCGTCAATCTGCCTCTCACTGGCCCTCGTAAAATCCATAGTCTCGATTAGAGGGCCGTCTTCAAGCACCATTGCCCTCATGATCAGGTGTTCAAGTTCCCTGACATTGCCAGGCCAATGGTATGACATCATACGGGCCATAAGCCCGTCCGATACTCCAGAGAAACTCCTATTGAGGCGGTAGTTGTATTTGTTAATAAAGTAATTTACCAGCTCTGGTATATCCTCCCTGCGGTCCCTTAAAGGAGGAATCTCGATGCTCACGACGTTTAGCCTGTAATAGAGGTCTTCCCTGAATTCGCCCCTTTTTATTGCCTCTTCCAAGGGACGATTGGTGGCAGAAATAATCCTGATATCCAAGGGTTCCACCCTGACGCTGCCTACCTTTTCTACCGCCTGATCCTGTACTGCTCGTAACAGCTTGGCCTGGGCCGCGGCAGACAGTTCACCTATTTCATCCAAAAAAAGAGTGCCTCCCTCCGCCTGCTGAAATTTCCCGATCTTGTTGCTCACAGCCCCTGTAAAAGCCCCTCTGACATGGCCGAAAAACTCGTTTTCTATCAACTGGTCCGGTATGGCAGCACAGTTGACCTTCACAAAGGGCCCCTTTCTGCGGACACTACCGTTGTGGATCATCTGGGCCACCAAATCCTTACCGGTACCGGTCTCTCCCATGATCAGGACGGTTACATCTACCTTCTGGACCCTTTGAATCATCCGAAGGACCTTGCGCATTTCGCTCGATGATCCCACCAGCCTGTTTGAATCCTTTTCCGCTAGCTCTTTTTTCAATTGACGGACCTGGTCCTCGAGCCTGCGCTTTTCCAAGGCTCTCGCAAGGACCACCCTGAGCTCCTTTAGCTTGAACGGCTTCGTGAAGTAATCATAGGCTCCAAGGTCCAGAGCCTCGCCGGCCAATGATGGGGAACCGTACGCAGTCATGGCAATCACAGGAATGGACCTATCCTTGGCCTTGACCTCGGAGATAAAATCCCACCCCTCACCGTCTGGCAGACGGTAATCCAGCAATACCGCGTCAATCCTTCCCTGTGCCAGGGCAGAGCTGGCTTCCCCCAGACTTCCAGCCATCTTTGGACGATGGCCCATCTCTTTTACCGCCTCGGTCAGCGTAAAAGCCATGTCCTTATCATCTTCGACTATCAAAATCGTACAGGGTTCATCCATCCGATACTTCCCGTCCTTCCACACGGCTTCGCTTACCCTTTATCGGAAGAGTGAACTCGAACGTAGTCCCTTCCGGACCTGACCCAGCAAGACGCAAATCCCCTCCGTGGGCCTGAATGATCCGATAGGCAATACTCAATCCCAATCCACATCCGGTCCCCTTGGTAGTGACAAAGGGATCGAAGATGCTGTCCTTGATTTCCTCATCCACGGACGGACCGCTGTTGGTAACGCTGAAAAAGACTTTTTCTTTGTTCGACCAGGTCATGCAGGAAATCACCCCTCCCTTGTCCGTAGCCTCCATGGCATTGACAAAAAGGTTGAGAATCACCCTTAGGACCTGCTCAGGCACAACTTCGACCTCCACCATTTCCCGGGACAAATTTTTCTCAAATGTTATCCCCTTGCTGCGCAGGTCATCGGCCACTTCTGCAACTGCCTGCTCGATAAGATCATTGATGGAGCAGGTTTCCAGGCGTCCCATGCCAGGTCTGGCAAAATCAAGCACATCAAGGACCATCCGGTTCAGCCGTTCGCCTATCGCCTTGATACGTTCAATATATTCGCGTCCCGGTGATTCGGCCGGTATCTTTTCCTCCAAAAGTTCGAGAAGTCCCAGCATTGAACCCAGGGGATTTCTGAACTCATGAACGATGCCAGAGGTAAGGAACCCGAGTTCCATGAGCCTTCTGGCCCTTGCCGCATCAGGCTGCTTGCCGCTTTTGCCCTCGATAGCCGGGAAAAAACTGTTAGCGGCCTCCATGAGTACGTCCACCTCGGTACCGGGAATAGAAGGAGATACCGACTTGTTTACCGGTATGAGCCTGTCCATCCTACGTATTACGGCCTTTAGCCTCGCAGACATATAATAGGCGATCCCGTAGCCCACCCCCCAGGCAAACACCACAAGCCATAGACCCCATGGCCACATGTGGTAGAACCATTCCTCGGACCTGGGGCTAGCCCTCCTTCCAGCAACGAACCCGGCCATCCCCCCCATAGCTGCAAAGAGCACTACAATCCATGGCAAGATAACGGTGAGCCTCAACATCACGTTGAGATCTCTGCCATGGGATCCTTTTGTAAACATTTTGCCCATTCCGGCCTCAGTGTCCCTTCATTACCTTGCCTAGCATGAACACCGGCATGTACATGGCCACAAGCACAAGCCCGACAATGCCGCCTAGAACCACTATCAGCAGCGGCTCAATGAGAGACGATAGGATCTTGACCTTATTGGTGACCCTTTCGTCGTAAAAATTTGCCACCTTGTCGAGCATGTCGTCTATTCTCCCCGTGTCTTCGCCCACAGCAAGCATCCTGCTGGCAACCCCAGGAATCACCTTGTTTTCTTTAAACTGAAGGGCCAGACTTTGGCCCTGACTCACGCCTTCGGTTGTAATGTCTATGCCCCTTTTGAACCTAAGCCAAGGGGTAGCCGCTGAGGTGAACCGGAGACTGTCGATAATATGGACTCCGCTTCGCACTAACAGGCCAAGCACCCGACATATCTGTACATAGATATATTCCTGGATCAACGGACCGAATACCGGCATCCGGTAGATGAATGCCTCCATTCTCAGTCTCCATTCAGGTTTTTTCCACAAATACATCAAAAGTGACAACAGCATTACTAACACCAGGCCTGTAAGAAAAAAGTTTTCTCTTATTCCGTGACTTACGGCCACCAGCGCCCTGGTGGCAATTGGGAGCCGCGCACCAAAGCTGCTATATATCTTCTCGAACATGGGCAGTACCTTTATCAGCATGATCAAGACCACTGCCACGGCTACAAACAGGGTAAACACTGGATAGGAGACGGCACTTATGACCTTGTTTCTTATCCGATAGAGACGTTCCATCTGCTCACTCAGTTCCTTAAGGGTTTCGTTGAGCTTGCCGCTTTCCTCGCCTGCCCTGACCACGTTGACAAACACTTGATTGAAGACCCTGGGATAATGGGACAATGCCTCAGAGAAACTCTCTCCTCCCCTCATCCTGGCAGCCAAATCACTGAGCATCCTCCTTGCCTTGGGATCGTCATGTTCCTCCGCTAGGGACTCCAGGACCTGTACCAGGTCTATTCCAGCCTCCAGCATGGCGGCCATCTGGTAGACAAGAAAGGCCTTGTCAGCGAGCGAAGGGTTGTAACCGTTGAGACTCTTCCACAGAACACTCCATCCTGCTGGCTTGACGGACATGTCCTTTTGCTCATCAAGGCCTAGTTCCCTGAGATCCAAGACAACCTCTACCTTGGGACGCAGCATGATCAAGGCATTCTTCTCGTTTACGGCCTCTATTACGCCGCTCACCTTTCGCCCATCTCCATCTCTACCTAAGTAGCTAAATTGCCTCATAATCTTCACACCTCAGTGAGCACCCTGGACACCTCCTCAAGGGTTGTAATCCCTTTGCCTACCGCAACCAGGCCAGGCTTAAAAATGGGATAATAAAGTCCCTCCTCCATGGCCACAGTCTTTATTTTCATGGAATCTGTTCCCCTTGCCACCAGTCTTGTGACACGTCCCTTGATTTCCATGTATTCAAGTAGGGCTATCCGGCCCAAAAAACCTGTATGACTGCAATGTTCGCATCCCTTCCCCCTAATAAAGGTCATTCCCTTGAGTTCATCCTCTGGAAAAAGGGCAAGGGTGTGATCATCAGGCACATACTCTTCCCGACAATGGGGGCATATGCGGCGCACCAGTCTCTGCGCCCCTATGAAACGCAGGGCTGACGCCAACAAATAGGCCG
The DNA here is from genome assembly GCA_964620365.1 of uncultured Desulfobacterales bacterium. GTDB lineage: Bacteria > Desulfobacterota > Dissulfuribacteria > Dissulfuribacterales > S140-46 > CAZUIH01. The sequence goes on along the minus strand of CAZUIH010000052.1, from coordinate 8,346 downwards.
GGATACCCATATCCATCAGCCTGTCTATGGTAGCCGGAGCACTATTGGTATGTAGGGTGCTAAGGACCAGGTGACCAGTAAGTGCCGCCCTGATGGCCATTTCCGCCGTTTCCACGTCCCTGATCTCACCCAGCATTATCACATCAGGATCCTGCCGGAGGACCGTCCTCAGGATTGAGGAAAAGGTAAGGCCAATGTCCGCCCTGACGTTGACCTGGGTAATTCCTGACATCTGATATTCCACCGGATCCTCGATAGTCAACACGTTGAGGTGGGGCAGATCAAGCTCCCTGAGTACGGAATACAGGGTGGTGGACTTGCCACTGCCAGTGGGACCGGTAATGAGGACGATACCGCTGTTTCCAGAAATTGAACGCAAGATTGCCTTCTCGGCCCGTTCATCCAGACCGAGCCTGTCCAGCCTCAACATGCCGGTCCCCCGCCTCAACAGCCTCATCACCACCTTTTCACCAAACACCGTTGGCAAGGTAGAGACCCGGAAGTCTATTTCCTGACCGGAAAGATAGGCTGTAAACCTTCCATCCTGTGGAAGCCGTTTTTCAGCGATATCCATCCCGCACTGGACCTTTATGGTTGCGATAAAGGCACCCAACCTGTCACTACCAACTCTAGTTATTTCATGTAATACACCATCTATCCTAAATCTCACCGCCGCATCTTCCCTGGAAGGCTCGATATGGATATCAGAGGCGCCGGTCATTATGCTCCGCTTGAGAATGGACCTGAACAGCCGCACAGTTGGAGCAAGATCTGCTTCATCCGTGTCGAGCTCAATGGACTCCATCTGGCTGATCGCGTGTATTACTTCTTCCTCTTGCTCAGCGTAAGACTGGATTTCAATTGATGAGGTTGTCTCTGATTCAAATTCAAGAACGACATCTTCATTGAACTCGATCTCTCCGTCAATCTCGTCTTGGGTCTCCTGGAAGAGTATCTCCAGGCCGTGCCGGAATGTTGTATGAGAGATTAGGGCCTGCCTCACCTTTACCCCTGAAATGGCCCGCACGGACTCCAGCGCCTTTAAGTCCATGGGATTGAGCATACCGATCCACATAAATTCTTCTTCAAAGAAAAGTGGCAGGCAGTGATAATTCCTGGCCACCTCAGCAGGGAGAAATTTGGTCAGCTCCGGATCCCAACTGAAATCCCTGCCCGGCATAAAGTGCGGCACGCTCATCTGCTCGGCCAGGACGTCCCATGCCTTGTGTTCATTAACGTGGTCAAGGATTCCAAGCCTTATCAAGGCGGTTATCAGAGGCTCGTTCCTGTGCTTTTCACTAAGGGCAAAAACGACGTCACGCTCGGTTACCAGCCCTCTGTCAACAAGTAGTTCACCTATTCGTTTTATGGATGCCATATCGCTTAAAAATCAGCCCTGGAATTCTTCATCTAAGATGACAGGCCGCATTATCAGCAGCAGTTCCTCCAGCTCATCCTTGTCAGACGAGTATTTAAACAGGTTGCCCAAAAGAGGGATGTCCTTTAGATAAGGGACCCCGTCGGCATTCCTCTCCTTTCTGGCATGTCTGATTCCGCCAAGCACGATGGTCTGCCCGTCCCTGACCATAAGCCTGGTCTCAATCCCCTTCTCATTGACCACGACGCCCCTATCTGTCGACGGCTGTTCGGGCAACCAACGGTCCTTGAGTTTTATGTCTATAATGATCGACCCATCCGGGGTAATATGTGGTTTAACTATGACCTCAAGCTTGGCGTTTATCTCATTTGTACCAATACGATCAGCGGTAACAGACGGTACATATATATCCTGTCCCTGGGTGATCGTGGCCTCCCTGTTGTCCTGTAGCACCATCTCCGGCCTCGAAAGGATACGTAAGGCCCCTGTAGATTCCAATGTCTGGAGCTCGGCCACTATGGCACCGCTACTGCCACTGGCCGCGACACCCAGGGAATATAGCCTTCCTAAGTAGGGGGCGTTCTCTACTTCATGTTCGTAAGGTTGTAGGGGGATAACAGAACTTGTATCGGTTTGTTGGGGCGGGATGATACCCCTCTCTATGCCTTTTAAAGGATAGTTGAACTGGCTGGCCGACCCATCGGTCAAATCCCTGGAGGCAGAAAAAACATCCGAGTCACCTACCCTGAATGAACCGCTCCACCTGAGGCCTATCTCCCTTGCCGTGGTTCTGTTGGTCTCAACTATCCAGGTCTGGATCTTTATCTGGGGCCTGGGATGATCCATGGCCTCTATAAGTTTTACGATCCTCTCGACATTTTCCGGTTCATCCTTGATGATTATGCAGTTGGTTGCCTCGTCAGCCACCACCGACGGACTTTCAAATTCAGTGCCTGGAGACAACAGCCCCTCTGTCTGCTGCGCCTTTTCTTCCTCATCATCACCTTGCAAGCTGTATCCCTGGATATCAGTTGTTTTAACAGTGGTCTCACCGAGTATAAACTTTTTCACCTCCTCGGCCCTGAGATACTTCAGGTAGTAGGGCCGGATTACCATTTGCCTCAATCCCCTGGTTTTGTTTATATTTTCAAGCCGTTCTACCTGGAATATGTTACCCTTGATTCGCCACCCCAGATCGCAGGCATCCAGAATCCGTTCCACGGCTATCCATAAAGAAACCCCAACCAGCCTCATGCTCACCTTGCAGTCTATGCTTGGATCAATCAATACATTGATGTCCTCATCATTTAGACGCTTCATTAGGAATTCCTTGGCCGGGGCATCCTCCAACATGGTGGAAGGCAGTTTGATAGGCTGGCCATCCTTATCGAGGAAAATCGGCGGCACATTACTGGACTCCTCACTGGCCATCTTCACCCGTTGCTTCAAGATATCAGACTTCGATACGGTGTGGGCCGCCCCTCTTTTGGACGAGACCGTCTGTGTTCTCCTGTTTTGAACACGGCTCGTTTTTCCAGTAAAAATTCTTGGCTGGGCATAATCAGGTATCTTTGGAGAAAATACTGTTACGGGTGGAGGAGACACAACTTTACTAGATGAAGGCAAAAAAAGCCTGGGTTCTTCTTCGTCGAGATCCTCGATGAATATTTCATCATCATCCGAAATATTATCGGCCATCCTACGCCCCTCTTGAGGCTGTGCAGCCACTGCCACACCATCGCCAACTGCAGCTGTGTCGTATACCTCTATTTCCTGGCCAACCGCCCCTGGCACCCAGAACAACATACATACCAGAAAGGCCATCTGTAGAGAGAGCCGCACTGCGCCGGTTTTAGCCCATCTCCGAACTGCCCTCTGACAAAAAAGGCCCATGTATCCCCCATACAACGAGCTTTTCTGTCTCCTTGCACCTTGATCTAAGCAAAAATTGGCTACAGTGCGAATGCCTCTGTGTGTGACATCTTTTATAAAAGATTCGCGATTTGCTTTCATATCCCTTCCCTGTATGCCTGATTAAATTGTTATCAATCTCTTTTTCCCTCATTTTACTTACTGGCCCCGGAATGATTGCGCCGATTCCCCGGCCTGTTGAACGTCTTTAGGGTGAGCCTGCAACGAATATTTTCCTTCGCTAAAATAACCTCCGATGGACCGATGGATTTGATCCTGTATCCCCCTACAACATCCCCCAGCACCAGATACTTCCCATTTATCATGGTCTTGTATCCGTCTTTTACTGTCATAATGCCCTGGAGTCTTATTTCAGGAGGCGCCGGTTTCCACACCACCTTCCTGGTACCGGGACTAGAAGTCTTCCTGACTGCAGTGGTCCTGACCCTGTAAGGCCGGAACGGGTTACGCCTTAGTTTCGGAGTTGGCTCCGCTGGCTCAACCATCGAATGGAACCTTTCCGGCGCCCCTTCCAACCAGTGCCATGATATGGCAAAATAAAGATTGTCAGGGCCGTACTCCCTATCCTTACTCTTCTTTTTCTTGTCAAAGGCGTTTATTCTGAACTCGCTGATAACTCCGCGCTTTTCCTCCTCAATCCACCGCATTGTTGCATCGATGTCCTTGAACCTGCCAGAGCCATAAATGGTAAAGGGCCTTTTAAGCATCTTGCTGTCAGTCTCCGGCGGATGTATCTCCAACTTCTCGAATCTCAGATTGTGGGTCTCAAACCAGGGAGTAATCTCTTTCAAGATATGCGGGCCGATTTCCGGCTCCTTGAGGCCAAGGGAAGTAAGGTAGTTGAATCTCACCTTATAATTTGCCTGCCCCTGTCCCCTCTTCAAGGCTTCCTCCCATGCCCGTCGGGCCTCCTTGACCTTCTCAAGCTCCCTTTCAAGCACGGCTATTCTTCTTTCATTGGGCAGGTACCGCTTGTGGTAATAGCGGTAAGCCGCCGCCCCTCCAGCAAGAAGTAAAATGCAGATAACGGCTAATGCGGTCTGCCATAATTTCTTGTCCATATATTCCTCTATCTGGGACTAACTATCTCAAAATCAACTCGGGTGGGTCCGCTTCTCACAAGCGAGCGAACGCGCCACCACTGCATGTCTTCCATCAGGGCGTTATCGTCCAGGCAGTCGAGGATATAATCACCCAGCTCTGCCAGGTTCAGGTCCTTGTCCGGTGCGTATATGGCCCCCATGACATTGAAACCTGATTCCCGTTTTTTCCTTTTCGCGACGTTGCTGCCCGAAACCAGATCAAGCCCCGTAATCCAAGACTCTTTCGGCAAATAATGGGTTAGGAGCAGAAGCCTGCGGCCCCAAAAAATCTTTTGTTTCGCACCCATCTCCCTCATAATCCTCTGCCAGTCCGTCTCGGGTGTATCGCTTGGGGGACGTAGTCGTTCGATCTCACTCTCGAGCCACGCGATACGCTTTTCCTGGGCCTGGTCCACTTTTTTCAACCACAAATAACCGCCGCCAACTATAAAGGCAGCAATCAAAATCCCGACAAGCGTACCCATGACCTCCGGCCTTCTGACAACATCAAAATTCAGATCATTGATATCCATAACCCCTAGACCCCATCCCTTCGATGGCTATTCACGAACATCTTGCCGATGATTCCAAATGGAATCCATCAGCCCACATCCTATTTCCTGCCAAACCATACATTGGCAGCGCCTATCACCATAAATTTCGATCTCAGGCATGAAGAGAGCAGATCTTGTCTGTCCTTTACGTTGGCAAGGAAATCAACGCCCATCACCTTTACCTCCAGTTCATTAGCCAGAAAGGAATCTGGGTCTGGATCATCCTGCGGCACCCCCTCTCCGGCAAAATACAATACGTCTAGAAGACTATTTGACCGGTCGTAATAGAATTTGAGGGTATGTTTAATATCCTGCAGGAAATCCAACCATAAAGCGGCAGGACTCCCCTCCTGCAACGAATCGGTATCCTGGAGCCCATGCCGCCTGACGGCGTAAAGGCGTCTCGAAAATATCTCTCTTCGATAATCGTGAATAATTATTACTGCCTCACTATCACTCAGCCGATACACCAAGCCTGTCCTCTTTCCTTCAAACTGGATACCGCTGTGGCTGAAACAACCGATAAGGCATACCTCCAGGCTCATCAGACTATCCACCAACCATTCATTCTCCGGCCGAAGCCATGCCGTTTCCTCCTTGTTGAATATCTGGACCAGCACGGTCATCTTCCTACTCTTTTTATCCCTTTCCAGGATAACGGGCCTGATCTCATCCTGTTCGGCAATGTAAGGCACGTTATCCTCTTCAAGCCTCCACTTTAGGGCCTTAATCAATTCATCCTGTTTCAATATGGGCAGTATGTAATAAAGGACCCTGGTCCTATCGCTTAGGACTACTCCAATCAGCTTCATGCCATGAACATATCCCGCATTTTTCAGCCACTTGCGTCTAACGCCATTGTCATCAAGACAATCTCTCAAGGGCTCGGCACTACACGACTTCACCTCCAACCTGTCACCTTTGACTAAGGCAAGGCTCACGGCAACAACCTTATCGTCTTCCCTGGTCAGTATGGTAACCGACTGTTTTTTCCGGTATCCTCTGACCAGCTTCAACACGAAGCCACCGAGGATAGCAAAAAGGAGCATGAACGCCCCTCTACCTAGGTAGCCCAGGTTGTCCAGTATCGTTGAACCATGACCTGACTGCAGCCCATCGTGCCGAGCATAGGGCCGTTCTTTTCGTACGGACGCGGATGAATTGGTTGTCTGCCGAGTTACATCCTTCATCTCAGCTTCAACCGGTATCTGGGATGTGGTTGCCTGTTGCCCAGACTTGTCTTCGGGCTCCTTTTCAACCTTCTTTCCCGTGGTATTTGCGCCATGCCGGACAACCTTTCCGGATCCCCTCCTGGATTTTTCATCCTGACCTTTAGAAGTTCCCTTAGATTTTCCCTTCTCTTTTTTGATTTTCGGTTGGGTCCTTGTCTTCCCAGTGCCAGTCTCGACCTTCTTTTTTACTGCTGTTTTGGTTTTCGCCAGCTTTGTCTTATCCGCGGCATGTTTCTTTTTTCTGACCTTGACCTTTTTTATCTTGGCCGAAGGCCTGGCTGCTGCCCTCTTTGTCCTGTTGGAGGTCCTGTCAGCGAGAATTTTCGATTCCACGGGATATAGACCAATTTGCTCAACAGGAGGGCCAAAACCCTGTATACCCATTTTCATGAGGATGTATTGGGCCGCATAATCGTTCTTCATATTCTTCAAGACAGCCGTAACCTGACCGGATACCCAGGCCGGAGTCTTGATCGAGGCCAAAAAGGGATGCAAAGGGTAAACAGGCGACTTTTTTATAATCCTGAGCTTGTGTAACAGGCTTGGATCAAATTTGATAAGAAGGTCATAGAGACTACTACTAATGCAGGTTGCATCGGTCCTACCTTCCACTACCGAGTAGACCGCATCCCTGATTTCCATGTACTGTTTTACTTCCTTGAAGTATTTGGTCGCAGAGATCCCCACGGACGCGGAAAGAAAGTTGCATTTTAGCCGGGACTGTTCCGGCATACCTGCCGCCTTGCGTCCCCTCAACTGTTTGAGGCTGGTAATCCCCGAAGAACGCGAAACCAGAACATATAACTGCATGAACCGGCTGCCACCTATCTCAGGAGATGCCAGTAGGCGCGTGCGCTCAGCTATGCCTGGATACAGGTAATTGGGGATTACAGCCAGATCGATCTTGCCTGCTTTAATCCCGTGAGAGAGCCTCTCAAGGTCTCGTGTTTCAACAGGAATCACCTTCACATTGAGACGAGCGGAGAGATAATCCGCAAAGGATTTGGCTGTAGATTCCTCTCCAATGAGTTCGCCCCCTTGAATCCAACCCAGCCTCAATAGGTGTTGGGCCATGGCAGATGTGCAATCCAGTAACACAAGTGCCAGGACAAAACATACCAATGCCATGTGTCGTGGGTGGCAAATCGATGTATCCATGGGGTCTGATGCCTCCATTATCTGGCTTCAGACCTTTTTGTGTTCTTCACAAAGTCATATATGGATGCTCCGCACGCATAGTTTAGTTCGGTCATGGCCTTTATCAGGGAGAGCTTGGCGAAGATGTAATCAACGTCCCTCCAACGACGCTCAACCTGTGTCTCAAGGACATCCTCTACATCCGCGGTCTGGACTAGATAGCCCTGACGCACCAGTTCGAGCTTGCCGAGGGTTCGATCCCTGGCATCCTTGTAGGTCCTGAGAAAATTATAGGCCTCTTTAACCCTTAGGTATGCGTTTGTAACCTCCTGGCGTATATCCTGCTGGAGACGATAACGCAGGCTTTCCAGTTCTCTAAGCCGCGCCCCGGCCTGGCCTGCCTTGGCTGTAGAGGCTGTCTCGCAGACTATTTTGTCGAGCAGACTGAAATCTTGGAAATGGCTGTTGTGATTTGAGCCTAAGCCCTGTTCAAGATGGCTCGGACAGCCCAAATTACCTCATTCAGCTATTTCCGCCTACATACCCCCGGTTCTTACGCTGTATTTACCGCCTTTATCAGTCGCTTCCTGTACAACTTCAGTAAATTGTGCGTACTGCACCACATACTAAATTCGCAACGGACCTTCTCTATTCCTCGAAGAAGAAATCCAGAAAAACCACGACAGTTTTTTAGCTGACCAAATACCGGTTCAACCATTCGGCCCCTAAATCTGTATAAATATTGGAACAGCGGACGCCTGAGTTTCCGAGCCATCTGCTCCCGAAGCCCCTTTGGCCGCGGACCACGAATACAGCCTGATTCTTCCTGACCATGTTTCCACTCAGCTTTAGTGGAAATCAAAAACTCAAAATCTTTCTCTGAAACCTGCTCCAGATTGGCAGTGCTACAGTAACCAGCATCTGCTAGAAATGTCTTGGGACTCTTGCCAAGGACCCGTAAATTCTCCTCTGTTGCTTCAACCATTGGAACCAACTGTTTAAAATCATTCTCATCGCTTACTACTTCATGG
>CAZUIH010000051.1:0-15194 GCA_964620365.1 uncultured Desulfobacterales bacterium | reverse complement strand
ACACTGGACTGCCTCTTTTCCCCGTATATCTGATAGATTTCATAGGCGCTACCCTGATGGTGTGCCTTTCCCTGGCTGCCTTCAAATTTGCCTACAAGCTGACAAAACTGGAGCCTAAAGGCGTATTGTGGACATACTTCTTCTGGCTATGCATGTCCCTGGTTGCCCTTGCCCTGTCCAGAAGCATAGGACATGTCCTTCGCTTTTTCTTTATTTTCATTGGATATCCACAGATATGGGGATTCCTCTCACCTTACAGTGGCGGACTCAACACGATTGCATTTCTCTCAGTGGCAGTCCTAACCTTTTATTATTACAACGTCAGACAGGTGATTGACCTGGTCAGGGAAGATGCCAAAAAGCTTGCAAAGGCAAACCAGCAGCTTGAAGAAGCCCACCATGCTTTAAAACAGCTTAACCTGAACCTTGAACAAAGGGTCGAGGAACGAACCAAAAAGCTCAAACTGTCTGAACAAAAATTCCGCAGATTTTTTGAAGGCTCGAAAGATGCCATTTTCTTTTGCGACAAGGATGGTGCAATAACGGAAATAAATGAAAGCGGCTGCGCTCTTCTTGGCTTTGAGAAAAAAAACGACGCACTGTATAAAAACATGTCGGCCTTTTTCAAGGACCAAAGTGAATGGAAGCGATATCTGAACACCCTTTATACAACAGGCCACATCAAAGATTTTGAAGCGGAATTCGTAACCACAAAGGGAGCCAAACTCAATTTGTTGATAACCGCTTCCGTAATAAGAAACGAAAGCAACGATATAATAGGTTTTGAGGGAATAGCCAAGGATCTTACCCGCTTCAAACAGGTAACAGAGCAATTGATCCAGTCGGAAAAAATGGCCTCCATAGGACAATTGGCCGCTGGAGTCGCCCATGAAATAAACACCCCCCTTGGTATCATTCTCGGCTACACACAACTCCTGCAGGAAGATTTTGAAGACAACCGGGATGTATACGACACCCTCAAGACCATAGAAACCCAGACAAAGATATGCCGGCGCATAGTCGCGGATCTCCTCAAGTTCTCACGCAGGTCCATGGAGAGTACCAAGACGGCCATAAACATAAATGAATGTGTTAAAGACGTACTGGCAGTCATGGAACACTCACTCAACATGAACCGCATATATGTGCAAAAAGAGCTTGAGCCCGACCTTCCCAAAATTTACGGGGATCAGGAAAAGATATGGCAGGTACTGGTCAATATACTGAATAATGCCCGGCAGGCAATGGGAAAAGATGGAATAATCGGTATCTGGACCATTTATCATCGAGAAAAGGAGAATGTGGAAATAATAATCGGGGATACTGGACCAGGCATACCACAGGAGATAATAAATAAAATCTTTGATCCGTTTTTTACTACCAAGGGAGTAGGGACAGGAACAGGTCTCGGGCTGTCCGTATCCTTCGGAATCATACGGGATCACGGTGGGCACATAGAAGTCGAATCTCCATCGAAGGACCCAAAATGCGTAAAGGCCGGCATGAAAACCGCGTTCCATATATTTCTTCCCGTCATGAAAAATCATGAGACGGATCAGCTAATACCAAAATCTGATTTCCGATTTTGAACGCTGATCCCGGACTGAAAGCCGGATATGATAGATTCTTCCTGGCCTTTTGGCTGGACCACATACACAAGAATCTAAGTGACCCCGCCACTAATCTGGGCAGCCAGTTAATCTCCACAAAAAATCTTCCAGATACCAATGGACCATTCTGGCTGGATGTTTAACTTATATGTCGAGGTTATCCCCATATCGGTAGTGAGGAGGAGCGAGCTATGGTGGAGAAAAAGGTCTCAGTTCCGAAGAGAAGAAGGCCAAAGAAAAAATTTCAATGTCACGCCTGCAGACGGGAAATGCCTTTTTGCTGGAATTGTCCGTGCGGATTTCAGATATGTGACGACTGCTTAAAGGAGAACATGTGGGGCCTCAGCAACGGAGCAACATGGGTCTGCCCTGATTGCGGACGTGTTAGAAGTTTTTAACCCAAACTTTCATGCGGCACGGATGTACGGGCCGCATGAAGGTTTGGGTTAAATGCCAAAGGAAAACTCTAAAAAACAGATTTTTTATTCCAGAACAAGGCGCAAGGAGACGCTCAAGTGAACCCTCCGAAGGAGTAAGAGTACGTTAAGCGACGGGAACATACCAAAAAACGCAGCATACTCCCTGAATACAACCATTTTTGCCTACGAACAACGCGGTCATAGGGCAAAAGGGTATTTTTTAGATATTCTCATAAGTAATCAAGACAAACAACATACCAACATACAAAACTTAATTAGCTCTGCTTGCTACTTATTTCACAAGCAATCACATACTAACACATAAATAATATTTGACATACACAGTGAAAAAATATACATATATATTATAGACTATAATATTTAACGTACGACTTCATACAACAACTTTAAAAAGAATGCAATACTCTATTCAAAACATCCTCATTATTACCCACCCAACGTCTGGCTCAAAAGCATACGCAATAAAAATATCATATGGAGGCCCCGCATGAAAAAAAGTGTTTGGAGCATGTGCTCAATGTGTTCCGTCCGATGTCCCATTAGGGTCGAAGTAGAGAACAACAAGATCAAATGGATTGAAGGCAATCCCCACATCCTGAACAGCGCCCTTTGCGCAAAAGGGTCTGCAGGGGTTGCCCTGCTTGACGACTGTGAAAGGCCCCAGGCCCCACTGATAAGAAAAGGAGGCAGGGGGGCGGGAAAATGGGAATGTGTAAGCTGGGATACTGCTATAGAATATATAGGCGAGAAGCTAGAAAAAATTATTGATAAATATGGCGCAAAGGCCATCATGTTGAGCAGTCGTGGCGGCCCATTTGGAGATCTTTTCAAGGCATTCATCCATGGCTTGGGTTCTCCCAACTTTACAAATCATGACAGCGCGTGCGGCAGAAATGTCCATCATGCCAGTCTTTCCGTGTATGGGGTGGGACGAACAGGTTTGGTTTACGATATCAAAAACACAAAACACCTGGTGCTTTTCGGAAGAAACATTCTTTCCTCCTTGAGGGTGGCGGAAGTAAACCAGGTGATGGACATGCTCGATGCCGGCGGAAAACTGACCTATGTGGATGTAAGGCAGACCCTTACCGGTATCAAGGCTACAAACTTTTTCCAGGTAAGGCCGGGAACGGATTACGCCTTGGCGCTTGGGATAATTCACGGGGTTATCAAGGAAAATGGATATGACAAGGAATTTGTCGAAAAGTATACCACGGGGTTTGATCAACTTGTCTCTTTTGTGGAACCCTATACCCCTGAATGGGCAGCCAAGGAGTGCGGTGTCAAGTTAAACAGGCTGAAGGCCTTTATCAAGGATATAACCGAACAAAGACCGCAGGTTATTTTTCATCCTGGCTGGATGCTGTCAAGATACAGAGATTCCTTCTATGCCAGCCGAGCCCTCCATATACTCAATGTCCTTATGGGTAACATAGAGATAACCGGTGGTCAAATTTTCGCTAAGGGACCGGCTGACTGCGGGAAAAAAGGACTCAGAAGCCTTGACGCCCAGATCCCCAAGCCGAAGGACAAAAGGGCAGACGGGGTGGGATGGAAGTATACACACTTCGACAAGGGCCCCGGACTGTTTCACCTCTTTTATGATGCCATGGCCACCGGAGACCCCTACCCTATCAAGGCGCTGATTTGCTACCGCCATGACCCGTTTAACTGTTTTCCGGACGTTCAGTCCCAAAAAGAGGCACTGGACAACTGCGACCTCCTCGTCTCAATAGACACCAATTACAGTGAATTCGGCTGGTACAGTGACATAATACTCCCGGAGTCCACGTACCTTGAACGGGATTCCATGATTGCCACACAAAAGGGGCCCAAACCCCGCTTCATTGTCCGCAGAAAGGCGGTTGAACCCAGGTTCAATACAAAGGCAGCCTGGGAAATTTTCAAACTCCTGGCGGACCGGTTGAACATAGGCCATTACTTTCCATTCAACACAATAGAGGAATTCTGGAACTGGCAGCTCGAACCCACCGGGTATTCAATCGAGGATTTTGACGAAAAGGGATTTATTCCATTGACGGACAAACCTGTTATGTATGACAGGGACAATCTGGAATCAAAATTCAAGACACCTTCCGGAAAAATTGAAATTATAAGCCAGAAGCTGGAGGAAGCTGGCCTTCCATCCCTGAAGCCCTATGAAAGCCCGAACAAGCCGCCCAAGGGACAATTCAGGCTGGTCTTCGGCAGGGCTCCGGTACATGCCCATGGCCATACGATAAATAACCCCCTTCTGCATGAACTCATGCCGGAGAACACCCTGTGGATCAACAAAAGGGCTGCCGCCAAGCTAGGTATCAACGACGGCGACTGGGTTGATGTTACCTCGGACAGCGCAAAAGGCACTATAAAGGCCCATGTTACTGAATTCATACATCCAGAGGCCGTTTATACAGTCCATGGCTTTGGGCGACAGGTTCCGCTTCAAAGCCGTGCCTATCATGCAGGGATGAGCGATCAGAAACTTCAAGAGGGACTTCTCAACTACATGGACCCTGCAGGAGGAGGTCTTTGTCTGTGCGAAAAATTCGTCACTGTTCGCCGTAGTCCCAGAAATCCTAAGCGGAGGGTAGAGCTGTGAACAAATACTCACTATATTTCAACTCAAAGAGGTGTATAGGGTGTCATGGATGCGAAGTCCACTGCAAGACCAACAAAGATCTGCCAGTTGGCCCCATACTTTGCGAAATAACTCACGAACCACTAAAAGCCGTAAAGGGGGTTCCAAAAACAGAATTTCATTTCAGGTCATGCTATCATTGCGAAGATCCATTTTGCGTTCCGATATGTCCCACCGGGGCGATGCAAAAAAGAGATGACGGTATTGTATTCGTGGATGAGGAAAAATGTATCGGATGCATGGCATGTTCGGGTGCATGTCCATGGAACATACCCCAGTTCAACCCGGATACCGGTAAGGCAATAAAATGTGACTACTGCAAGGATCGTATCGACGTAGGGCTGAAACCGGCATGCGTCACAAAGTGTACCACACACGCGTTGAAGCTGGTAAGGTTGGAAGAAGTATAATATTCCATTGTTTGAACACAATAAGGCGAAGGGTTTAACCTTAAAAAGGCTTCAGGATCTTCATCGGTCCTGAAGCCTTTTTTGTAGACTGCTTCGGGATTAAAGCACGTCCTGGCACATCCCTACCCGGCCATTTCCTCCACCTCGCTAACCATTTTATCGATGACATCAAGCCCCTGTTCCCAGAATCCCATGTCATCGAGATCGATTGAAAAGGGTTTCAACAACTCATAAGGGGTATTGTTCCCGCCAGAAGAAAGCAGTTCCAGGTAGAGATCCACAAAGCCCGGAGTCCCCTGCTCATACATGGAATAAAGGGAAAGCACCAGCAATTCACCAAATGCATAGGCGTATACATATCCAGGGGTATGAACGAAGTGACCAATGTAGGACCACCAACACCCATAATTATCAGTCAGTTTGACGCTTTCTCTAAACATTTCCTGCTGGGTCTCCAGCCATATCCTGGAAAATTCCTCAGGCGGCAGTTCCCCCTTCTCCCTCCTGTATGAATGTATCCTGTCCTCAAAGCGATTCATGGCAATTTGCCTGAAAACAGTGGCAAAAATGGATTCTATCTTTGATGCCGCAAGACCCAGCTTTTCTCTATTGTCATTCATGTCTTTCATAAGATCCTTGAATACCAGCATCTCGGCAAATACAGAGGCCGTCTCAGCCAGCGTAAGCGGGGTATGGCTGTTGAAGTAGCCCTGTTTTGCCGCCAGGACCTGATGCACGCCATGTCCAAGTTCATGGGCCACGGTTTCTACGTCCCTAAGGCGCCCGGTATAGTTGACCAGTACATAGGGATGTGCCTGTGGGACAGTGGGGTGCGCAAAGGCCCCTCCGGTCTTTCCTTCCACTACTGGTGCATGGATCCAGTCCTTCTCAAAAAACTGCCGTGCAACTGAGGCCATCTGGTCGGAAAACCTGTTGAAAGAGTTGAGAACTATGTTCATGCAGTCATCCCATCTAATCGTTCGATCAGGGAGATATGGCAACGGGGCGTAACGATCATAATCATATAATTCATCCAGGCCCAAGAGCCGCTTTTTGAGCTTATAGTAGCGTTCTACGATGTCATACCGGCTGGTAACGGCCTTTATGAGCGTTTCTACGGTTGAATCCTTCAGCTCGTTTGCCAGGTTCATAGAACTCAACCAGGTAGGATACTTCCTCAGGCGGTCATCTATCATCTTGTCGGCCAAAAGGGTATTGAATGTGTGGGTTACTATGTGAAGCTGGCCCTTTAGGCCTTCGGTAAGCTCTTCCGAGGCCTTCTTTCTAATGGTCCGATCCGGGGAGTAGAGATCTGAAAGCACCTCTTCCTGGGTACGCCTGTCATCTCCATAGCGTTGAAAGGCCATAACCTTCTCAAAAAGGTTTATCCAGCTTGAACGACCAACAGGGCTCTTTTCCAAAAGCAGCTTTTCTTCCTTTTCGGACAATAGATGAGGCTTATAACGTCTTGCAGCTTCTAGGTAGTGTTTGTACGAGGCAAGCTTGGGAGAAGAGAGAAGCCGCTCGGCTGTTTCATCCTCTACGTTGGCCCATTCCAAATCAAAAAAGACAAGCTCCTGGTTGATCTTGCTGAGAAACTCCTTTGTCTGCTGGAGAAATGCACCTGCTTCCGGGTCATTTACACGTGTAGAAAAGTTGAGATAAGCAAACGCGCTCAATTTACCAAGGGTGGTCGCCAACTCTTCCAGTTGGGTCACAAGCTCGTAAAGCTCGTCCGGGGACAACTCGGACACCCTTCCTCCAAACTGCCTGGATATACTTTCGGCACGGGCAAGGGAGTTCTGGCAATCCTCTTCTATTGCCGGATCATCCACACCTTTATAGAGTTCGTTCAGACTCCAGACTACATCCTTGGTACCCAACTCCACATCATTATACTGATTCATGGTTCAAGCTCCTGGATCACAATTCTTTATAAACCTTTGCAAGGGACTCCCCGGCCACATGGATAGACCACTCATTCAGATAGCCAAAAGGGGTTTCCACTACAGTAAAACCATTTTTCTCAAGACGCTCTCTTGCCTGTTTCATGAGGTCCTGGGCAAACTCAGGGGGAGCCTTGCTGGAAGAAAGGTGGTTAAAGGAATGAAGCACGACTGTACGGGAAGAAAATTTACCGGCTATCCATTTGATATTTTTTACTATTTTGCGCAAGAGAGATGATACTTTATCTGGATCACCTTCCTCGCACTGATAGAATACGACTACCGCGGATTCAACCTCTTGGCCTTTTACATCATGGATCCCTGATTCAAGGACCTTTTTATAAGGTGTAAACCAAAATTTTTTTGCGAAAAAGAGTATCAGACGCACGCGTTATAGGGGAGTATCTTTTTTTTCAGCCAAAAGTGCATATTCATGGGCGCCTCCTGCCTCTAGCTTCACCCAACGCTTTCCTGCCAGGAACCACCACTGTTTTCCGTCAAACCTGGCAACCAGGGCTCCATGATAGGACATCATCTGTTTTACCTGGGATAAAGTATATGGGTTTGAATATTCACCTTTGACTTGCGCATCCTGGCAAGCCGTCATAAAAAGAAGACAGCAGCCAAGCAGCATTGCCACTGCAATTCTGCGGGCAACCACTGTTTCAATATTTAAAAAATTTTCCTCGTTCATATAAATAATTTTAATAATTTTAAACAATACGTCAAGAGAACTCATTCAAAATGAGTACGGTATGATTCTTTTTTCTTTTTGTAACAAGACATTAGACATGGTTATTATTTTGACGACAGTCATTCTGCTGGGACTGCCCTCCCAGGCAATGGCGCTACAGCCGCATGGGGGCCCAGAGGGCCTATACATACACCAAGGCGCCCACATTATATTCATGATCGCCATGATAAGCTTTGCCCTGCGCATATATAAATCCCCTCTCACCAACAAAAAGGCATGGCGTCTCATGTCCTTTGGTGCATGGTTGCTTGCCCTGTGGAATTTATGGGCCTTTTCCGGCCACATCCTGGAAGAAATCATCTCTGACAGTCAGCTAACCAAATTAGCTGGAGACGACACCCCCTATCTACAGATAACCTCCTGGAAAGAGGTACTATATTATTTTTTAAAAATGGATCACTTGATATGCCTTCCAGCCATATTTTTCTTTTATCTGGGCATAAAGGCGATGTCTTCGGATTTTCCTGACAGGAGTAAAACAAACCGTGATTAGCAACCTTTGGTCTTTTTATCCTGTCTGGATCAATGACCTGATAGGATCTATAGGTATGATCATCGTATCCTCCTTGTGTCTAGCCAGGGCAACAAAAATATTCAGGCAAGATCCAGACAATCCATTAGCAAATTACATTTTGTGGTTTTGTATCGGCATATTTGCCTTTTCAGTATCCAGGTCAACGGCCCACATTATCAAACACATCCTTTATTTCACCGGCCATGCCAAATTATGGATACGGATGTCTCCAGTAAGCGGGGCCATAAATACGATGACCTTTATTGTGATTGCGGCAATTACCCCATTTTTCCATCGTATGGAATCCATTATGCACAGAATGAAACAGGACCGCTTAAGATTGAAAAAAACCAGCCAGGAGATCCTAAAATTGAACCGTACTATTGAGAATATCGTGTCGGAACGGACAAGGGCGGAAATGGCATTACGCATCGCCCATGAAATAAGAAATCCAGTCACGGTAATCGGTGGACTGCTGAGACACATTTTAAAAAAACGGAGAAATAGCATGGAGGAAAATGAATGGCTGGTCAAGATACTTGAGCAATCCCAAAAACTCGAAGCCCTTGTTTCCAAAATTGAAAACGCCTGGCTTGAAACAAAATCGTTCTTCACTTTTCTGGACGTCAATAAAATCGTGGATGACGCGGTCAATGCCATCAAGATAGAAGCGGAAGAAAAGGGTATAACGATATCCCTCGATAAGTCAGACAGCAATCTTTTCTTCCAGGGCAATGATCATCTCATAAAGGCTGCTATCACACACATACTGAGAAACGCCATCGAGGCTTGCTCACATGGCAACACCATCCACATAACCACCAGCCTTGGAGACAAGGGGATAAACGTCGAGATCAGGGATGATGGCCCGGGAATACATGAAATGGTGATAAAAAATATATTTACACCCTTTACAACAACATCTCAGGGAGAAACTGGCCTTGGCTTGCCTTATGTCCGCCAGATAATCGAGGAACACAGGGGAGAGATTAAAATAGAAAGCGAATTGGGGCGGGGCACCAAGGTGACCATAACGCTTCCAACTCATATCGGAGAACTGGCCAACTAACCTAACGATCCATGGATTCAGACAACTTGTTCTGCGCCTTCTGAATCTTTTTGAGAAGCTTGGTCTTAGCACCTACACTGATATTGTTTTTCAAGGCCTTTCTGTAAAATTTTATGGCCTCGTAATAAAACCGTTTTCCCATATAGGCATCACCCAGATGTTCGGCAATTATCGGATCTGACGGGATCAAGCTGTAGGCCTTTTTGAGATATTCAATGGCCTTGTCCAACTCCCCCTTTTTAAAATACACCCAGCCTAGACTGTCCAGAATGTAGCCGTCATCAGGTTCCTTGGACAGGGCCTTTTTAATCATCGTTTCCGCCTCATCCAGGTTGACGCCCTGCTCGGCATAGACATACCCGACAAAATTCAAGGCCGGCACATATTCAGGGTTCAATAAAAGGATCCTTTTGGCCAGAGAAACAGCCTCATTCCTCTTGCCCAACTGGTCCTTGGCCATGGCCAGACGCATCATAATTTCCCTGTCGTCATTGATTACCTGTGTGGCTCTTTCCAACAAAGCGGCCGCATCGCTAATTCTATGATCTTCTTCATACAACGAAGAGAGTGCGAGGACCCACTCCCTGACATTGAGATGATCGTCCACATCCTTTTCAAGTACCTCTATGGCCTTTTCTAGTTCCCCTTTCTTACGCAGCAGAAAGGCCAACCTGATTCTGGCATTGACATAGAACTGCTCATCTTTCTCTATGGCCTTAAGGGTGTTGATGGCAGAATCGATATCCCCTTTTTCTTCATATATGAGGGCTGAATAAAAAAGAACCTGCCCGCGATTATGATAAGTTGACCTCAGTTCCTCCAACACTTTCAGGGCATCATCATATTGTTCCAGCCGGATCAAAATCACGGCAACCTGAATTCCCTTTCCGGGATCCAGTGAAGAGATATCCAGGAGCTGCCTGATCTCGTTTTCCGCCTCCGCATCCCTCTTGTTTTCCAGATACAACTGCAACAAAAGCTCCCTGGCCTTAAGGTTTTCAGGGTTGCTCATGATGAGTGTCTTGTAAGCATTTGCCGCCTTTTCCACATCTCCCTGTTTTTTGTAGATAGCGGCCAGGTCAAAATAAACGAGTGTCAAGCGGGGATTGAGCTCAAGGGCCTTCTCGTAGTGCATTCTGGCTTTATCCAGATCCCCTGAGTCCTGATACAGCCGACCCAGGTAGTAATGGGCCATGAAAGAACGCCTTCCTTTAAGAGCTATTGTCTTCTCAAATGTGGCTATCGCCTTGGACGTTTCCTTTGTTTTTGCATACAGGGTACCAAGAAGAAACAGGGTCTCCTTGTCGTCCGGAAAGCGTGACAGGACATCCTCCAAAAGTGCGAGGGCATCATCGAAACGGTTTGTGGACGCAAATATCTTGGCAAGCAAGATCTTCATGTCCGGATCATCCGGGGCGAGGGCCACTGCCTGTTCCGCCCATTTCCTGGCATCCTCGATATTCCCCGAATGTACAGAGATCTCCACCAACTCCTTCAAAATAGAAACAGAGTCAGGATCAAGATCCAGGGCATTTTTAAAGGATTGAAGAGCACCGTCCTGATCCCCTGAAGACTTTTCCAGCAAACCTTTTAGGTAATATGCATAGGCCGGAGCTTTTGAAAGCTGGATGTCGCCATAAGCGCTGGTCACGGAAAAGGACAGAGAGCAGAAGGCTACGAAGAATAGTCCGCAAAAAAAATAAAACTTTCCTTTCAATATCATTATTCTTCTACTCCCTCAGGATAACTGTCGAGATCAGAGATCCTTTCCTGTAGAAAACGTCGCAATTTTTTCTTTAGACGTGCCTCAATCTGCCTGACTCGTTCCCTGGATACCCCGAATTTGGCGCCCAGTTCCTGAAGGGTCTTAGGATCTTCGGCAATCATACGCTCATCAAAGATGACCCGCTCTTTGTCTTTTAACTGTTCTCTGAATTCTGCCAAATGCTTTTTGAGATTGGCGTCTATCTCTTCTCTTGCTACTTTGGCCTCCACTGACACCTCGTCGCTTGGCAGAAAATCCATGTGCTTGTTGTCGGTATCATCTTTCAACGGGGCGTCAAGGGACACCTCCCAGGAACCCATGCGTTGTTCCATGTCGATCACGTCTTTTTCTGACACGTTCAGACGCTGGGAAATGAGCTTTGGAACAGGTTCGAACCCAAGCGCGTATAGCCGATCTTTTTCCTTGCTGAGATTGTAAAACAACTTTCGCTGGGCCTGGGTAGTCCCTATTTTTACCAGGCGCCAATTATCCATGATGAACTTTAAAATGTAGGCCTTTATCCAGAACGAGGCATAATAGGAAAACTTTACCCCCTTGTACGGGTTGAACTTCTTAACCGCCTGCATCAGGCCGATATTACCTTCCTGGATCAGATCAAGAAAATTCTGCATCCAGAATTTCTGGAAATCAAGGGCTATTTTCACTACCAGTCTCAGATTTGATGTAACTATCTTTGAGGCCAGGGCAGGGTCCTTGGTCTCATAATAAGCCGTCGTAAGTGCCTTTTCTTCCTCCTTGGACAAAAGCGGATACTGGTTGATTTCGGTAAGATAACGTTGTAGGGCATCCCCACCAGAATCCACTTCAGCTGGTATGGTGGTATCTCCTTTGACCGCCGGTAAGGTGGTTTCCAGATTCTCTTCGCCTGATTTTTTTTGTCTGCGTTTCTTTTTATTCATAATATGAGTAAGCTATTCCTTAAAAAGATGGCAAGACCCAATTTTAGGCCTCTTCCGCATAACAATTGGTGTTTTTGGTTTGACTTCGTCATGTGGGTCTGTGTCAGATTTTGGCCAACACTCCCTTATTAACTTCTATCATAACATCTTTTCCAGCCAAAAACTCCACAAGTTTTAAGGCAAATTCCACCGCGGTTCCAGCGGCCTGCCCTGTGATTACCATTCCATCCTGGACAACCCTGGCATCAGTGAGATTGGCCTGTTTGATGGCCTGGTGTGCAACTGGATGACAGGTAATAGCCTTTCCAGATACCAGGCCATGCCGATCCAGTACAGTCGGTGCCGCGCATATCGCCCCAACAGCCCGCTGTGCCTTCAGCTGCCTTGTGAGAAGATCCACCACCCTTGGATCTTTGGCCAGATTTTCAGTGCCGTCGATTCCCCCCGGAAGAACAATAAGGTCGAAGTCTTCGGAAAGCACTTCATCCAGTTCCCTGTCCGGCACGATTTTAACGTCCCTAGCCGATGGCACAGGCCCCTTAACCGTACCGGCGACAATCACTTCAATATTTGCCCTTCTCAAAATATCTATAACTGCCACGGCTTCCAACTCTTCATAACCAGGTGCAAGTATCAAAAGAACTTTTTTTGATGACATATCACTTCTCCTTTCTCAGGAAATCTCTAAAAATTGCCCTTTTGCCCGATGACTTGTATTGCTCGTCGACAAAAATACTCACGAAAAGGGAAGTTTGACACCTTGTCATCGAACAGAAAAGTCTAATCTTTAGAGGGTCTATTTATTCAAAAAGCATATTGAAAAAAAAAACACCTTCATTAAAAGTTATGTATTCGACTTTTACATAACAGGTTAGATTACAGATGTTGTAATCGTCAAGTTTAAGAAACTGCCAACAATATAGCAAAATAAACAAACGGATAACAAATTCATGGACAAGAAGTTCAAAATTCCCACAGTCGCCCTGATAGGACGTCCTAACGTAGGAAAATCAACATTGTTTAACAGAATAACCAAGTCCAGGGACGCGCTTGTGGACCCTACCCCCGGACTCACTCGAGACATACGCAAGACTACGGTCTCGTGGAACGATTTCATATTCGATCTGGTGGATACAGGAGGGCTTGACCCACCTGACTCAAAAGACCCTATCGGAAAAATTGTCCATTCAAAAAGCGTTGAGGCGCTCAGGCAAAGTGATCTCTTACTATTTCTGGTTGATGCCAAACAAGGGCTGACTCCCTCAGATATGGAAATTTATCAGCTCTGCCTGCGAAATCAAATTCCCTACATGGTAGTGGTCAACAAGGTCGATTCGCCAAGTCAGGAAGCGGACTGCAACGAATTCTTTTCGCTCGGCATCGACAAATTTTATCCCATTTCTGCAGAGCATGGTCGGGGAGTGAAGGGCCTCTTGGATGAAATTGTTGCCCACTTTAAAAAACACGGATTTGAAACAGCTCCATTGCATGAAATGGAACCCGAAGAGGAAACGGAACCTTTCCATATCAAGGTCGCCCTGATAGGACGTCCAAATGCGGGCAAATCGTCACTGCTCAACAGGCTCGCCGGACAGCAGAGAATGATTGTCACTGACATACCCGGCACCACCAGGGACGCTATTGACACGTTGCTACAAAGACCTGGCCACCCAGACATTGTGCTAACAGATACCGCTGGCATAAGACGGAAAAGCAGGGTCAGGGACAAAATCGAAAAATTCAGCGTGTTAAAGGCCCTGGAGGCCATTAAAAAATGTGATATAGCATTGGTGGTCCTTGATGCCTCTGAAGGTGTGACTGACCAGGACAAGAAACTTATTGGGTATACAGAGGAATTCTCAAAGGCGTGTATCACCATCTTCAACAAGTGGGATCTCGTGCAGAAAGATCCCAAGCTGATAAAACTCCGCACAGAGGAATTGAGGCTGGCCAAACGGTTTGTCCCCTATTCCCCTCATTTAAACATTTCTGCCCTCACGGGAAAAAGGGTAGACCGGATTTTACCCCTTGTAGAAGACATCTTTTCACAGCTCAACACGAGGATAAATACGGGTAAGGCAAATCAACTGTTAAACCAGGCCCTCTCGGTACGTACGCCACCTATTGCCAAAGGACACCATTTGAAATTATACTATACTACCCAGGTAAGCGTTAATCCCCCGTCATTTCTGATTTTTGCCAACTATCCGGACTACATCCCAGATCACTATAAACGATTCCTGGTCAATCAATTCAGAGAACGTCTGGAGCTGGAACATGTTCCTATACGGATATTTTTTAGAAAAAGGGAGAGAAGAGACTGAGTAATCTATCTCGAAGGTACTAAATCTATGGCAAACACCATTCTGGTCAACGGGAAAAGTGTAGGACTGATTGGACTTGAAGCAGCTATTCTGGCCCTGAAACAAGAAAAAGACTCGGAGGATATCGACCCGTTAGTGGCTGCTGAAAAGATCCTGGCAGTGGTTGAAAAGAAAAACTACATACCTGATACGGCTCGGAAGGCTTACAGGGAAGCCCTTGCAAACCAGTGGCTTGCAGCCATTGGAAAAGGGACAGGAGGCGAAAGTGAACACTTGCTTATAAGAATCCTTGGCCCTGGTTGCGTTAGCTGTAATCGACTCGAAGAAATTGTTCGTTCGGTATTGGATCGAAAGCAGATCCCGGCAGATTTCGAACATATACATGACCTTGATGAAATATGGCGCTATGGGGTGATAAATACCCCTGCCCTTGTCATAAATGATATGGTATTATGTTCAGGAAAGATGCCTACACAGGCACAAATCGAGGCATGGCTTACCGAGATTCTGTCATAGGCTGACATCATTTTGAATCAGTCTTTAACATACCACTTGACATGATCACGGCATGCAATTAAAAGTAGGCAGCTTTTTCAAATGGTGGGCGTAGCTCAACTGGTTAGAGCGTCGGGTTGTGGCCCCGGAGGCTGTGGGTTCAAGTCCCATCGCTCACCCCAGAAAATTCAAGGCACTTAACATTGGTTAAGTGCCTTTTTTATTTCATTTGGCCCAAGGGAAGACGCCTAAAAAAACAAGGGACCTGTCCCTTTTATCCGGATTATGCAGTTGGTGAAATCACCA
>CAZUIH010000050.1:0-15196 GCA_964620365.1 uncultured Desulfobacterales bacterium | reverse complement strand
ATGAAAATACAGCGCCGCAGTGTGTATTTTCACGGTAAATTATGCACTTCAAACACCGGACAAAAAAGAATAAATAAAAAAATCAGTAACTTATTGTGTATTATCCAGATTGAAATGTTAACCCACCGCCTCACATCTTTGGCAAACTTGGCTGCTGCATAATATGGGTTTATATTTATGGAGCCATGATAGCCTGTTCGGCTAATTTATAAAAACCTTCTTGTAAAGCTTGAATTCCTCCACGGCCTTTCCTGCCCCAAGGACCACTGTTGTCAAGGGTGTAGATGACAATTTACACTGGACCCCCGTGGCATGGGAAAGAAACCTGTCGAGTCCTCTCAAAAGGGCACCGCCTCCTGTAACGGTTATACCATCTTCCTTTACTGCCCGCCTGACCTCTTCTGATATATTGTCCAAGACATCATTTATGGCCTTGCAAATGGCCATAAGGGGTTCCATAAATGCCTTTCTCAAATCACTAGGAGGCACCTTGACGGTTCCAGGACCTCCCTTTCCCCTATCTTTTCCAGCAATGACATAGG
This sequence comes from uncultured Desulfobacterales bacterium, assembly GCA_964620365.1. GTDB lineage: Bacteria > Desulfobacterota > Dissulfuribacteria > Dissulfuribacterales > S140-46 > CAZUIH01. The sequence continues at coordinate 14,654 of CAZUIH010000050.1, read as the reverse complement.
GAACAGAATCACCTTCAAAGTCCCATGCGGACCCCGCCTCCCACTTGATCAGCTCAGCCTGGCCTGCCCCCACCTCAAGTCCATATTTTTCAAGAAGCCATGAACTAACCGCTTCATTCAACTCGTCCCCCGCAACCCTTATGGCATTGGAATAAAGAAATGCCCACTGGGCAATAACAGCTATTTCAGTGGTGCCTCCTCCGATATCCACCACCATTTTCGGCCTCTCGCCATGTATAGGCAAATCTGCTCCTATGGCCGCAGCCATTGTCTCTTCAAGAAGATGTATCTTCTTGGCTCCGGCCTCGGTGGCGGCATCCAGAACCGCCTTCTTCTCTACCTGGGTGATATGCGACGGCACACATATTACAATTCTAGGAGTAAGAAAAGATCTGGCCTCCCTGGTCCTGTGCAGAAAAGATCTTATCAGATGCGTGATCGCGTCAAAGTCCTCAATTACACCATCCTTCATTGGATGGATGGCCCTCATTTTGCCTGGAGTGCGTCCTATATACCTTTTGGCAGGCTCTCCGGTGGTTATCACTTCTCCTTCATCGGAAAGAACTATCACCGTGGGCTCATTCAGCACTATGCCCTCTCCCTCTACATAGATAAGGGTGTTGGCCGTGCCAAGATCCATGGCCATGTTCTTCTTTATCAATTTCCGCAGCCTATTCAGCGACACTACCGATCCTCCCCAATGGCGCATTTCAAGGCCCTGACTATCATCTCTTCAAAGGTCTTAGGCCAGTCGTAAAAATTCATCTCTCCCAAAAAAAGCCATGATAGCGTGTGGTTTTTTCCCTCCTGATACAGGCCCAGAAAAGATGACCCTTTGGTAATAGGATCTCCCCTGTAAAGAATATAGGACCTTGACCTCTCAAGAGATATCCTGTTGAGCTTTAAGTGACTCTTTTTCCTAAAAATCCAGCCCAGGAGTCCCTTGTCGATATCGAACTCTTTATCTGCCAGTTTTACATCGAAGGGCAGCCCGACTGTGGCCTTGATTCTGAATATTTTGCTGTTACCATCTCTTTTTGCAAGTATCCCCACATCCGCCCCTAAAAATTCCTTGAGCAGCACCAACGCATCTGACGGATCCTTATTTAACTCTTTACTGAATGACCACAAACGACGGTAAAATTCCAGCTCCCGCTGCTCTTTCTCTGCCTTGACCAGCTCGTAGACGACTTTTGCACAATCCTCCAGAACCCTCTGTTTTTTCTCAGGAAAAGCATAGCGGTTCTTGCTGTCTACCATCAATACCCCTTCTCCCTGGGGCAGAGGTTCTGCCAGAAAGGCCTTTATCCCGACATCATCAAGGTAGATTCCCAGTGTCCGCGTATCCCTTTCAAAGTGGGTTACATGCAGCCTTTGGCCCTCCCGCGCAATCCAACCAATGAGTCCCTGACCTATCCTGAGTCTCGCCTTTTCCACAAGATGATTGCTCAAGGAATGGGAAGCGACCATCTCCAGATACCTCTTTCCTTTTCTTATAAAAAGGGCAGTGGTATGGGCCTCAAAAATATTGGCCACCATTTCCAGAAATTTTTTAAGCGAGGCATCCACTGATGGCAGGACCATACGGAGGCTTAAGCACCCCCTTTTCTGTTATTATAGCCGTTACCAGATGATGGGGCGTTATATCGAAGACCAAATTGCGTGCAGCTACTCCAGCAGGGGCCACCATGGAACCGCGAAAACCCAAAACCTCCTCTTCAGGCCTTTCCTCTATGGGTATCTGATCACCGGAAGGAGTATCGGGATCGAGAGTTGAAACCGGAGCCGCCACATAGAAGGGTATTCCATTGGCTTGGGCCAGTTCGGCTACACTATAGGTTCCTATCTTGTTGGCCACATCTCCATTTGCCGCTATCCTGTCTGCACCTACCACAACTGCCCCTATTTCTCCCCTTCTCATGAGAAAGCCGGCAGCACTGTCTACCAACAACGCGACAGGAATCCCATCTCTGACAAGCTCCCATGCCGTGAGCCTCGCACCCTGAAGCCATGGCCTGGTCTCGTCAGCAAACACCTTGATCCGCTTGCCCTGAGAAACAGCTGCCCTTATGACACCAAGGGCTGTACCATAACCTCCTGTGGCCAAGGCGCCTGCATTGCAATGGGTCAGGACCCCGCCTTCGTCAGGTAAAAGTTCCTGGCCCAATCGTCCCATTGCAAGATTTGCATCTATATCCTCCTGCCAAATCAAGATAGCTTCCTTTTCCAGGAGATCGGTAATAAACAAGGGATCATCATTCTGGTGGGAATCGACAACCCGACCAAGCCTATTCACAGCCCAGCGCAAATTTACTGCGGTAGGCCGGGCCCTTACCATCAAATCCGCGAAGCTATACCATTTTTCACAAAACTCTTCATAATCCTTGGCTGTTATCTCTTTGGCCTCCAAGACCAGACCAAAGGCTGCGGTGATGCCGATGGCAGGCGCTCCACGAACCACCATATCGGTTATGGCCGAGGCTACTTCCCTGCCACTTCTGTATTCCAGCCATATCTCTTCATGAGGCAAGAGCCGTTGATCAATAAGCCGAAGCGTGGTCCCGTCCCATTCCAAAGGCACCACGGAAGAACCACCTTCCTTTTGAAGTCGATCTACAGGATTATTCATTTTCATCACTTTTTGAGCATTTCAGTCAAGAGTTCATTCACCTTTTTGGGGTTGGCCTTCCCCCTGGTTTCCCTCATAACCTGTCCAACAAGAAATCCCAGGACCTTTGTCTTTCCGGATCTATATTTTTCAACTTCGTTCGGATGATCATCCAAGACCTTTTGCACTATATTGGCGAGTTCAGATGAATCGCTCACCTGGGCCAGTCCCTGCTCTTTGACAATCACGTCGGGGGCCTTGCCTGTTTCATAAGACTCTTCAAGGACCTTCTTGCCCATCTTTCCGCTTATTGTCCCGTCATCTATCAACTTGAGCAGTGCCGCAAGTCCTTCAGGACGTACCGGGCATTCGTCAATCTCACGCCCATCCAGCTTGAGCAGTTTCATGACCTCCACCATTATCCAGTTGGACACCACCTTTGGCTTTTGGAAGACTGCCACGCATTCTTCGAAATATTCGGCAAGCACCCTTGAGCTGGTAAGGACCTCGGCGTCATATTCAGGAAGCCCGTATTGTTCAGCGAAACGGGCCCTCTTGGCATCAGGAAGTTCTGGCAACTCTTTTTCTAGTCTCTCTATCCACTCGTCATCGATCTGGATCGGCACAAGATCCGGATCCGGAAAATAGCGGTAATCGTGGGCCTCTTCCTTGCCACGCATGGACATGGTCACATTCTTTGCCGTATCCCATAGCCTTGTTTCCTGGACTATTTTCTGCCCATCCATCAAAAGGGCCGACTGACGCCTTATCTCGTACTCCAGGGCCTTTTGCACATGTTTGAAGGAGTTCATGTTCTTGAGTTCGGCCTTGGTCCCAAATTCTTCCTGTCCCACGGGCCTCAGGGAGATATTGGCGTCACAGCGTAGACTACCCTCTTCCATATTCCCGTCACTTATTCCCAGGTAACGGACTATCTCCCTCAATTTCCGGAGATATGCCGCGGCCTCCTCTGGAGTCCTGATATCAGGTTCACTGACTATTTCTATCAACGGCACTCCGGTCCTGTTCAGATCCACGTAACTGACTGGCCTTGTCTCGTCATGAATCAGTTTTCCGGCATCCTCTTCCATGTGGATCCTGGTGATCCCAACCCTTTTTCTTTTCCCACCAGCATCAATCTCTATATATCCATGCTCTGCAATAGGCAATTCATACTGGGAGATCTGGTATCCCTTGGGAAGGTCAGGATAAAAATAGTGCTTTCTCGCAAACTGGTTGTACCTGTTGATAGAGCAGTTGGTGGCAAGGGCCATCATAAGCCCATATTCAACCACCTGTCTGTTCAGGACAGGTAACACCCCAGGCATGCCAAGGCATACAGGACAGGTATGAGTATTGGGGGGCGCCCCAAATTTTGTTGAACAGGAACAGAAAATCTTACTCCTTGTCTGCAGCTGGACATGCACTTCAAGCCCAATAATTGCTTCGTAGTCCATAAAACTCTCCTTTAAACAAAAGACCCGGGCTCTACGGCTCAGTACCCAAGAAATCTACTTCAGCATCAGAAGACTACCACGGCTTTTATCCACCATCAATGGCAGGCGATGCCCTAATACTGGTAAAATTAACGATTCAAAACGACGCTAACTCGCCCAACAAAAAGGCGCAAACACCTTATCCGTGTCTGCGCCGCCCAAACTCCTGGAGATCTCTAAAAAATCTCAAGAGAAAAGTTTTTTGTCTATGATTTTAAGGTGTTAAAATCGATAGTCACAACCGACTTCCATAATCTAGAATTAAAACATTTTTCTAGAATATCTTTTCAGCATGTGAAGCAGCTAAGATACCACTAATTTTCATGCTTTCAGCCAGGTGAGACAACAAGACACATAGATATGTGCTCGGCTTTGAGACTTACATTTTTTTATGATTGCAGGATATTAGATCTATTTACAGCAGGCCTCTTCCATTACATTTAATGCCGCTGCTGTCAACAGCACCAAAAACAAACACGTGATTGCCGCTATTATCAAGGCGAAGCCTTTGGATAGTTGACCATACGAGGTCGACATATCCTCTGCCTTTACTATTCTTAATCACGTTTTTTAAAACCTGGAAGTATAAAATCTGCTACCTATTTTTTTTATTTACGCGCCTTGGCGGTAGACTTCGTACGACTTCTCTTTGGTTTTATACCAAGTTCTTCTAGATAAAGAAGTACTGGATTAGGCCTTTTTGCGGTCTTTTTAGGGAGTTTTACTCCATTTTTTCTGAGCTCACTAACGATCTTAGAAACCTGAAACTTGCTGATACCTCGCTTTTCCGCGATCTCCATCGCTGTCATATTTGCATAGTTTTCATGTACAAATCTGACGTCTTCAAGAGTATAAGGTCGGCTTCTCTTTCTCTCTGCCATAAGAAACTCCTTTCATCATACTAAAAAGAGAATACTAATTGTGATATATTATAATATTAAAATCGATAAAAACAAAAAAATCTCAATACTTTTTACAAAAAATTGAAAATTTTCAACATTAGAAATCAGGAGGATTCAACATCGACATAACTTCATAAGAAGTCAGATCATAATGTATTGGCGTAATGGTGATATACCCTGCTTTCAATGCCTCTGTGTCGACCCCCTCTTCTTTACATGCTAGGACTTGACTAGCCTGCCAGTAATATGTGTTGCCTCTAGGGTCTATCCGCTTATCAAATTTCTCTACAAAACTTGACTGTCCTTGCGGCACTACTTTAACACCCTTTATCCGATTAGGAGGCAATGCAGGGATATTTACATTCACTGATATGCCCTTAGGAAGACCAATATCCCGCAACCACAAAAGCAATTGGGAAGTAAAAGAGGCTGCAAAACAAAAATCGGGATCTTTGTATTTGTCCAGGGAAACGGCTAAGGACCTCAATCCCATCATACTAGCCTCTGTAGCTGCGGAAACAGTTCCGGAATACAATATATTGATTCCCACATTTGGTCCCTGGTTAATCCCGGAGACAACCATATCTATCGGACCCCTCACAAGCTCAGCCACCCCCAGTTTTACACAATCCGCCGGGGTACCGTTTATCGCCCAGCCCATAAAATCTCCGCGCCTTATCTCCCTGACCCTTAGAGGATCGACCAGGGTAATCGCATGTCCCACTGCACTTTTTTCACTGTCCGGCGCAACTACATACACCTCATGACTTTCCCTGAGCGCTTCATAAAGGGCGCACAGACCAAGTGCGTGAATGCCGTCATCGTTTGTAAGCAAAATTCGCATCTATTTACTGTCTTTGATATCGCTTTCCTGTTTGCCGTCTCCTCTGGACTTGCGTGATTCTTCTTGTTCAATAAAGTAAATCATGCAAGATTGTCTGAACTGACAATAGTCAGTGGGATGCAAACACCCTTTCTTTATGGGTGTCTCACGGTTATCTTTCTGGCAAAACCCCATGTTATCCATTATCTTGTCCTCTACGCTTTTTACACAAAATATGCGTTACAAACTCTGCAATTGCATAAATTGGGTTGAACAGATAGATAGTTATTTGTTATGTCTTCATATTACTTAAAAGTCAAGGAGGGATACAAACAATGGAGCAGGCAAAAATAGTAGTAGTTGGCGCAGGTCCCGCCGGACTGGCAACAGCGGTAGAAGCCCAGGAGGCCGGGATATCCCCCGTGGTTATCCTCGAAAAAAAGGGAGCCGCCTGTGACACTATCGTTAGCCTTTATCATGAAGGAAAACGAGTTGATCCTGTTTTCAAGAAAATGAAGATCGACCCTATAGGCAAACTTTCTTTCGATACAGAGACAAGAGAAGAATTTCTGGAGCGGATGAAGAAGGTTATAGAAGACTATAAGCTTGATATCCGGTACTGGAATGAAGCTCAAAAAATCATAGAAAAAGATGGAATGTTCCACGTGTATACCGGGGATAATCTCCAGATCCAGGCACCCATAGTGGTTATAGCTATCGGAGTTTTTGGAAAACCGATCAAGCCCAGTTATCCAATACCAAAGGAAATAAAAGACAAGGTCTTTTTCGCCCTGCCCAAGACTCCGATAACAGGCAAAAAAGTGCTTGTTGTAGGTGGTGGGGATACTGCTGCGGAGACCGCTTGTTTCCTCTCTGAACATAATGATACCAGTCTTTCCTATCGTAGGGCTGAATTTTTCAGACTCAATGAAATAAATGCATGCAATGTAAAGGATTGTGCGTGCAAGGGGACCATAAAGCTAATGATGGGCACTGACATTGAATCCCTGGAACCACAGGGAGATAAAGTCCTGGTCCACTTCAAGGATGGCAAGGATATAGCCTATGATGCCATTTTTTACTGTCTTGGCGGAATGACTCCAAAGACCTTTCTTGAAGGAATTGGCGTTGAATTCGATGGCAAAAAGCCTAAGGTGGATGAATACGGAGAGACTAATATCCCGAGACTATTTCTTGTCGGAGACCTGGCTGCAGACAAGGGTACCATCATGGCCGCCTTTAATTCAGGGAAAACAGTGATTGATGGAATTCTCAAAAAGTATGGAGATTTGGTTAAATAACGTTTTTTCAGGAAAAAGGATTATCCATGCAAAAGATATCAAGGGTGCTCCTCTTATTTTGAGGTCGCCCTTTTTTTTATGTACGGTAATCGGCATTTATGCGTACATATTCCACGGATAGATCACTGGTCACTATAGAGGCCGATCCGTCTCCCAGGCCAAGATCAAGAACGATGGAAAACTCCCTTTCCTTCATTATTTCAGCTGCCTTTGCCTCATTGTCCTTACCGGCATACCCGCCCTTGCTCACCAAGACAATGTCTCCTATCCTGAGCTCTAACCTGTTATCATCCAAAGCGAATCCCGATCTTCCCGCAGCAGCCAGGATCCTGCCCCAGTTGGGATCTTCTCCAAAAAAAGCGGTTTTTACCAGTGGAGAGTTAGCAATGGTCCGGGCAATGACATCTGCTTCCGTCTCGTCTCGCGCACCCTTGACATGAATGTGTACACACTTCGTGCCACCCTCTGCATCTCTTACTATCTGAAGGGCCAAATCCATCAAAAGATCGTGAAGGGCTTTTTCCAAAAGAATACCAGCTCCTCCCCCGGCTATCTCTGAATTTGCCGCGCAGCCATTTGCCAAGGCAAGCACCGTGTCATTTGTGCTCGTATCTCCGTCTACAACAATCCTGTTGAAGCTTTCATCAACGGCCCTGGTCAATATATCTTGCCACCATTGGCCTTCAACATTGGCATCCGTAAGGACAAAAGATAACATGGTCGCCTGGGGAGGCCCCATGTTGGGCCCTATCATGCCGGCGCCCTTTGCCATACCTGCCAGGGAGACAGGGCAGCCATCAATGTCCAATGTCCTGAAGGCCATCTTGTGGACTGTATCAGTGGTCATGATGGCCCTGGCCACATCCTCAAGACCCTCATACGATATTGCCTCTACAAGCGTCGGGACCGCCTCCCTTATTTTATCCATGGGAAGGGGCTCACCAATCACTCCAGTGGAACACACAAGGATATCTTCCTCCACAAGCCCGAGCCTGTCTGCCACGAGCCCGCACGTCTCCTCGGCATCAATAAGCCCCCTGTGCCCTGTACAGGCATTGGCATTTCCACTGTTAACGACTATTGCCCGTGCTAAACCGTTCCCAGAGCCCAGCCGTTCCATGTCCAGGAGCACCGGGGCGGCCTTTATCTCATTACGCGTAAAAACCCCTGCCACCCTCGCAGGGTAGTCGGAATAAATAAGGCCCAGGTCCTTACGATCCTGATATTTAATCCCCGCCTCTACTGCGCCGCCTTTAAAACCTTTTACTCTCAAGATTATCTCCTGCCGCAACACTTCTTGTATTTCTTTCCGCTGCCACATGGACAGGGATCATTTCTGCCTACCTTCTTTCCTTCACGCCGCACAGTAGTGGGCTTATCATCACCTTCGCCGCGCCTATAGTTCAACTGTTTTTCCTGCTTGCGCCTTTTCGACTCTTCAAGTTTTTCTATTTCCTCTTCTCTCATTGGCCTTATCCTCAGAAGGAGACTCAGGGACTCCTCCTTGAACCTCTGAAACATGGCCATAAACATGTCAAATCCTTCCCGCTTGTATTCCTGCAGCGGGTCTTTCTGGCCATAGCCCCTAAGGCCTATACCATCTCTCAGATGATCCATGTTGAGGAGATGATCTTTCCAGAGATTGTCCAAGGTCTGGAGCATTATGTACCTTTCCACCTGCACCATTTCATCTTCGCCAAAGAGTTCTACCTGCTTGAGATAGGCCTCTTTAATGAAAGACTTTATGCGGTCCGCCAACTCTTGCATAGAGATGTCGGCCCGTTCCTCCTCGGATATGGAGAGGGTGACACCAAACTGGCCCAAAAGCCTTTCCTCAAGCTCCTTCCAGTCCCATTCAGAAGAAGGAGTCTTTTCATCGGTGTAGGTATTCAGCATATCCTCAACCAGATCTTCAACAAATCCAAGGAGCTCTTCCCTCAGATTTTCGCCTGCAAGGATCTGCTTTCGTAAGCCGTAAATCACCTCCCTCTGCTTGTTCATCACGTCATCGTATTCAAGGAGGTGTTTTCTTATCTCGAAGTTGTGTGCTTCAACCTTTCTCTGGGCGTTCTCAATGGCCTTTGAAAGCATGGGATGCTCAATGGGCTCCCCCTCCTTCATGCCAAGCTTGTCCATTATGGATGAAATACGGTCAGAGCCAAAAATCCTCAGGAGATCGTCTTCCAGGGAAAGATAAAAACGGGATGAGCCAGGATCACCCTGGCGCCCGGCACGCCCCCTGAGCTGATTATCAATACGCCTGGATTCATGACGCTCTGTGCTCAGGATGTGAAGCCCCCCAAGCTCAGCCACGCCTTCTCCCAGCACGATGTCTGTTCCGCGGCCGGCCATATTGGTGGCAATGGTTACCCTGCCTTTTTCGCCGGCGTGGGCAACTATTTCAGCCTCTCTTTCATGATGCTTTGCATTCAAAACTTCATGTTTCACTCCAAGACGCTTGAGCATCTTGGAAAGCTGTTCGGACTTGTCCACACTTGTAGTCCCGACGAGCACCGGCCTTCCAATGCGGTTGAGTTCCTTTATTTCCTTTACGACGGCCTCAAACTTTTCCCTTTCAGTCTTGAACACCAGATCAGGATAATCATTCCGGATCATCGGCTTGTGGGTAGGGATTACCACTACATCCAGATTGTATATCTTCTTGAATTCAGCCGCCTCTGTGTCAGCAGTACCTGTCATGCCCGCCAGTTTTTCGTACATGCGGAAATAGTTCTGGAAGGTAATAGAGGCCAGGGTCTGGTTCTCGCTCTCTATCTTTACCCCTTCCTTCGCCTCGAGGGCCTGGTGCAGACCTTCGCTATACCGCCTTCCAGGCATGAGCCTGCCCGTAAATTCATCTACGATGATGACCTGACCATCTTTTACAATATAGTCCACGTCGCGCCGGAAGAGGGCATGTGCCTTCAATGCCTGCTGGACATGATGGAGCAGCTCCGTCTGTGACGGATCATAGAGATTGTCCACACCCAGAAGCTTTTCACACTTAGCGACCCCCTCCTCAGTAAGAGAGGCAGCTCTCGCCTTTTCATCAATAGTATAGTGGACATCTTTTTTCAGATGCGGAATTATCTGGTTGACCCGGTAGTAAAGATCTGTTGATTCTTCAGAAGGCCCTGAAATAATTAAAGGTGTTCTTGCCTCGTCAATGAGAATGGAGTCGACCTCGTCCACTATCGCGTAGTAAAACTCCCTTTGAACCATGTCTTCAAGGGAGTACTTCATATTATCCCGCAGATAATCGAAGCCAAATTCATTATTGGTGCCGTAGGTAACATCAGCGGCATACGCGGCCTTACGCTCTCTGTCATCAAGGCCATGCACTATTACGCCTACCTCTAACCCCAGGAACCGGTAGACCTTACCCATCCAATCAGAGTCTCTCTTGGCCAGGTAATCATTCACTGTTACAACGTGTACGCCCCTGCCAGTAAGACTGTTCAGATAGACCGGCAGCGTGGCCACCAGAGTTTTACCCTCTCCTGTCTTCATCTCCGCAATCTTGCCCTGGTGAAGAACTATGCCACCGATCAACTGGACATCATAGGGCCGCATACCCAAGACCCTTTTGGCCGCCTCCCGGGCAACTGCAAAGGCCTCAGGCAGGAGATCATCAAGGGATGCCCCTTTTTCGATCAGTTCCTTGAAATAGGGTGTCTTTGCCTGGAGCTCAGAATCGGACAATTTTGATATGTCCTTTTCCAGGCTATTGATCTTTTCTACCAGAGGACGCAGTTTTTTGATTTCTCTGTCATGTTTTGTTCCAAAAACCTTGGTCAAAATATTGCTAAGCATAAGCACTACAACTCCATAAGCATAGCGGTCTCATCACAGTCCGGAAATTTCGAACACTTAACACAATCCGCCCAAACCTTGTGGGGCAATACAGACTTGTCCACCGCTCTAAAACCTATTTTTTCAAAAAAGCCCGGCTGATATGTCAATGTAAATACCTTGTATATACCCAAAGTAATGGCCTCTGACAGGCAAAACTCCACCAGATGCCTGCCGATTCCTCTGTGCTGAAACTCCTCGGGGACAGCCAGGGAACGAATCTCAGCCAGATCTTCCCAACAAATATGGAGAGCCGAAACCCCTGCAATTGCACCTTCATCGTTTTCGAAAATCGCATAATCCCTCAAATGATCATACAGATCACTCAAAGAACGCGGTAGCAGCATCCCTTTTTCTGCAAAATGATTTAACAGGGAATGAATGGCCTTTATGTCTGATATTTTGGCTTTTCGAATCATAGTGTAATGAGAACAAAAAGGAGGCGAAATCAATAAAAAAGGATATCTACGAATAACGTGCGTTGTAACGGTATCAACAATTATTCCTTCAACGGCACCACATAGGAGCTAAGTCCCTTGGTGTCAGCCAATTCCCTGGCCTTAGCCTTAGCTTCTCCAACAGACCTGAATCGACCTATATAAACCCTGTACCACACTCCTTTTTTCCCCAAGTCACGGCTTTTGACAACGGCCCTCATACCCCTGGACCTCCAACGCCTTGCCTCTTTTTCAGCCCGTTCCTTGCTCTTAAAAGATGCTATTTGCAGGGTAAAATAAGTAGTTTTAGGCCTTAGTCCCTCAAGTTTCTTCTCTTTTCCCGAAAGAGAGTCTGAGTGCGATTCCACCTCTTTTGCTGGTCCTCCCTCCTCTCCGATGACCTCGGTCAAAAGCTTGGGAGGACCAACCTCCTTCTTTCCAGGTTCAACTTTTTGACCTGTTTGGCCGTTTGCCTGTTCCTCTCTTCCAACAGCCGATGAAAAGACCTTGCCAGAAGACCCTTCACTCAGATCAGGCAATGCCAGAGAAGGCGGAGCAACCGACCCTGGAGCTATGGCTGACGCCTGTGGCAACGTCGTACCACTTCTGCCAGCAAGCTTTTGACCAGCCCAAAACCCCAGAACAAACATCCACAACAAAGCGCACAAGGTTGATACTGTTAGGGCTATCAGCCCTCCCCATCCAAGTTGAAACTGAATTTTTTTGTTTTGATTACGGGCCCGGGCCATTGGTCACCTCGCAAAATCTACATCTTTTCCGGGGCTGAAACCCCTAGAAGTTCAAGTCCTTTTCGAAAGACCTGTTTAGTGACATGGGCCAGGAACAGCCTGGCCTGAGTAAGCTCTTCATCTTCGCTTACAAACCTGTACTTGGTATAATACCCATGAAATAATCCTGCCAGATCAGTAAGATAATAACTTATCCGATGAGGCTCCAGGGAAATGGCGCTATCGGCTACAATTCTTGGAAAACTGTCAAGGTGCCTGATGAGCACCAATTCCTCCTTGGCGTTCAAAAGAGTAACATCTACATCCTCTGGATCTCTCAAGAAAATATTCTGCTCGGATGCCTTTGAAAATACGCTGCAAAGCCTTGCATGGGCGTACTGCACATAATAGACGGGATTTTCCTGACTCTGCTGTTTTGCCAGGTCAAGATCAAAATCCAGGTGGCTGTCACATTTTCTTGTGAGAAATATAAACCGTGCGGCATCCCTGCCTACATCATCCAATACCTCTCTCAAGGTAACGAACTCCCCAGCCCTTGTGGACATGGCCCTTATCTTTCCTCCTTCCAGGAGGTTTACCAACTGGACAAGCAGGACCTTCAATACATCATCGGAATGTCCCATGGCCTTGAGAGCCGCCTTAACCCTTGGCACATAGCCGTGGTGATCCGCGCCCCATATATCGACTAGAAGATCATATCCCCTTTCCACCTTTTGCCTGTGATAGGCAATATCTGCTGCAAAGTAAGTCAGCTCGCCATTGGAGCGTCGGACTACCCTGTCCTTCTCATCTCCGTATTCCGAGGTCCTGAACCATAGGGCCCCGTCCTTTTCATAGATTTCCCCCCTAGACTTAAGCTGCTCAATCGTCTCCTCCACAAAGCCCGAGGCATGAAGCGACTTCTCGCTGAACCAGTTATCAAAGGACACACCGAAATCTTCAAGGTCTTTCTTTATACCGGCTGATATCTCCTTGACGGCCTCGATTGTAAAAAATTCAATGCATTCTGAAAGGGGAATGTCAATATATTTTTCGCCTTCTCTGGACGCGATATCCCTTGCAATTTCCTTAATATACTCTCCCTGGTAATAATCATCTGGAAACGTGACACTTTTTCCAAAATGCTCCAGGTAGCGCAGATAAACTGATGAACCCAGGGTCTTCATCTGGTTGCCCGCATCGTTTATGTAATACTCGGTCTCCACGTTAAACCCTGCGGCTCGCAACACCCTGGCAAGGGAATCACCCACAGCAGCCCCCCTGCCATGTCCTACATGAAGGGGCCCGGTTGGATTGGCACTTACAAATTCTACAAGCACTCTACGCCCCTTGCCGGCATCGCTTTCTCCGTATTTCGACCCTGTCCTGTATATAGTCCTGAGATTTGCCTGCCATTTTTCAGGGGCTATAAAGAAATTGACAAATCCAGGCCCGGCTACCTCCACGCGTTCAAAAAGAGAATTTTCCGAAAGGGTTTCTACCAATATCTCAGCCACTTGTCTTGGAGGCCTTTTCAGCCTTGAAGCAAGAACCATGGCCAGATTGCTTGAAAAATCTCCGTGGGCCTCCTGCTTGGGTATAGAAACCTGGTGACCCTTAGGCATATCAGTTTCAGGGATGGCTCCCTTTTCAATAGCCTTTTTTAAGGCAGCTTCTACAGCTTCATATACTTTAGCGCGCATTTTCAGTTTACCCTAACCCTAATAATATGATTTATCTCCATGACAAGATGAAATTTTTAAAATATCAGTCAGGAAGACTAATGGATGAGACTACAAAAAACAACGGGGAAAAACATGGAATAAAATTACTATCTTGATGCCCTATAGCAATAAAGACCTCTTAGGATAGAAGAATATTCGTAGGCATACGGACACAAAGAAAAAGGGCACGATTCTCCACGGCTAGAGCCAGTCCACAAGGACGCATACCGACAAAAACTGTAGTCATTTCCAGGCACGCCGGGTTCAAAGTGTTTTCAATTGTATACGTAGCCCATTTCCCAATAAGACCTGTTTACTGCCGAACTCATTATCTTACCTCACATATTTTTTCGCATTTTCAAAAATATGTACCATTTCATGATTGAGCAAGAATTATTCCATTTTTTTATAGCCAAGTCACGAAAAAATAAATATTATGTATTTGTAATATCTGAGTTGAATCGTCACTTGACTGAGATTTCTGAAAAAATCACTCCGTTTCTAGAATAATGTATTGGTAAGGATAGAAAACTGTTGCTTTGCCCGCTTCGGCCCTACCTCTTTCTTAAGGACTGAGTCCCGAACGCAGCGACAGGCCCTGCCCTTGCCGAACGATAGAGGGTGTTTGGCAGAAATCTCAAAATATCTTTTAAAAGGTCGTTGGTGTGCCATACAATAATAAGGAAAAAAGGAAAAGTCCAAGATTTAAGGTTGGCCTGGAAGTTAACTAGTTGCCACTGAAAAACCATTTAATATACTAAGATAACTAGATTTTTATGACAA
>CAZUIH010000049.1:0-15521 GCA_964620365.1 uncultured Desulfobacterales bacterium | reverse complement strand
AAATAGAGTGGATGGTTGGAGATGAGAATGATACCGGTGAAGGGGTAATGTTGGGATAAAAAAAGGGGGAAGGCTGGTCAGGCCATCCCCCTTATTCTTTATCGGATTGTCAGTTCTTTTGGTTCAGATCCAAGCTACCTCCAGACCCATTCGGTCTTCAGGTCTAATGTCCGGTCTTCGCTGAAGAACAGCACCTCGTTTCCGTCAAATTCCCCAAAGGGCACATACCACAACTTGATTTCCAAAGTGACTTCGTCGTTGATGAGCTCTCTCCATTTCTTTCCCTGTTTCAGGCTATCCCTATAGGGAAACGGGATCTCGAATGTCTCCTTTACCTTGCGCAGCGGGGGAAGGCTTGTCTCCCTGAGGAGTCCGCTCTTTTCATATGGTCCCCTGCCCATTTCGCGTCCCCTGCCCATCCTGCCAGGGTGCGGCATGTAGATAACCTGCCTGTTGTATATAACCTTTTCCTTGTTACCGTTATTGCCATCTGTCTCTTTTACTTTTGCGGTCACATCCAGGACCAGCCTGTTTGGAGTCGGTCACCCATCCGGGATAACATGTCCTGCCTTGTTGTAGAGTTCGACGTGGACCACCCCTATGGGGATTACTCCCTCTTCCTTGTTCTTGCGCCAGAAATATGCCATCGTATCCACATCTACATCCAGCGCCATTTTTACCATCTTTTCGTTGCGGTAGGCCTGCATATCGTGCCCAAGGCCTGATTTTTTCATGTGGCAATCCTGGCATGTTTCATGCCCGCCTTCCGGGATGTACGCAAAGAGATAGCTGCCGTAAAGGGTTGCACACTGGGATGGATGGTCGAGTTCAAAATTGGGGCCTATCCCGTGACACTGTCCACAGAAGATGGACTCTCCAAGTGCCGGGGCCTTCGCGAGTTTTTCAAAGTCCGGGTGCTCGTGTGATCCACTGGAAGATCCGTAGACCGTATCGGGCTGTGGATATCCATCCGCCCACTTGTGGATGATTGCCTTTTTGTTGTGACATATCATGCAGCCGATGTTAAGGCTTTCTATTTTCTCTTCCAGTTTTTCAGCCTCGTCTTCTTTTCCTTCCTTGTTGGCCTTCTGCCAGGCGCGGATCGTTGCCACAATTTCCCTGGCCACGTCGTCCGTTGCCTCGTCAAGCTGTGGTAAGTGGCACTTGGCACAGAACATCAGGTGTCTAACCTCTATGTCCTTGTCTTCCTTTACACCTGAATATGGGAAACGTTTCAGCCCCTTGTCCACGGCCGTTAAAATCGTAGGAGCAGTACGTGGTGTACCCAGGATTGATCGGGCATGAAGAGATTCCTCCCACTGGTCATAGATTTCCTCGTGACACTCCTTACAGGAGCTGGAGTCGTATCTGGCTGCAAGTTCAGCCATACTCTTTGCCTTTGGTCTCTCATTGGCAGCCACCGGGGATAACACCGTGGTCCCTATCACCATGATCCCTGAAAGGATCGTGATGAACAAAGCCTTTTTCATTTTGCCTCCTTGTGATTTGAGCAATCTTCGAACTGATTGACGACCTGGATATTTCAATCATAGATGCGGTTGAAAAGGTTTGTCTACACAAAAATGTTACCCAGGATAAATCCGAAAAATTCTTTCTCCCTGAGCTTCAAACGGCTGACGCGAACCAAATTGTGTCAACAACTTAATGATTTTAAAGCTAGAGATGTTCTTTGGATATTTGAAGTGGGTAATTAGGCTTCATACAGCCCAAATCCCTGGAAGATCAATGATGTTCAAGTTTTTTTGTGTTTTCGAACTACTGAATTACTAGGACGGCTCTATCTGCTCCTGTTCAGGATTCTTCAAGGCGAGCCTGGCCATCGGATAATTCGGGAGAGGCATTCGGACCGTAATCTTAAATATTAACTCTCTTAGGCTGTAATTGAAATTACAGATTTGTAACGTGTAACAGGAATACGTTGCATTATAATGGTCGCAAATATCAGGCCTGCCAAGGAGTACAACAATGTGTGGAAATAGAATTCGCTAATTTCATAGCATACTGCAATGATATTCCTGGTTGAATTACCGCTTGTTCCATGGGCAGTAAACCATGCAACACGAGCCGTGGTTGCCTGTGTCGTCTTGCGTCTGTTTTTAGATACAATCAGCCAGCTAGTCTAATCCAGCTTCTAGCTTATACAGAGTTAAACAATGTCCATTATCTTGCTTGGCTATCATAATATGGGCTGTGTGGCCCTTAATGTTCTCAAGGAACTGGGATTGCCTGTGCCAGCGGTCTTCACACATCGTGACAGCCCTGGTGAAAACCTGTGGTTTCATTCAGTCGCTGAACTGGCCCAAGATATGGGGATCCCTGTCTATTTTCCCTCAGATATCAATGATCCTAAATGGGTTGCCCTGATCAGGGAGATGGAACCGGACATAGTCCTTTCCTGTTATTTTCGCCAGATGGTCAAGGAGGAGATACTTGATATCCCCAGGATTGCCGCCGTGAATCTGCACGGTTCCCTCTTGCCCAAGTACAGGGGCAGGTGCCCGGTCAACTGGCAGCTCGTTCACGGAGAAAAGGAAGGAGGGGTTACGCTCCACCACATGGTCAGGAAGGCTGATGCCGGAGACATAATAGCCCAGCAGGCCGTCAGGATCGATGAAAAGGATACTGCTCTCACCTTGTTCAGGAAGCTGGAGGATTGTGCGGAGTCATTGTTGAGGGAATATATCCCAAAACTTTTGGATGGTACGGCCCCGCGCATTCCACAGGATCATTCAAAAGCTACGTACTTCGGTGGGAGAAGGCCGGAAGACGGCAAAATAGACTGGTCGTGGGATGCGCATCGTATTTACAACCTCATCAGAGCGGTTACATGGCCCTATCCCGGTGCCTTCACATTCCTGGATGGGAAGAAAATCATGATATGGACGGCTGAAGTTGTAGACAGTGACAGCGTATGTGCCGTACCGGGCACCATACTTTACAGGGGCTCTGAATGTGTTGTCCAGACCGGCAAGGGGCTCCTCAGGATCCTGTCCGCCTCTGAAGGCGAAATCGGACCGGAACAGGGTTTCACCCCTAAAGAGCTGCTGCCTGAAGGGGCAATTTTGACCAATTCGTAAAGGATAAACAGGGCAATGGCCGACATCCGGGTGTCAGGCATACAGCTTCCCGGAGATGGGTGCCGCTGGTGAAGGCACTTTGATGAGGAGTGTGCTGTAACAGGACAACGGCATTCTTGGTGTTGCCATCAATATTGGCTTGATCGGTTAAAAACAGGAGTTAGACTTAATGAAGATACTTGTATTGGGAGTAAATGGTTTTATCGGTAGTCACCTAGTCCGCCGCACCATGGCGGAAACAGACTGGGAAATTTATGGAATGGATCTCGCCTCTGACCGGATTGGCGAGTTTGTTGATCATCCCAGAATGCATTTTCTTGAAGGTGACATTTCAATAAACAAGGAGTGGATAGAATACCACATAAAGAAATGTGATGTCTGCCTGCCTCTGGTGGCCATAGCCACGCCTGCTTCCTATGTCAAGGATCCCTTGGCCGTTTTTGAACTGGACTTTGAAGAGAACCTGCGGGTAGTCAGGCAATGTGCCCGATATGGCACCAGGGTAATATTCCCATCAACAAGTGAAGTCTACGGGATGTGTCAAGACCCGGTCTTTAACGAGGAGACGAGTCTTTTGACCTATGGACCGATACACAAGCAAAGGTGGATATACGCGTGCGCCAAGCAGATGATGGACCGGGTAATCTGGGCCATGGGAAAACACCGGGACCTGCAGTTCACCCTCATCCGGCCTTTTAACTGGATAGGGCCCGGTCTGGATAGTCTGTTCACCCCCAAGGAGGGCAGCTCCAGGGTCGTCACCCAGTTTCTCGGACACCTGCTTAGACAGGAGCCCATAAACCTCGTGGATGGCGGCAGGCAGAGACGCTGTTTTACCTATGTGGACGATGGCCTCGACTGTCTTATGGCCATCTTGCGGAACAGGGATGGGGCCTGTGACGGCAGGATCTTCAATATTGGAAACCCAGGTAATGACTATTCCATACGTGAGTTGGCCGAGATGATGATAGAGGTGGTACGCGAGTTTCCCAGTCTTGCGCACCTGGCCGACAAGGCCGAGTTGAGGGAGATACCCGCGGAGACCTATTACGGGCCTGATTATCAAGATGTCGGTTATCGTGTTCCGGATATCACCTTGGCAGGCAAGATCCTCGGCTGGAAGCCTAAAATAGGGATGCGTGAGGCCCTGAAGCGTACCATAGCCGCATATGTAGAGGATAATGGCATAAGGACAGATGACCTGGGCAGTCCATAACCAGTAATCCGTTTTAATAACGGACATCGCCCAATGATATAATTTGAACACCTGCATCGTTAGATGTGGGGCAGGCCGAAAGACCTACCTGGTGCCTGGGTCCGTGATCACAGGTTGTCTGGAAATGTTGACCGTGTTCATTGAAGTCAGTGAAAATTGGCCAAACAAGCAGTGTCGACGTTGCTCCAAACATAGGGTATGAAATAAGCGTTGTTTCTTCGGTTTCCTAATGACGCCATCCGAGAGACTGGCTGTTGTCTGGATTGGGATTATGGCTAATGTGCGGGCAAGATCGCAGTAAAGATTTGAGGTCTATGCGTTATTTACTAGCTGTTCTGATTTTTGCTTTTGTGCTGGGGATGCTGTTTCAGGGAAGTCGCGGACTCTATGACCGGGATGAGACAAGGTACTCTGAATGTGCAAGAGAGATGTTGGCTTCAGGCAATTTTATTGTGCCGCAGCTCGATTTCAAGCCACATCTTACAAAGCCTCCATTTACATACTGGGCGATTGCCTCAGGCATGAAATTGTTTGGCATAAATGAGTGGGGGGCAAGGTTTCCCAATGCTCTCGCTTTTGCATTTACTGTTTTCCTCGTCTGTCTTATCGGTAAGGGATTATGGGACACCCAGACCGGCTTGAGGGCAGGCATCATCTATATGACTACCCTTGTGCCTTTTGTCGCTTCAAATATTGTGACGACCGATACAATCCTGGTGCTGTGGGAGGTCGCCGCGGTATGGGCCTTTGTAAGAGGATATAAGGCCCCTGGCCCAAAACAGGCCCGTAGATGGTTCATACTGATGTTCGTTTTCTGGGGTATCGCCTTTTTGACAAAAGGGCCTGCTATTTTTCCAGTCGCAGGAGGACTCGCCCTGTTCTGGTTTTTATTCAGGGACAGGTTCAAGGCGTTTCCGTTAAGGCCCACAGGACTCATCCTTTTTGTCTTGGTTGGATTTTCCTGGTATTGGGGCATATTTCGGCTCTACCCTGATTCCGTCGGGCTTGTCCTGAAAGAGCAACTGATAGGACGGCTTTTTTCTGACTGTTTTCATCGCAACAGTGCCTGGTATGCCCCGCTCTATCTCTATCTGCCCATTCTCATCCTTGGTTCCCTTCCATGGGTCATCTGGTGGCCGAAAATATTCCGTTCGGCGCCTTCTTTCAGGAATTGGCAAGCTATTAGACGCCATCCATCTGCCTTTCTGCTGTTTTCCTGGTGGGCCGTTCCCCTGGTGGTCTTTTCCCTTGCCAGTTCCCGGCTTCCCCTCTATATCCTGCCACTTTTTGCGCCCATGGCGCTGTTTACTGCAAGGGGCATGAAACTGATTTGCAAGGAGACCGATGGTAGGTGGAATGTCGTTGGAGACGTGTGTCTGCGTCCCAGGTTCCTTACTGTTTGGATCCTTTCCCTGATAATCCTTAAGGCGGGTTCTGCCTGGGTTCCCGCTCCCCAGGATGCCAGGGCATTTTACAAAAACATTGCTGGATTGATCAGTAACAACAATTTGATCCTGGCGGACTGTGACCTGAATCTGAATGGACTCGCCTTTTATATGAAAAAGGATATAGAATATCTCGTTCCCAGGGCAGACGGGCTCTGCGCGAGGGGCGAAGAGTCGTGGGCGGATGAAAATAGGGAAATTAAAGAAGATGCTATTCCACGTATTTTGATCGTGGATGACGACCTGAAGGAGAGTCTTGAGACGCTTCTCGATCCGGGAATCTGCTTTGCTGAAGTCAAGCAGTATGGGGATATATTCCTTTATGAAGTCAGCGTGTGCAATGCCTGGGTGGAACAGGCCAGGGAGAAAAAAAGTTGATATCCCTCAAGGGTAAAGGGATCATTCCGTCCGAGGGATTGGTGGATAGTCATTTTGGGCCATTTAAAGTTTTTTTTCTCTTCACGGCGCTGTATCTCCTTGTAACCCCTTTCAGGGACCTCTATGGCCTGGAGGCCAGAAACGCTCTTTTCGCAAAAGAGATGTTGGGCACGGGTTTGACTCTTATCCCGAAGGTTATGGGCAAGCCATATCCTGATTATCCTCCTCTCTACTTCTGGTTGGAATACATATTTTCGCTTCCTTTCCAAAAGGTGACCACCTTTAGCGCTGTGTTGCCCAGCGCCCTTTCCGGTGCTGCTCTTTTGGTAGTCACATTTTTTTTAGGACAGCGCATATCCCCCAGAAGCGGTTTTTGGGCTGCTATTATCCTGGGCACCTTGCCCGAATTTTGGCTCAAGGCATCCAAGGCCACTATTGACATGCTACTGGCCCTGGAGATCACCCTGGCCGTCTTCTTCTTGTTTATGGCGCTATATGAAAAATCGGATCGCAGGGCTTTTTGGTTGCAGGCCCTTGCCTTTATTTGCGTTTTTTTTGCCTTTTTCACCAAGGGGCCTATCGGTATTGTTCTGCCTTTCGGCGTTTGGACCACGTTCCTCCTTCTGCAGAAGGGAGTTCGCAAAGCGCTATCCTTTGGCCTTAAGGCCGTGCTCGTCTCCTCCATATGCCTTGCGGCCGAGGCGTGGTGTGTCTGGAGAGAGGGCGGTTTGGCCTTTTTGCATGAGGTCATGGAAAGCCAGGTGCTCAGGCGTATTGGTCGTGAATCCGACACATCAATTTTTTATTACCCTTTTTATCTCCTTAAAACGGCAGGTCCATGGTTGCTCTGCCTGATTCCAGCCCTTGCCCAGTGGAAAAAGGCAATCTCAGGGAGGGGAAGGGCAGGCCATGTAAGGGACCTTATTCCTGATCATCCGGTCATTCGCCTCGCCCTTGTCTGGTTTGCTGTAGTGTTTACGATTTTCAGCCTCGCCAGTACAAAGCACGGACGATATCTCCTTCCCCTTTTCCCGGCCATGGCACTTATTCTGGCGACCGTGATTGAGAAGGCACTGCTTTACCTGGACAACAAATGGATAAGGCGGATTCTCCTGGGGCTCTGCCTGCTGATTTTTTCCGCGGCGTGGGGCATCTATGTTTACAACCCCTACGGGTATAGGATTTCTCCTGCATGGATCATTGTGTGGAATGCTGTCTACCTACTAGCTGGTTTTGCCCTTTTTAGGACAAGAGGTCGGCAGGAGACCCTGGCGGTCGCCATGGCAGTCTTATTCGCCCTGGGCCTTTCAGGCATGCAGCTTGTCATTGAGCCAGGCCTTTCCACCGTTGAATCAGGAAGACCTTTTGTCCAGAGCGTTGAGTCCATGGTGAGCAGTGATGCGTCCGTGGTGCTTTATGGAATTGACGATGACAGGGATGGCGTAAAATATGCCCTTTACAGCAGCAGGCCCTCGTCGCAACTCGTATTTGTGGAGACAGAAGGGGAGTTGGTTGGGATATCTCCCCCGTTCATCGTGGTAACAAAGAAAAAAAAATTGGAGGAGATCAGGCCTTTTCTTGAGAGGAGCAAGGCCTCTTTCCTGGTTAACGGGCTGATTCATCAAAGGCCGGTCGTGGCCTATTGGGTCAGGTCCTGATGGCCTTTTATCCGTGTATTATTTGAGAGACATTGGTTAAGTCATGAATAAATATCTTCCGCTTATTTTGACAGGTGTTTTACTAAATGCCGCTGCCCAGCTTGCACTTAAAAAGGGAATGATCCAAATAGGACATTTTTCTTTTTCCCTTGAGAACATTGTGCCCATAGGCCTCAAGGTTGCCGCCAGCCCCTATGTACTAGCCGGGCTTTTCTGTTACGTGGTAAGCGTAGTGGTTTGGCTCATGGTGCTTTCCAGGGTGGATGTAAGCTATGCCTATCCCCTGCTCAGTGTGGGTTACATTGTAACCGCCTTTGCCGGAAAGGTCCTGTTTGATGAACCATTGGGGCTGGAACGCTGGGCCGGGATAGTTGTGATATGTATCGGGGTATACTTGATTACCAGGAGTGCAGGATGAGCGAAAAAAAAGGGGTAAAAGAGAGTTTTTTGCCATTTTCAAGGCCAACCATAGGCCAGGCGGAGATAGACGAGGTGGTGGACAGCCTGCGTTCAGGGTGGATCACCACCGGTCCAAAGGTGGCCAGGCTGGAAGAGGAGTTTTCCAGATGGAGCGGCGGGCAGGAAGCCATTGCCGTGAATTCGGCAACGGCCGGTCTTCATCTTGCCTTAAAGACCCTGGATCTGAAGCCGGGAGACGAGGTCATCACCACATCCATCACCTGGCCATCCACGGTAAACAATATAGAGATATGCGGCGCAAGGCCCGTGTTCGCGGATGTGGACAGGGATACCCTCCAGATAGACCCTTCAGATATAGAGAGAAAGATTTCCCGGCATACGAGGGCGGTGATGCCTGTTCATTTTGCAGGGGCGCCCTGTGACCTCGATTCGATTCGGGACCTGTGCAGGGAACACGGTTTGTCCCTTATCGAGGATGCGGCCCATGCCATTGGCACCCAGTACAAGGGGAGGTTGATCGGGTCCGACAGTGAGGTGGCCGTGTTCAGTTTTCATCCCATAAAGAACATTACAACGGGTGAGGGCGGGATGGTCTTGTGCAACGACGCAGAACGTGCGGCCCGGATGAGGAGGCTGAGGTTCCACGGGATATCGAGGGATGCCTGGAAGCGTTATTCAAAGGGGGGAGTCCCGCAGTACGAGGTCTTTGAACCGGGGTTCAAATACAACATGCTGGATATACAGGCGGCAATAGGCCTTCACCAGTTTTCCAGGCTGGATGAGTTCAACAACAGACGGAAAGAACTCGCAGTCAACTATCACAGGCTGCTCGCGGACATCCCGGAGATAATGCCCTTGGGCAGTGTTCCCTGGCAACATCGGCACGCCTGGCATCTGTATGTCGTAAGGCTTGACGTGGATGCCCTCACCATCGGTCGTGACGATTTTCTGCTTGCATTGCAGCAGGAAAATATTGGCACCGGTCTTCATTTTCCAGCCATACACCTTCAGCGTTACTACAGGGACAAATATGGATATGCCCCTGGTTTTCTTCCAAATGCCGAATGGAACAGTGAGCGTCTGTTCTCACTGCCACTCTATCCACTCCTTCAGGAAAAAGACCAGGCACAGGTGGCAAAGGCCTTGAAGCGGGTAATAGCAAGACACAAGAGGTGATGGTGGGAAAGATAAAAAAAGCGGTAGCCTTGAAGATCGACGTGGATACCCACGACGGAATGCGGGATGGGGTGCCCGTGCTGCTGGAAATCCTGGAAAAATTTGGGGCGAAGGGCACATTCTGTCTTTCCTTTGGTCCGGACAACGCGGGCAAAGCAATCTACAGGCTTTTTCGGGAACCTGCCTTTCTGAAAAAGATGGTCAAGACCGGCGCGCCCAAGCTCTACGGTCTCAGGACCGTCCTGTCCGGGACTCTTCTGCCTGCCAGGCCAATTGCCACTGCCTTTCCCGGACTGGTAAGGCAGATAGAGGCCCAGGGACAC
The DNA here is from genome assembly GCA_964620365.1 of uncultured Desulfobacterales bacterium. Lineage (GTDB taxonomy): Bacteria > Desulfobacterota > Dissulfuribacteria > Dissulfuribacterales > S140-46 > CAZUIH01. Next base: position 5,807 of record CAZUIH010000049.1, on the reverse strand, counting down.
GAGGTAATTGTCCACGCCTGGGACCACAGGAAATGGCAGGATCACCTGCCTCGAATGACAGAAAATGCGATAGAGCAAGAGTTTGATAAATCATTCAAGGCCTTTCGTGAGATCCTCAAAAGGCCCCCACGGGCGGTGGCCGCCCCTGGCTGGCAGGTGACTCCTGCGAGCCTTACCGTGCAGGACAGGCTCGGGCTGGACTATGCCAGCGACCTAAGGCAAGGTCCCCCATGCTTTCTTTCCTACGGACAAAAGCGGTTTGAGACCCTTCAGATACCAACCACCGGCCCGTGTATCGAAGAGCTGCTTACCATGGGAATAAAAGATGAAACACAACTTGCCGAGCATCTGCTCTTGCCCCTTGAAGGGTACGCCTATCCTGTCCTGGCCCTCCATGCGGAGGTAGAAGGAGGACCGTTCAGGGATTTTTTTGAAGGGCTGATGGCAAGGCTGCTGAAAAAACATGGTTCCTGCCTACTTCTAAGGGATATCGCGAAAAGATGTCTTGAATCACCTGAAGCCTTGGAAGTAAGGGAACTCAGATACATCGAACTTCCCGGAAGGGCCGGAAAGGTGGCTTCTTCAGGGGCTGTTCAGTCGCAATAGCAAGGGCGGCCGGCAGTCCCGGCCACCCTCTTTCAGTCGATAAGATGTCCTGTCCCCTGGCGCTTCGTTTTTTCCACTTCGATCTTCCAGGCCAAAAGCTGGGCTGATTTCTTGTGGAGCCAGGGCCAGGTTTTGGCCTCCAACATCGGCCTTCTCTGGTCTTCTGGTAGCACGGGGACGATCCTTTTCATATCCTTTCTCCGTGCGATAATGATCTTTACACCCGTTCCTTCACTTAGAAAGGCCTTGACCGCCTTTTCATCCTTCAAGACCTTTATAGGCCTTGGCATATCCAGGTAGAAGGCAACATTGGCGATATTTTTGCTCATGGCTATGGAGTCTTCCGGAATTCCGTTTATCTCGGCCTTGAGTTCCAGAAGAAACGGCTTTTGGGTGCGGTATACTTCAAGGATGGTCTGTTGCCAGCAGAAGAAGCCGCCTGCCAGGATGGTAACGGAGATGATCAAAGGGGCAATCCGGCCTTCAGACCCGGTCAAACGTGCCAAAAAAGTTGGAAAAATGCGGCCTGCCATAAGCGGGATAAGGGCTGCCAATCCTAGCATCAGTGTTGCGACTTTTAACGCGGGCGGGGCTATGAATCCTGTTTTTTCATGGATAAGAGGCCATATTGCAGGGCTTGCCGTCTCTATGAGGGCGAGAGCGAGTACGAACAGGGACTGTATGATCAGGCCTGTCCGCTTCCACGAGCTGTGGCCGAAACGGTGGATAAAGGCCGATGTCAAAAGGGCACAGAATGGAAAGGCCGGCAAAATGTAATAACTTCTTCTGGAGCCTGAAATGGTGAAAAAGAGAAAGACCAGTATGATTGCCTCCAGTACCCACTTGGTGTTTTTATCCAGCCGTTTGTATTCCTTAAGGGCATTGCCCAGGGCGGTAAGTAAAAGAGGGGTCCAGGGGAGAAAGAGCAGGGGGAGATAGTAGAAATAGACGTAGGCAGGCTCCTTGTGGTCAAAGGGTTTGAAAAAACGCTGGATGTTTTCCTGGAAAACCATCTTAAGCCCGCTCTCCGAATATCCCTCTGCCGTGATGCTTGCATATATGAATGGTAAAAGGTAGATACCAAGGCCCAGGGCGGCAGCGGCAAAATTTGACCATGAAATATAGCTCTTCCATCGTCCATTCCTTATCATGTCAGGGAAGATGGCAATCAAGGGGACTGCCAGTGCGGTCAGTCCCTTGAAATGGGAGCCTATGAAGCATATCAGGTAGAATATCAGGTAGGATGTGAACCCAGGTCGTTCCCGCCTGGCCCAGTACCATGCCAAGGCAACCATGATGAAGGCCATGTTTTCTATGTCAGCCGCACCTGTGCGGGACCAGAAAAGGAATCCATAGACAGTCAGCAGTATCCAGCCTGCTGTCATGCCTGTTTCACGGGACCAGAGCCTTTTGCCCAGGTAAATGACACTCCATAGGGTAGCAAGCCCTGCAATGGCACTGGGGACGCGGACGGCCCATTCGTTCAGGCTGCCTGTTATCGCGGTTACAGCCGCAATAACCCAATAGGTGAAAAGTGGTTTATCAAAATAGGGAAGGCCGTTGATGGTCGGATGGAAAAAGTCTCCTTTCAGGAACATCTCTCTCACGATCTCGGCCCATCTGCCCTCTGGTCCCCATAATCCGCGCTGACCTATGGCCATAAAGAGCAGAACAAGGGCCGAGGCCCAGAAACAGACTGCGCTCAGGTAGAATGCGGTCTTTTCTTGAGACTGTGATTGATTCATTTGCGGTAGATACCTCCTATTATAAACGTAGGCCTCTTGCGGACTGCCTGGAATATCCTGCCTATGTATTCACCAAGAAGTCCCAGAGCGAAAAATTGTGAACCCACAAAGATAAAAAGGAGGGAAAAAAGTGTGAAAACCCCTTGGACAGCCCACTGGGCACCGTGATAAATGCGCAGGGCCATTATTCCGATGCCCAGTAGAACGCCGAGCGTCGCAATGATCATTCCGCAAAAAAAGAGTGTCCTCAAGGGCCATAATGAAAATCCCGTCATAAGATCAAGCTGAAGGCTCAAGAGTTTAAACAGAGAATATTTTGAATTGCCTGCTGCCCTCTCTTCGTGCCGGACTGGAATCTCCACCGGATTTTTGGCGAAGAAGGTTGCAAGGGCAGGAATGAAGGTTCGGTACTCGGGATTCTGCAATATCCCCTGGACTATATCCCTGCTGTATCCCCTTAGCATGCATCCAAAATCTGAAAGAGAGATACCAGAAATGCGTGTTATCAGACGGTTGGTTATTCGGGACGCCCATTTACGGAAAAGGGAATCCTGTCTTCCCATCCTTATGGTGCCTACCAGGTCGTGGCCCTTTTTGAATTCATCCACGATTTTGGGGATTTCCTCAGGGGGATTCTGCAGGTCCGCATCCATGGTGATGATCCACTTGCCGCGGCTTTTTGCAAACCCGGCCATAACCGCGGCATGCTGTCCAAAATTTCTGGCAAGGTCCACTATTACGAGATCCTGATATTTTTCCTGCTCCCTTTTGAGCAGTTCAAGCGTATTATCCGTGGAACCGTCATTCACACAGACAACTTCCACCGACTCCGTTAATTGGGAAAGTGTCTTAAAGAGTCTTTCAAAAAGTTGTTCAATATTGGATTCCTCATTGAACATGGGAATAACCACGGAGATGTCCAACTCCGCTTCCTGGTCGAGATTGTTCTGCATTCAGCAATTCTCCCTTCTATTTTACAGATAGTGCTAAAATCGGACATGCTGGATATCAGCGTCATAAAAATTATTGTATCAGAAGATCAACCATGTCTAATTTCTTAATTATGGTCTCCTAATTATAGCGGTAGATTATGCGGAGAGAGTGAAAGTTAACAAAATGTAATAATATTTTAATCCTCGTGTAAGAAAAGGTAATTAAAGAGTTAGAAAAAGTATGGAGAAAGGAATATCATGCGTATCTTGATCATAGAAGACGACAGAAAGATTGCATCTTTTCTTAAAAGGGGACTGGAATCAACGGGATTTGGCGTGGACTGCGCCTACGACGGGCTGGAAGGGCTGGACTTTATCCTTTCCGCACCATATGATGCTGCCATAGTTGACATCATGCTGCCCAATTTGGATGGCCTGAGCATTATAGCCGAGGCAAGGTCCCAGGGAATAAAAACACCGGTGCTGATTCTCAGCGCAAAACGTTCTGTTGAAGATCGGGTTAAGGGACTCGAAATTGGCAGTGACGATTATCTTGTGAAACCATTCGCATTCTCTGAATTGCTGGCCAGGATACAGGCCCTCATAAGAAGATCCAATTCCTCCGGGGATAAAACGACCAAACTTACTGTGGCAGATCTCACGCTGGATCTGTTGAACCGGCAGGTGATCCGCACTGGCAAGGAGATTGAACTTCAGCCGAAGGAATTTGCCCTTTTGGAATACTTGATGAAGAACCAGGGCAGGGTCCTTTCAAAGACGATGATACTTGAACACGTGTGGGGATATCACTTTGACCCCCAAACCAACATAGTGGACGTTTTGATATGCAGGCTCCGCAACAAGATTGACAAGGGGGCTGATAAAAAACTTATACACACTATTCGAGGAGTGGGGTATGTCCTCAAAGACGATTAAGGCGGCTACCAGGACTACCGCTTTCCGTCTTGCCTTCTGCTATTCCTCCATATTTATCGTCAGTTCCCTAGCATTTTTTCTCATAGCCTACCTATTTCTTACACAGATAGTAGTGGATCAGGACAGGAAAATGGTCAATCTCAAGATTGACGAATATGATCTTATGGAAAGAAACAAGGGAATCAATGCCCTTTTGGACGAGATTAGACAGGAGCATAGCAGCAACCAGGCCGCTGGCTTTTTTGTTAGGCTTGCCACTCCCGATGATTCTACACTGCTGATGACTGTCCCCAAGCGTTTCAGAAAGATAGATTTTTCAATCTTGGAAGACAGGAAGGAGCTCAAGGCCCGCGAATGGTTTTTCCTTCATATTAAGGGTGATGAGGATATGCTCGAAATCGAAAGCAGGAGGCTGTCGGACGGATATATACTCCAGATCGGCAAGGGGTCTGAGGAGAGAGAAGAGCTCCTTGAACATTTTCGCGAACTTTTTGCAATGATCATGATACCTGTGGTGCTCATAGGTATTCTGGCAGGCGCCTTCATGGCCTATCGCTCGTTGCGGCCCTTGCGGGATCTCATAGGTACCGTGAAACAGATAGACACCGGAAGGATGGATGCCCGTGTGCCTTCCTATCATACAGGGGATGAACTTGATGAATTGGTGAGGCTTTTTAATGGCATGCTTCAAAAGATACAGAATCTCATCACCGGGATGCAGGAGGCCCTAGACAATGTCGCCCATGACCTCAGGACTCCGGTGACCAGGATGAGATCCGTTATAGAAACAACCCTGCAGGGCCCCGGTGACGAGGACACATTAAGGGAGGCCCTGATGGACTGCGCCGAGGAGTCCGAGCGGATATGCAGCATGTTGAAGGTCCTGCTGGACATATCCGAGGCCGAGGCAGGAGTGATACGGCTGGACCTCAAGTGGCTGGATCTCAAGGGACTGCTGCAGGATATTGTGGATCTTTACCAGTTTGTAGCCGAAGAGAAGGGTATCGATATTGATTTAACTATCACAGAAGGGCTCAAGGCGGAACTGGATGAAGACCGTATCAAACAGGTGGTTGCAAACCTGCTGGACAACGCGGTCAAGTACTCTCCGGAAGGTGGTTCGATAAAGGTGGATGCAAGGCAGAACAATCATGAACTCGTTATCTCCGTGGAGGATAACGGCAAGGGTATCTCTTCGGAGGAAATGCCGAGGATATTTGACCGCCTTTACCGTGGAGACAAGAGCCGTACCGAAAAGGGGCTTGGCCTGGGGCTCAGCCTGGTTAAGGCAGTGGTGAGTGCCCACGGAGGAAGGGTGGAGGTGAGCAGTACTTCAGGAAAGGGGTCGTGTTTCAAGGTCGTCTTGCCCATAAGTAGCCGCCATGGCGAGTCCATTTTGATCAATTCTTAACTAAATGTAATGGTTAGGCAATGTTGCTGTAATTTTGCTGCCTTATAGTAAAAAATGACTGGTAAATGTTTTTTTAAGAAATTTTACCAGGAGGCAGTCCTATGAACCCAAATTGTGGCTTTAAATGCCGAACATTTTTGAGCTGAATTGGCTTCACCTTTTGGGTGATATTCTAGT
>CAZUIH010000048.1:0-15985 GCA_964620365.1 uncultured Desulfobacterales bacterium | reverse complement strand
GTCCAGAGAGACTTTTAGGGGATTTTGCCTTTGCCATCTGGGACCAAAGGCGGCGCACACTGTTTTGTGCCAGGGACCACATGGGGGTAAAGCCCTTTTACTACTATGCCTCCAGGGATTTTTTTGCCTTTTCCTCTGAAATAAAAGGGCTTTTGGCATTAAACGATGTTCCGCGTAGGATCAATGACGAACGTATAGCAGATTTTCTTGCTGCAGTAGTGCTGGATAGGGAAAGTACGTTCTGGTGTTCGATTCTGCGACTGCCTCCCGCGCACTTCAGTTTGGTTCAAAATGGCGTTATGAGAAAAGGTGCTTATTGGCACTTGCCCTATGAACCCGGTCGCTATGTTAAGGGTAATAATGAATATGCGGAGGAGTTTCGTCAAATATTCACAGAAGCGGTTAAGTGCCGCCTTCGCTCCGCCTTCTCATTAGGCTCATATCTGAGCGGAGGACTTGATTCGTCATCCATTGTGTGTGTTGCAGCTGAAATCTATCGAAAATGGGGCATAGAGGGACCGCACGTATTTTCAGGCATTTTTGACGAAATAGTAGAGTGTGATGAACGAAATTATTTTATGTCAGTAGTTGAGAGGTATAATCTGCCTACCAATTTCGTTAATGCCGATCGCTTACAGCCTCTTGCAGAGGTGGAAAAAATGCTTGATGAACAGGATGAACCTTTTTTTGCTCCGCATGTGTTCATGAGTCGCGCTCTGCTTGGTTTGGCCAGAGATAACGGGTTCCGGGTAATGCTGGATGGTCATGACGGTGACAACACGGTTTCCTATGGATTGGGGCTTTTATTGGAGCTTGCCGGGAGTTTTAAATGGCTCAGGCTGGCTTTGGAGAGTTATTGCTTAACTGATGGATCGATCAATCAGGCTGGGAAAATTGCCTATTTTGCCATACGCCGAAGATGCGTGCCTGCTGGTCTTAAGCGCATGGCAAAAGCAGCCAGGCAGATTATGCACGTTTTTAAGGCAGAAAGGCAGAAAGAATTTCAGGAGCTTATTAAGGTTCCATGGCATAATATAATTGACAATGATTTTATAAATCGAACGGGTTTGGTTGAACGGTGGAAAGAGTTTAAAAAAAATGAGGCATCTAATGCAGATTGCGAGTTTGACCGCCACCGCCGTGCACTACACCAGCCGTTTATGCCTTATGGTCTGGAAGTCCTTGATCGGTGTGTTTCAAATTTTGGGATTGAGGCCAGGTATCCCTATTTTGATAAGAGGTTGGTTGAATTTTGTTTAAAGCTCCCCGCACCTCTTAAATTGCATCGTGGGCTAAACAGATACATAGTGCGCCTTGCGTTAAAGGATATTCTTCCAGATGTTATTAGGAATAGAAAAGATAAAAGTGATTTTTCAGCAAATTTAAATCATGGATTGCGAGTAAGGGATAGAACTAAACTTCAGCATTTTTTGGGCAATATATCGCATGGACATCAAAAGTATTATATGGCAGAAAAGATGGAACAAATCGTAGAAGATTTTTTGAATATGAATCGAAACGTTACTGCATCTGAGGCATTTACTATTATGCAAGTGCTTATGTTGACGCGATGGCTTAGCAATGCTATAAATTAATTTTATAATGAAATAAAATTTTTTTAAGATGGGGGCTGGAATGCTTGGAAATTCAAAATATGATCTCAAGAAAACTGAGCAGCCTCGAAAGAAATACTATGCTCCCACATTGAGCCTTCTTGGGAAGGTGGAAGATAGAACGTTGGGCTGCTGGGGGGGACCTGGCACAGACAGTAGTTTTTGTGGTGCTCTGGAAAAGCTAACTGGGTATGATGTTTCCCATTCCTGCCAAAACTGATGATGCACATTTAAATCATGTCTGATAACCGCCATAAATATAAGGCATATGGACTTCACTTAGAATCTGATTTCCCTATTCCTGAATTTGAAACAACCAGTTTCTCAAAATGTGATATTTCAGTAGTCCTTAAACGCCCTGATCGAAAACCACCTCGCCTTCGCGGAATATCAGGAGTGCGTTTTGAAATCGCTCAGAGATATGGTTGCTGCTTCTGGGAAGATGTTGGCCTTTTCCAGATACGAAACGGGAATCAGGTGGTTGTATCACCTTTTCCTGGAGTAAGCCATAAGACTATACGTCTCCCAGTGCTTGCTGCATGTTTGGCACTCCTTCTTGAACAACGGGGTTTTTTGGTTGTTCACGGGGCGGCACTGGAGATAAACGGTGCTGGGATTGTTTTGGTGGGTGACAAGGGATATGGCAAATCTACCTTGACCGCGTACCTTTTGGGATTAGGAGGAAAACTGCTTTCTGACGATGTAACAGCCATCTGGGTTGACAGCAAGGGAGCATGGATTATGCCTGGATTCCCAGCCATGAAACTTTGGCCCGATGCCATTCATTTTTTGGGCAGAGATTTAGCAGAGCTGGAACGCATTCATCCCATGGTTGAAAAACGTAATGTGCCCATGACTGCAAATTTTGCTAGGAAACCGACTAGATTGAATGCATTTTTCTTCCTGGGAAGGGGAGACACGATCCAATTGGAGAAGGTTGAAAGGAAACAAGGGCTGATGCGACTCATGTCTGGGCTTTTTTTTGCCTCTTATATGAAAAAGCTGGACAAGAAGGTGCAGGAGAGGAGACTCCGTATCGGTGCTAAAATTGTGAGAAGATATCCTTTATGGTCTCTTGAACGGCCACGTGCGCTTACCCTACTCCCTGAGACAGCTCAACAGATTTTTAATAAAATTGAAGAGAAGACAGGCTAAAATTGAAAATCACTTGCATGATCTAAAATAATGTATAATATTATTGTTCTATAAAAAAGAGATAATAAGTCTTGGATGGGGGTAATCATGGATACAATTAAAAACAAAAAGTATAAGACTTATCGTTGTCCTGAAATGAAGGTATTGGGCAAGGTGAAGGATCTGACGCATTCTGGTGATGCAGGTACTGCATTGGATGTTAATTTTCCAGCAGGGACTTCACTTGATGATCTTACATTTTATTATGGCTGATATATAGAGAGGGATGTCATAAAGAGGAGACAAGAGGTAACAAATGAAAACCACGGCAAAGATATTCGGTTACGTTGTGTTGATCATAACGGTTATAAGTGTGGCCTATGGCTGGGCCATGACCCAGGAAGATTTTAAGGGGGCCATTTTGAAAGACGGCATTGACAAGGCCGTTGTAGCGGCCCTTGCCGAAGGCATGAGCCCGGACGAAATAGTCAGGGCGGCACTTACAGTTGAAGGGCTTAATCCCCGGGCGGTGCTTGTTGCTCTTTGCAAGGCAGGAGTGGATGATGAAACTTTAACCAATGCTGGTACAAGCAATGATCTTGCCTTGATGGTAGTAACGTCGGCTTGTGAGGAATGTAAAAAATGGTCGGAGGCACAACCCTATACCCCGGCTCCTGTGGTGACAGCTGCGCCTATACCAGGACCTACGGGAGGAGGTACTCCTGCTGAGCCTTACTACGCCAGTCCTGGGACATTATAATGGCCGCAGTTCCATGGCCTGAATCTTTATTTATTAAATAATTGTTGTAGAATATAAGCCATCCAGAAAACTGGATGGCTTTATTATGTATGTGTTCCTGAAACGTATCCGTTAAAAGCGGATGCAGGGTTTGTTACGTTTCGTTTTATTTGAGTGAGGTGGGGTATGAAAAGATATTTTTACGTTGTTTTGTTGGGGATGGTGTTGGCGATTGTTCCTTGGAGTCATGTCTGGGCAGAAGAAGAGCCCGCGGCCCAGCCTGATGCGCAGTTGTTGCCGGAATCTGATGCCTTGGGCCAGAGCAGTGCGGATTTGGAAAAAAGGACTACCCAGGCGCCAGAAGCGTATGTTCCAGTTACAGTTTTCGGAACCAAGGGAGGGTATGTCCATCCCTTCATGTCTGTTACGCTCAGGACATCGGATAACATAAATAATACCAATGATCACGAACAATCGGACTGGACGGCGATTTATACCCCAGGCATCTGGCTTGCGGCTCCTGCCAGGAGAGAAATTTTTCTGGACCTGGACACATATAACACCTCACCCGGTGGGCGTTATCATCAGATCGACAACCTGGAATCTTTTACCCGGTACCAGGCATACGCGCTTTACGCGGCTGACATAGAGGATTTTCATAACCATTCCGAGAGAGATACAACCAAGCAGTCTGCCGAGGCATATTTCCAGTATAATCTGAGAGGAGGCCTTTCGGCCAGTATCTACGACAAGTATTCCGACACGGAAGATCCCATGGCTGTTGGTTATGCCACCAACGGCACCGTTGTTGATGAATATGTAACCAATCTCCTGGGTGTAATCGTGGAGTATGATTTGGGCGAAAGATTTCGAGTGCGTGCGGACTACAACAATTTTTACCTCGATTATGATGAAGCTATCAGCAGGGGCAAAAACAGGACTGATAATTCCTATTCGCTCTATCTATATTATGATTATTCACCGAAGACATCCTTTTTCAGTGAATATGAGTATGTGGACGTGAGCTACGACGTGAATAAGACACAGGATAGCACGCAGAATTACGGATACCTGGGTATCGAGTGGAAACCCACCGAAAAGGTGACCCTTAAAGCAAAGGCGGGTTTGATCAGCAGAGACAGTGACAATCCCGAGGCAGACAGGGTCACAGACCCGGTAGTGGAATTGACCTATGAGCACAAGTTTACGGAAAAAACGAACATGAAGCTGTTTGCGGCCCGCAAGCTTAATGAGTCAACCATTTCAACATCGGCCTACTCCAAGGACACTATTGTCAACCTTCATCTGAACAAGGTGATCACTGAGAAGGTAGAGGCAGTGCTTTTCCTGGATTACACCCGTAATGACTTCAGGGGCAACATAGGGGCAGACAGGACCGATGACGTCTATACTGTTGCCCCGAAAATAAGATACGTATTCAAGGATTGGCTTCAGTCAGAGGCTGGGTATGAGTACATCAAAAGGACTTCCGATATCAAGACAGCTGAATTTGAGACAAATACCTTCTTTGTACGCGTGTCCGCAGGGTTCTAACAAGGGTATGAGCGGAAGAAAACTGTTTTTTGCGGTTCTGGGAATACTGCTGCTCTTTTCCAGTGAATGTTTTGCCGGAACCGGCGGTTATGTGGTGGGAGAAGGTGACGTTCTAAAGATAACCGTCTATGACCATCCTGATCTTGAGACCAAGGTGCGGGTGAATGGAGACGGACAGATACTCATGCCCCTTTTAGGCCACGTGGACGTGGCTGGCCTTACAGTCTCCCAGGTATCGAGAAAATTGGCGCAGATGCTTGCGGACGGTTACCTGGTTGATCCCCAAGTTAACGTATTCATAGAGGAATACGGCAGTAAAAAGGCGGTAATCCTGGGCATGGTGAACAAGCCGGGTCTTTATGAACTTAGTGGTCCTACGACCCTGCTTGAGCTTATCTCAAAGGCCGGGGGGCTTGCCAAGGATGCCGGGAACAAGATCACCATCAAGAGAGTAAAGCCCGGCGGCAGGAAAGAGGTCATAAACATAGATTTAAAGGCCCTGATGGAGGGTGGAGACATATCCCTGAACGTCCAGATAAAGGACAAGGATAATGTCTTTGTCTCCAAGGCAGGTATGGTCTATGTGACAGGAGAGGTGGAAGAGCCGGATGCCTACAAAATAGATGAAGGGACCACGGTGATAAAGGCGATAGCCCTTGCTGGTGGATTTACCGGCAAGGCCGCCAAGGGCAAGGTTAAAATTATACGTATGGTAGATGGTAAAAAGGTGGTCCTGGAAAATGTGCACATGGATACGCCGATTTTGCCAGAAGATGTCATAGTGGTGCCGGAAAGTTTCTTTTGATCTATCCATCAGGTTGGTCATATCCCTTGCCCTAAAATTGTGCTGCCTGAAGGTAAAAAATGGTTGGTGTAGCTGTCACAGGTAGACCAGCCATTTTTGTAATGTGGGATGAGATGGTGTGTTGCAGCCAAGTTTGACAAAGATGTGAGGCGGAAGATGGGATCAAATATGAGATAGGGGTGGGTTATGGAAGTACAACAGATCAATGAGCAGGAAATCCACCTGCGTGACTATATCAGGGTATTAAAAAAGCGTAAGAAAATAATCATCACTTTTGCCACCATAACCATCGCGGTCGTGGTGCTGGCGACCCTTGCCGCCACCCCGTATTACCAGGCGAGTGTGCAGGTGCTGATAGAAAGGAACTATGACCCGGAGCTGTCCGGCAGGATGTATGTCCCCTATGACCCGGAGTTTCTTGAAACCCAGTTTAACATCATAAAAAGCCGTAATGTCATAGACAGGGTGGTAAAGAAGCTGAAACTGGATACGGCGTACAGGCAATATTTCATCAAGGAGGACCGTCGATCGGTCCTTGCGTCTGTCTTGTCCTGGATAAAGGAGACCGTAAAGTCGGTTTTGCCCTCGGACAGGGGAAAAGCACAGGGCGGAAAGGAGAGCCTGCTGGCTGCCCAGGTGGAGCCTCCAAGCGATGCTGATATCATAGCAGAAATGATCCAGGCCAGGCTGTCCGCCAAACCCGTGCCGAATACCAAGATCGTCACTATAAGCTACCTGGATGAGAACCCCGTGCTTGCCAGTCTTATCGTCAACACCATAGCAGAGGCCTACATGGATGAGATGCTTGACATCAAGATGAACGCAAGCCGTTACTCCATTAAGTGGATGACCATTAAGGCGGAAGAGGAAAAGAAAAAGCTGGAGGCCTCGGAAAAGGCCCTGCAGGCCTATACGCGGGAACATGACATAGTTACGGTTGAGGACAAGCTGGCAGTGATCCCCCAGAAACTCAAAGAGTTCAGCAGCCAGCTCTCCAAGGCACAGGCTAAACGAAAAGAGGTGGAGGAGCTGTACCGCCAGATTCAGCAGGCCGGCAACGATACGGCGGCCCTTGAATCCATCCCCATCTTTACTGTCAATCAGACCCTCCAGTCACTGCGTGATCAGATACTGAAAGCCGATCAGCACATAGCAGAACTGTCAAAAAAATACGGGCCCAAGCATCCCTTGATGATCAAGGCGGTTGAAGATCGTGAAGTCCTTCTGAGGGAAAAGGAAAAAGAGATCCGGCGCATCGTTCAAGCAACGGAAATGAATTACAGGCTGGCAAAATCAACAGAGGAAAACCTGAAAGAGCTCCTTGAACAGGCCAAGCAGGAGCTTATCAACCTCAAGGGGCGCATGATCCAGTATGACATCCTAAAAAGAGAGGCTGATACCAACCGTGCACTTTATGACGCCCTTATAAAACGCATCAAGCAGCAGAGCGTCAGCGAGCAGACCCAGACAGTCAACATCTGGGTGGTGAAAAAGGCGGAAGTCCCCGTGGCCCCTGCAAAACCCAGAAAGATGCGCAACCTTATGCTTGCGGTAGTGTTGGGGCTCTTTGGCGGTATAGGCATGGCATTTTTCGTGGAGTACCTGGACAACACTGTAAAGTCCGTGGATGAAGTGGAAGGTAAGGCCGGTCTGCCGGTCCTTGCGGTGGTGGCCGATGTCAAGAAGGACAAGGAATCCATTGACAGGCAGATGATCGACCATCCCAAGGGCCCGGTGGCTGAAAGTTTCAGGGCCTTGAGATCCCAGCTCATGCTTTCGTCTGCGGATCATCCTCCCCGCTCCATTTTGGTTTCCAGCATGGTGGAGGGCGAAGGCAAAACCGCCATTGTTGTAAACCTTGCCACGGCCCTGTCCGAGGCCAACCGCTCGGTGCTGGCAATAGACTGCGACATGCGTAAGCCCCGTCTGCACAAGGCCTTTGATGTACCAAATGACAGGGGACTTAGCTCATACCTGGCAGGGGAGGCAGGGGAAAGGGATGTCATACAGAAGGTTCACGATGGCAGGATTGACATAATGCCTTGCGGACCGGTCCCGCCAAATCCAGCGGAACTGCTTGCCTCAAACCGCATGGAAGAATTGGTAAAGGTGATGAAGGAGCAGTATGATTTTGTGCTGTTTGACTCATCGCCGATACTGAGTGCCACTGACAGCCAGATCCTGAGCCGCCTGGCAGAGGGAACAATACTTGTGATCCGGGCAGGAGAGACTACCTTTGACCAGTTGCAGGGAGGCCTGAGACTCTTCAGGAGCGTAAATGCCAATATACTTGGCATTGTGCTGAACGGGGTAGATCAGGGCAAGGATTACCTATATTACTACTACGGTTATTACTCTTATTATGGCCCAGAAAAATCTTGATCATGATATTGGTAAGCGTTTAACATGATAGATATCCATTGTCATATTTTGCCCAATATCGATGATGGCGCCTCCGACGAGGATGAGGCCCTCAGGATGGCAAGGATCGCGGTTTCGGATGGAATAGAGGCCGCCATCGCAACACCGCACGTAATGGCCCCATTGCCGTCGCAGGAAGAAATAAGGTCCAGGGTGGAGTCGTTAAACGCTTTGTTCACGAAGCACGGAGTGGATTTTAAGGTCTTTCCTGGCGCGGAGGTAAGTTATTATTCGGATCTGGCTGACCTTGATTGCTACCTTTTGAACGATGGCCCCTATCTCCTGCTTGAATTCCCCCATGGATACCTTCCTGCAACAGCAGCGGAGCGGATATCCCAGTTTCTGCGGAATGACCGAAAGCTCATCCTGGCCCATCCCGAGAGAAACAAGTCGATCATCATGACTCCAAAGAGGCTCCTTGAGCTTGTCGGCCCGAATGTGTTTGTCCAGGTTTCAGCCGAGAGTGTGACAGGGGCCTTTGGCCCTGACGTGCAACAATGCGCCATGTACCTTCTTAAACAGGGCGTGGTAAGTTTTCTGGCCACTGATGCCCATTCCTCGCGTCACCGCCCGCCTATCTTGTCAAGGGCGGTAAAACTGGCCTCCAGGGTCATGGGTAAAGATGCTGCTCAACGGCTCGTGACAGCAAATCCCCTGCAGGTTATTAACCCAGATTATGCACTTTAACCCAGATTGTGCACTTCAAGTGCCCGACAGCAAAGCGGATTCGGTAAAATTGCGAGCTGCATAATCCGGGTTTAAATACCGGGCAACAAGGAATAAATAAAAAAACTGGAAAGGGGGCCTGATGGAAAACAGGGTATGGTCGATTGACTTTATCCTCTACGTGGTCGTTCTGATCTTCTGCCCACTGGCCTTTGGCACTGTGGAAACCTGGTCCAGGACTGTAATGGAATTCCTGGTTCCTGTTTCTCTTGCCATTCTCCTTCTGCGAATTCTTCTGAAAAAGGATGGCCCATGGTATGGAGTCCCTGGCTCTACTCCATTGTTACTGCTTTTGGTGTACATGCTGGTCCAGGCCATACCTTTGTCTCCTGACCTGCATAGGGTAATCTCCCCGGCGTCACACGATGTCTACCGGTCCCTGGAAGTTTTGTCCGGTCGTTATCCCCCTGTGCCCCTTACTGTAGACCTGTATGCCACCCTTAACGAATTTTTCAGGATAGCCACGTATGTCCTGTTCTATTTCCTTACAGTAAACCTGCTGGGTAGGTATTCACGGCTGAAGATCGTGCTGTCTGTTATAGCAGGTCTTGTGGGGTTTATTGCCTTTTTTGCAATATTGCAAAAATTTACCTCCCACGATCGCATCTATTGGTTTCGCGCTGTTCCGCAGAACGCTCTTCCCTTTGGGCCGTGGGTGTACCACAATCATTTCGCGGGATTTATGGAGATGCTCATCCCGTTGACTGTGGCCCTGTTTCTCTATTACAAGCCCAAAGTCTCGTACGAGACCTCCTTTCGTCAAAAGGTTGTCGACTTTCTTACCCTGCCCCATGCGAACCGCCACATCCTTTTGGGATTCTCAGCAGTTCTTGCAGTGACTTCCCTCTTCCTCAGCATTTCAAGGGGAGGGATTATCTCATTCCTCCTATCGTTCCTCTTTTTTATTTTCCTTATGGGAAGGAAAAATGAGCGTGTACGAAGTGTTGCCCCGATAGCGGCAGTGGTTCTTCTTTTCATACTGGGGGTAACGTGGTTTGGATGGGAGCCCATTGCTGACCGTTTTGTCCGGATGTTCAATGAAGAGGGCAGGCTGTTCGATGGCCGTTTTCTTATCTGGCAGGACTGTGCCAAATTGGTGAAGGATTTTTGGGTTTGCGGTGCAGGATTTGGGTCTTTTGAGCACATCTTTCCCCTTTACAGGGAGAAGATGGATGCCGCTGTCATCGTGGCCCACGCCCATAACGATTACATCGAGCTTTTGACAGATGGGGGTGTCATCGCCCTCATGCTGGTCGGTTGGTTCCTTTTTTCTGTCATGGTGCATGGATGGCGCAGAATCAACAGCCGCAGAGACAGGTTTTCCATCTATGTCTTTACAGGCGCATTCTGCGGGATTCTGGCGATAATCTTTCACAGTTTCACAGATTTCAACATGCACAATGGTGCCAACGGTCTCTATTTCTTTTTCCTGTGCGGCGTCATGGTCTCTTCGGCAAATGTCAGGAGATACGGAAGAAAACGCAAAAATCTGCTGAAAGAGGGGAGGTTGCCGGCGGCTGTATTCGTTGTTTCATTGGCCTTTGTAGTCCTTGGGGCCCGATTCAACGTGGGGCAGCTCATCTCCTCCAGTATATTCAACCAGGTAAGCAGGGTCTATCTGAACCCCCATATCCCCGAAGACCGCCTGCTCCAGATGAGGGCCTCCATGGAAAGGGCTATCGACGCGAGCCCATTCGATGCCAGGAACTATTTTGCCGCGGCAAACATCGACGCATTTCTCTTTAAATCTTCTTTGGCCCTGAAGGAATATTTTGACACCTTGAGGCTTGAACCCACCAATTCTGATTTTCTTATGCGAATTGGACTATATATCGCTCAAATCAATTATGAAACAGGCAACACATTGATCAGTACCGCCATCCGATATGACAATCTTCATGCGGCGCTGCGTCTGGCTTACGCGCGCTGGCTCTTCAAGCAGGGACGTATCGATGAAGGCCTTGAGGAGTTGAAAATCGCGGTGGCCCAGGAACCCAGCCGCCTTGAGGAGTATATTGCCCTTTTGATGCATTATGGGCTGGATGTTCGGGCAATGGAGCGAATCCTGCCAGACGAGGTTCGACCTTATCTAAAGCTCGCCTCCTATTTTGACAAGGCGGGTCAAAAGGAGAATGCGGCTGTCCTTTATCGCAAGGCCCTTAACAGGGTTGATGGCGAGGAGGAGATAAGGCCGTGGTATTTTCTTTCTCCATACTGGTTCTTTGTCCGGCACCAGATGTACGACGAGGCCCTTTTTGCCATAACCGAGGGGATACGCTTTTTGCCTGACAATAGCGCGATCCGTCTAAGGGCAGGTGATCTTTACAAGCAGCTCGGCCTTCGATTCAGGGCAAAAGAGGAATACAGGCAGGTACTGGTCATTGACCCTGGCAACAAGGAGGCTCAAAGAAAGTTGAAATTGCTGGAAGAAGGATAGAAGTGAATAATCCGGGCTCCCGGATTATTCAGCCGTCGAGTTTGCTGAAGCTGCTAGGCGGAGGATACGCAGACGTACTAATGTACTTCAAGTATCCGACAACGAAGCAGGTTCGGTAAAATCGGCTGCCCCTAGCGGCTTAAAATACCAGCGAAAAGCACCCAGTGGTCAATTTACGCAATAGGTGAAAGTATTTTGAATGTTTTGCCAGAAGCAACTTATTTATTTTATAATAAAAACAATCTGATCGATGGTATTTTAAGTGAATAATCCGGGTTTACCTACTGTTTTGTATCTGCTTGCATGGTGCTGCAGATGCGGTACCATGCAAGCAGATACGGTCAATCCGTAACGTGCTGTTCCGCATACTGGGCCAGGACCTCGTGTATCTTGTAAGGCGGCCGCACTTTGAAATAATGATCCACTATCATGTGGCCTATTTCATGGGACAGGACCCTTAGATTTACATCACGGACAGATACGTAAATGGTCTTTTCGCTGAGGGAGTAATAGGCTATATGATCGACCCGTCTGCCGTATTTTTTGTAATACACCCGCCGGACATCCTTGGCAGACGGCAGCAGGACAAGGGAAAAACGCACGAACTGCGGAAACATGTCGAGGACTGTTTCCACCTTTTCAACCACTATGTCTACCTTGGCCCCCACTTCATCCGATACGTTCATCAACCTCCTGTTGCGGAGAAGATAATTTAGGCGTCGTCCCAGATATAGTTTCTTGTTGAAGGAACGCAGAAGATCGTAATCCGAGAAATATATGGTAGCGTATCTGGTTTTTATTTCCTGCCCTGCTGAGGCAGATGGTAGCAGTAATGGCAGTATAAAAAGACAGATAGCCGCATAAACAGCCTTATTCATCAGCCACCGTAAAGAAGTCTAGCGTATTAATAGCATCTGCATTAAGCCGCTTTATGCGCTCGAGTTTGTCACTGCAGTCTCCTTCACTTGAAATGATCCTGTTGATCTCTTCATGGGTTTGAGCCAGGCTCTTTATCTTGGCGGCAAGTGTTTTGTTGAAACTGGTCAGCTTGTCAGCCACTTCCTTGGCCTCGTCCTTTTCTCTCAACATGACTGGCCTGCCAATGTGCCCTTTATTCATCTCATCCAGGGCCTTTTCGAATCGGTAAAGGGGACCTGCTGTGCGATGTGTTTGAAAAAGGGCATACAATACCACCAATAATCCACAGGGGATCAGGAGGACCCAGTTTGCCATGGCAAATTGCCAAAAAAGCGCCAGGGGTGTTTTGTTTATGAGGAGATCGTTATTCCGGTATACCAGTGTCATCGAGTCGGATGACAAAAAGATCAACATAAGGCTAAGGATGAAGGCCGTACCCGCCAGGACCATGTAAGACATAAACATGTAACGGCCCTGGAATTTCTTTTTGATGAAAAAGTTACGGCGTTTGTATTTTTTGGTCATGGCGTCTCAATCTCTATGTTTTTCGTATATACTTCAACCTTTGCTTTTTTTCTTAACTCATCGAGCCATTTTCTGAAGATTTCTTCGCGCCTGAATTCGCTTATTGCGGCGGCGATTTCATCGTCACTTATCCTGGCCTTGACTCGGGCGGGAGGGCCTACCTTCTCTAATTCGATGACATAACGTCCGCCAAAGATCTCTACGGGGCCGGATTTTTCCCCTGGTTTCAGGAAAAGCAGAGATATCCGGAGCGGCAGGGCAAGGTTGTCAAAGAGATCGGTGACCTGGTCCGGCACATTGTTTCCGACCACGTCTTTTTGGGAGGTTTCGTTGGTCGAGTTGTCGATGTTGGTCAGGGTGAAGGTTACTTCTCTTCCCATCAGTTTCTTGTAGGCGCTTATTTCTTCAGGTGTGGGCGTATAGGTGATGGACTGCATTTTGCGGTCGATAAGAATTTTTATAAGGGACTGCTCATAAAAAGTCTTCAATGCCTGGCGGAATGGTTCCTCCTGGTCTATTTTTTGCCGTTTTGCCTCTTGAATAAGGAGCTCACGTGTCACCAGGGCCTCGGCTAAATTGGTACCTCCGCCAAGAAGTACCGGCTGCTGGTTTAGCTGCTGTGAAAATTCAGAAGCAGTTATCAGCTTTCCATTCACCCTTATTACATAGTCCTTTACCGTGGTCTTGCGGGATGACCTGTCCATCAAAAAGAGGCCAAGGGTAGTGATTAAGGCTATTAATATTATATAGGCGACATATCTCATGATTTTTATTGTATCGTGACCGGGGATTTAACCCAAATTATGCACTTCAAACACTGAACACAAGGAATAAATAAAAAAAATCAGTAAGTTGTTGTGTGTAATCCAGATTAAAATATTCACCAAAAAGTGCACCTCATCAAAGTAAAAAATGTTCGGCATTTGAAGCCACAAGGGGCAGTCAAGTTTACCAAATCTGCTTTGTTGTCAGTCAGTTGAAGTACAAGAGTACGTCTCGGTGCCTTTCGCCTCACATCTTTGGCAAACTTGGCTGCTGCATAATATGGGTCTAATGATTACTACATACCCGATTACATAATAACAGTGACCTTTTCAGACAGCAAGGAAAATGTTTTATCACACGAGTGGTGCATCGATATCATGCTGTTTTTGGGAGGCGGAAGCTGCGTCATCTTGCCATGGGAAAGTCAGGGGCAGGGGATCAGGAGAACAGGAATCTTATGTCATCCTTGGATAACGTCTTAAGGATGTCCTCGCGGCTTGAGAGTATGTCCTTGGCCAACTGTTTTTTCCTTTTCTGAAGGGAGAGTATCTTTTCCTCTATGGTGCCGGCGGAAATCAAGTGGTATGTGAATATATTCTTGGTCTGTCCTATCCTGTGGGTCCTGTCTATGGCCTGCTGCTCAACAGCTGGATTCCACCATGGGTCCACCAGGAAGACATAATCAGCGGCTGTGAGATTGAGGCCTAGTCCGCCGGCCTTGAGGCTTATGAGGAAGAGCTTTGTCTCTTCGTTTTCCTGAAACCTCTTGACGCATTTTGCCCTCTGGGCCCCGGGGGTGGAACCGTCAAGATAGACATACTGGATTTCCTTTTCTTCCACGAGCCCCTTTATCAGCCGTAGCATGCTTGTGAACTGGGAAAAGATGAGGGCCTTGTGGTTTCCGGCTATGACCTCTTCGATGCGGCTTGACAGTTCGTTGAGCTTTCCTGACCCTGCATCTGTTTCTTCCAACACCAAGGCGGGATGGTTTGCTGCCTGCCTAAGCCTTAGAATACCCTCCAGTATCCTGAACCTGCTCTTTGACACGCCCTTTTCGTCGACCTCTTCCAGGATGGAGGTCAGGTAGTGAAGGCGGAGCCGGTTATAGACATTTTCTTGTTCCTGTGTCATGGGACAGCGGATGACGTGCTCTACCTTTTCAGGTAATTCCCCGGCGACACCATCCTTTGTGCGTCTCAGCAGGAAGGGTCCTGTAATGCTTTTAAGTGTTTCCTTTGCGGATTCATCATCCCTTGTGATCGGCTTTGCAAGGTGCGTCTCAAAATAATTCTTGCTGCCAAGTAGACCCGGGTTTAAAAACTCCATCTGGGACCAGAGTTCAACGAGATTGTTTTCGATTGGTGTGCCAGTCAGACAGAGCCTGTGCTGGGCACGTAACTGGCGGACCGCCCTGGCAATTTGAGAATTGGGATTTTTCACTGCCTGGCTCTCATCCAGGATCACGTAATGAAACTTAACATCTTTTATGGTCTCGATATCCCTTCTTATGACCCCGTAGGTGGCTATGACCAGGTCATGCCGGTCGATTTCCCGGAGCATCTGTTGCCGGTTGTTCCCAGCATAGAGGAGGACGGACAGGGAAGGGGTGAACTTGGATGCTTCATCCTTCCAGTTGAAGACCAGGGATGTATGGGTGACAACAAGGCTGGGGCCTGCGTTCTGTTCCTTTTCTCCGGCAAGCATGGCAAGGACCTGGACGGTCTTGCCAAGTCCCATGTCGTCGGCAAGTACGCCACCGAAGCCAAAACGCCTCAGAAATGAGAACCACCCAAGGGCCTCTTTCTGATAAGGTCTCAGTTTGCCCTTGAAAGTTTTTGGTGTGTCAAGCGGCTTGATGCCTGAAAAATTGGATATGGCCTCCCTAAGTTCCTGGAATATCTGGTCTGTTTCAATCCTGTTCCCATCTTCCAGGATCAGGTCGAGGGCTGGCGCCCTCGATACCGGAAACCTCATGGGCCTGTTGGCATCCTTGCGTTTTTTGGGGGCTGAGGGCTCAAGAAGGGGCAGTCTTTTTTCAAGCCATTCAACAGGCAGTATCCCCATGGAGCCGTCTTCCAGGGGAATCACTGTTTCTCCCTTGAGGTATGCCCATACGATCTTTGCAAGGGGCAGGGTGACAGGGACAAAGGATACCTTGCCGTCCAGGTCGAACCAGTCCATGCCGGAAGAGACCTTGAGCCTTGACACCATTCCGCACAGGACCGGCCTGCCGCGTTGGTACGCAACTATCAAACCTCACTCCAAAAGCACGTGTACGGCTGTGACGGAAGAGGACACGAGGTGAGACAAGAAGCCATCCATTGACAGGAAAGATTGTCACTGAAAAA
>CAZUIH010000047.1:0-16159 GCA_964620365.1 uncultured Desulfobacterales bacterium | reverse complement strand
CTGCTGATTACAAGTCAGCTGCTCTACCAATTGAGCTACGCCAGCCCGAACTGAACGGGGTATTTTAGCTGCGTATTTTAAAAAAGCAAGTCCTTTTTTTAAGAAAAAAAAATTTTTATTCTGCGCTTAAAATAAACGGGGTGAATAGACCTTGCAAGGTCTATTCACCCCGTTTTTCAAATTAAATTGATATCCCAAAGAGTTAATATCTTACTATTCCCCTTCTCCGGTAAGAACAGGCTTTTCTAGTCCGAAACCAGCCTTACCAGCCTTGACGTCCGCGGCCCAGCGCTGGTGTACATAGGCAGTAGTCCTGTACAATAAATGCCCGAACTTCGAAAAGGGCAATGACAGGAAAAGTACCGCTACGCATCCCAAATGAAGCACGTAGACGGGATAAGCCAACACTGCTATATGCGCCAGGCGCAATATTTCCGCCGCAAGCCCGCTGACGCCAACGGCAAAGATGAGCCATATCAGGATCCAATCCTGGGACGAACTCTTTAGAACGCCCTCCTCTGTCTTCTGAGTACGCATGCTTTTCAACATCCATATACCAACTATGAGGAGGAAGGCACCTATATTGGCCAGAATTTTAATCGGGTTATACAGGGCAAGAGGAGTATGAAATCCGGCCTCAGGGAATATATTCCCCAAGATATCGGCATATATCATTTCTACTGTGGTCACGATAAATAGCACTATAAAAGCCCACAGAACCCATTTATGTCCCTGAACACGCTCTGCCGTCTGTCCACATTTCTGGAACCTTTCGTGAGCCAATATCTCCTTGACAGCGGGTACAAGATATTTACTCACCAGCACTCCCAGTGCAGGCGTAGGTACTGTACCAGTGTAGGACTGGGAAATTCCTGCTCCCTTACTGATATCCTCCCAAAACCGGACAATACCCTTATAGCACAGAAACGACACAAACCCTACCAGTGGCAACATAATGATATCAATAGGTATGACACTGATGAACTTGTGATATTCTATGTGCCCTTCCGGAATAGGAAATGCCTCTCCAGTAACCTGTGACCATAGCGCTGCCACTACGAACACCACAACCATCGCGGCGATTATGGCGCCGACCACACCTCCCGGCTTGCTCAACATATCTGCCAGGAACTTTGGCTGCGCATAGTAACGAATAGCATTGGCCCTTATGGCGCCAAGGACATCTCCAGGCCTGGCCCCTCTGGGGCAATACTTTGTACAATCGCCACACTGGTGACATAACCACACATCCGCGTCACCTGCTACTTTTGATGCCAGACCCCATTGGGCCCACAGCATCTCCTTTCTTGGAAAGGGACTGTCGTCAGTTGATAACGGGCACACTACAGAACATGTAGCGCACTGATAGCAACGGTTGACTGTGTCCCCTCCAGCCTCCATGACGCCCTTAACGAACGCCAAGTCCGGCTGTATGTTATTACGTTCAGCCATGTCCTAATACCTCCTACCAGCCTTTGAATGGATTCGGACCCATTTCCATGATCTCATCAACAAAGGTATTGATGATCTCATCTACCTTGTCATACTCGTCAATTGCGATTTGTGCAAGTTTTACCCTTTCAGGTTCCATACCCAAAGAGTTCAATGTCTCGGCCACGTTTTCCATTCTTCTGTTAGCCAATTCGCTACCCTTGACGAAATGACACTGGTAGTCATCCCCGAATTTACATCCGAGCAGCAATGCCCCATCCACTCCACTTGACATGGCATCTTTAATCCAGGACACATTGACCGATCCCAAACAGCGAACTGGAATGATTCTGACCAGCGGCGACCACCATTTATTCTTTGCAGCAGCCATATCCAGCGCGGGATAAGCGTCATTCTCACATGCGAAAACGATCATCCTGAGCTTTTCGTCGTCATCATCCGGCACCTCAACTGCCTTAATCATGGACCCAACCACGTCGATGTTATAATCCTTGAACCCGATGATGCGCTCAGGGCACGCACCCATACAGGTCCCGCAGCGGCGACATCTAGTTGGATTTGGTTTTGGTGTACCTTTTTCATCGTCGTCTAGTGCACCAAAAGGACACTCCTCTGTACAACGTTTACACTGTGTACAACGCTGGAAATAAAAATCAGGATAATCGAAATCCCAAGTACGTGGATGGACAGCGTGACCTTCCTCGGCAGCCTTCAGGCACTGAATTGCCTTAAGGGTTGCACCAGCCGCATCCTCCATGGCCTCTTCGATGGTCATAGAACGGTGGACTCCACCGGCTGCGTAAATTCCTGTACGCCTTGTCTCATATGGGAAACATATGAAGTTAGAGTCGCAATATCCACCAAAGAGATCAAGATCACGGAAGGCCGGACCCTGACGATAGGCAAGGTTTACAACGGCTTCATCCCTGGTAGTAGGCACCATTCCCGTGGCCAACACTACCATGTCTACATCTACGGAGATGCTTTCTCCCAGAAGCGTATTTTCAACGTTTACGGTCAATCCTCCCGCACCGTTGTCCTTCACCTCTGTAACCGCGCCCTTGGCTAGGTAGATTCCAGGATCATCCTGAAGTCCCTTGTAAAAATATTCATACTGACCAGGAGTCCTCATGTGCTGATAAAATATGTAGGCCTTGCCATCCTCTGGCTGGTCTTCCCTTACATACTTTGCCTGCTTGAGTGACACAAGGCTCGTCACAGCTGAAGCATATGGAAAGTCCGCATCATCATCCTTACCACCGGGACTTTGAATGAATGCAACAGTCTTGACCTCTTTACCATCAGACGGCCTGGCCAACTTACCGTTTTTGGCCATCTCCTCAAACTGACAATTGGTGACCACATTTGGATTGCCCCAACCCAGATGGGGAAATTCATCTTCTGCTGGTTCATAAGGCTTCCACCCGGAGGCAACGACTACGGCACCATAGACTTCCGCACTGGGGTCAGTCTCTGTATATTCCTTCCGGCCCTCATTTTTCTCCGCATATTTTGCCTTCTGATCCTCAGCTGAGAGCTCATTTCCGTTCTCATCCAGCTTCTCTTCATCGGTCAGAGGCACGGGAGCATCCCACTCACTCTTGGTACCAGCTTCCTTGAGACTTACTCTATACTGACCAGGTACGTTTGCGATTCTTGCTACCTCGGTTGATGTCTTGACCTCAATCTTGTCGTTGGAGGTAACCTTGGCAATCAGCTCATCCACTATAGGATTGACAAGCTCGGAGTAAGTGGGGCCAAGAGGAATCTGCTTTCTCAGCTTGGCCGCAAAACCGCCCAGCTCTGCCTCCCTTTCAACTATGGTTACAGGGTAACCTGCCTCGGCGGCCTCAATAGCGGCGGTCATTCCGGTAATACCACCACCGATCACCAGTATTCTGTTGCTGAGATCCTCCATTTTGTCAGGTTCTGGCATCTCCGCCTTCTGAACCTTGGTTACTGACATACGGATATAGTCTTCAGCAAGCTCCTGAACATGCTCTTTCTTGGCCTCAGCATTCTCGTCATCCGCGGCAATTGGATGACTCCAGGCCACCAGCTCTCTCAATCCGGTCTTTTCCAGATAAACACCGGGAAAATCAAACTCCTTATATTCATACCGCGGAGACACACCTGCCAGGATAATGGCATTGAGCTCTTCCGACTCCACATCCTGCTTGACCATTGCCACTCCCTCAGGGGAATAAAGGTCAGGATGGGATTTGGCCACCGTGACTCCTAGTTCACCGGTCGCAAGCTCAATAAGCTTTTCAACATCAACTGCCTCACCTATTCCGTCTCCAGTGTATATATAAAGACCAATTTTCTTTGACATTAGCCTGCCCTCCTCACCAGCGTTTGAACTGCCTTAAGTGCTGCTGCTGTTGCACTCTGAGCGGATGATACGACATCAATAGGTCTCTTAGCGCAACCGCAGGGAATGATTCCCTCTTTAGGAACGACGAAACCTTCCGTATCGTAATCAATTCCCGGAATTTTCTCGGTTGCCCCAGTAGGCTGCATGCCAGTTGCAAGAACGGCCAGATCAACTTCCTGTTCGACTTTGCCGCCGCCAATGGTATCTTCGGCGACCAATATTACACTCCCAGGAGAAGAGCCTTCCTTGACCTCTGCCACCTTTCCTTTGATGAAGTGTACCTTCTCGTCCTCCTTGACCGTCTTATAAAACTTTTCATATTTCCGCCCGGGAGAACGAATATCGATGTAGAAAACATATATTTCCGTATCTGGTGACTGCTCCCTCAGATACCGGATCTGCTTCAGGGTAGCCATACAGCATATGTACGAACAGTAGGGAAGATGATTCTCGTCCCTAGAACCGGCGCACTGGACAAATCCAACACTCTTTGGCTCCTCTTTGTCAGACGGCCTTACAATTTTTCCTTCTGTTGGGCCAGACGGTGAAGCCATGCGTTCTATCATCATGTTGGTGACTATGTTTGGCAGCTTGCCAAAACCGAGATTGTCCATCTTGGTTGCGTCATAGGGATTCCACCCAGACGCAACTACAATAGCACCTACATTTAGATCTATGGTCTCAGGCTGTTGGGTAAGATCCACGTGCCCTTCGGGCATTGCGGACTTTATGGCCTGCCCTTCATCAGAACTAGCTACAGAAGGATCCATCACACACTGGTTGGGGTAGGCCATAGGATGAGGCATATAAATGCCTTTCCTTGTGTCCATTCCAAAGTTGAATTCATTGGGTACCTCAGTGGATGCCGCGGCTTCACCCGGCTTACAGTTGGTACATTGAGGTGTCGTATACTTCGGGTTGACCTTCACCTGCACCTTGAAATCGCCAGGCCCGCCTGAAACCGACTCTACCTCGGCCCTTGTGTAAAAGGTAATTCTTGGGTTGGTCCTGATACGGCGAAAGTTGATCTCAAGACCGCAGGTAGGAGGACACAGCTTTGGAAAATATTTATTTAGCTGGGCAACTCTCCCCCCCAAGTAATCCCCTTTTTCCACAATATAAACATCATAACCCATTTCAGCGGCCTCAACTGCCGCGGTTAGCCCGCTGAAACCGCCCCCTATTACTAGAATACTTTCACTCATATGCCCGCTCCTTTTCCTCCGTCAGGATATGATTCGTTCCAGTTCACCAGCGATTTCCCGCTGGTGGTCCGCGGCCTGACTGGCTTATAATCCAGCCAACCCGCCGAGCACCAGAGGTACTTTCGAATCTCTATACACAATTTTATTAACAGTATCAAAGAAAAAAATGCCAGGCGCCGATGAACTCGGCGCCTGGTCATTATATTACGGTCACCTCAGGACCATTCTGCCGTGATTTATGCAGGAATGATCTGGTGACATTTTTTCTTCATGCACTTCCACTCACCAGTTTTTGGATCATACTGGGAGTTGACGAAGCACTTCCAACCACCCTCATCGTAATCCTTGTCATCAGCCTGCATAAAGTCACCACGATAGTAGAAACCAGGATAGCGGCTCTCTTCACGGAACTGAATGTGACGCAGATGATCCTCAACACACCAGATACGATGCAGGTTCTCCCATGCACGGAGGAGCTCATGGAGACCGCCAGCAGCCATCTTCTCGGAGTCCTCACGAAGCCACTGCAGATGCCTCATGGCGATCTCAAGCAGCTTGCCGTTGGTCATGTAGTATGGAGACCAACCGCCACCATACTCGTCGGTGTACTTCATCAAACGCTCCATCATGTGACGAGGCTTGACGTAGTTGGGATTGACCATCTCGTGGGTGGTCTTCTCATAGTTTTCATAGTAGACGGTTACTGGCTTATAAATCTCTGCCTTAAGCTCATCCGCACTCTGGGACAGAGTTGGTGTGAAGTCAGCATTGTCGCGTACGTACCTTGCCATAGCCTTGGCAGCGATACGACCCTCAGCATGAGAACCAGAGGAGAATTTATGACCAGAGGCGCCAACACCGTCACCAGCGGTAAACAGACCGTTTACAGTGGTCATACGGTTGTAGCCCCATTTGTAATCATCTGGAACCCAATCTTCGCTAGGACCACTGACCCAGATACCGCAGCAACCGGAATGGCTACCCAGCATGTAAGGCTCTGTAGGCATGATCTCGGAACCAACCTTTTCAGGCTCAACGTTCATGGCAGCCCACAGACCGGCCTGACCTACAGACATGTCAAGGAAGTCTTCCCATGCTTCGCTCTCAAGCTCTTTCCAGTAGCGCTTGAGTGCCTTCTCATCCATGCCCTCTGCCCTCTTCTCTTCCAGGAAGGCGTTAAGTGCAGCAGCGGTGTCCATGAAGATAGGACCGCGACCTTCCTTCATCTCGAAGAGCATGAGGTGGTTACGCAGACATGTAGGAATAACTGCAGCCTCGCTGTATGGTTTGTATTTTGCCAGCTCTGCCTGACAGGCCTCACTCTTGAGGTAGTGTTCGCCATTGCCGTTTGTAACGGTTGCCTTGAAGAGGAGGAACCAAGCACCAACCGGACCATAACCATCCTTGAAACGGGATGGGGTGAAGCGGTTTTCCATCATGGTCATCTCGGCACCGACCTGCATACACAAGGTGTATGTAGAACCAGCATTCCATACTGGGTACCAAGCACGACCCTTACCTTCGTCAGTGGACCTTGGACGGAAGATATTAACGGCACCACCACAGGCCACGAGAATTGCCTTGGCCTTGAATACGTGAACCTTGTTCTCACGAAGGCTGAAGCCTACTGCACCGGCAATGGTGTTGTCTTTGTTGGCATCCAGAAGGAGCTTAACGATAAAAATACGCTCAAAAAGATCGTATCCATTCTCCTCAAGTGCAGCCTTTGCAGCCTCAGCCACGATGCACTTGTAGGACTCACCACTGATCATGATCTGCCACTTACCGGTACGTACGGGCTCACCACCCTCGGTAAGTTTCTTTCCTTCACTGCCTTTCTTCTTCCAGATCGGCAGACCCCACTCCTCAAAGTGATGAACTGAATCGTCTACGTGACGGCCCAGGTCAAAAATGAGGTCTTCGCGAACAACACCCATGAGGTCGTTCCTGACCATGCGGACGTAGTCTGCAGGAGTGTTTTCACCAATGTAAGTGTTGATAGCGGAAAGACCCTGAGCAACTGCACCGGAACGCTCAAGAGCAGCCTTATCAATCAAGGCCACCTTTGATCCACTTGGCATCCATTTGCCAATCTCCCAGGCAGCGCCACAGCAGGCCATACCACCACCGACCACAAGAGCATCATATTCATGTTCTTCAACAGGGACCTTGGAAAGATCTGGCTCGGCCAAAAGTTCCCATGTTGGTTTATTAGGAAGTGCCATATCTAATCCTCCTTAAATTTCTTGATATTGCACATGTTTAACGTCAGTTTTCCCCGAAACAACAATTCTTAGGAGAAGTCAGAAGGTTTGCAGGTTGCCCTACCACCATCACTCTCAGTGAAGAGAAGCTCATTGTCCAGAGCGCTGGCATCTGGGCTGGGCTTTCCTTCATAAGGCTTAATGGATCCTTCTGGGGTTGTCCTGATAGGGAACTTAAAGCGTTTCATGTTGCCGTTACGGAACTTGACTGTCCACATAATGGAGTCAGTACCACGCATAGGCTGAACATAGCCACCCATAGGAGCGATATCGGCGTAATGGCGAACCTCAATAGCACCCTGAGGGCAAATCTTTACGCAGCTGTAGCACTCCCAGCACTGGTCAGGTTCCTGGTTGTAAGCCCTCATGGCGTCGGGATTGAGCACCATAAGGTCATTGGGGCAGATGTACATACATGCTGTCTTCTCCCCACCTTTGCAACCGTCACACTTTTCCGGGTTGACAAAGCTTGGCATTTTACTACCTCCTGATTTTATTTTGTTTTCCTAATCATTCAAGCCATGGAATACATTCACAGCACCCAGAGCTTGAGGCCTCAAAACCAAAAACACAAACAAAAATAAAAGGCACAGAACCAACGGCCCTGCGCCTTTTTTAATTACTTCAGATCCTCAAAAGCACCCTTCTTGATCTTGACCTTCCTTGCTTCAGGATCGGCATAGTACTCTGCCAGAATCTCAAGGACCTCAGGCCTACTGAATTCAGGCGGAACCTCGCTGACCTTTCCTTCACTCATCAAACGGCGGAACTTGGTACCACTTACAACAACCCTATCCTCTTTGTCATGGGGACAAGTCTTGAGTGAAGCCATGCCTCCACACTTATGACACCAGAAGGTCCAGTCAATCTTGAGCGGCTGAAGCTCAAGAGCACCGTCCCAAAGAGTATCGTATATCTCCTGAGCCTCAAACAGACCATAGAAATCACCTACACCAGCATGGTCACGCCCGATAATCAAGTGGGAGCACCCAAAGTTCTGACGGAAGATTCCATGGAGAAGTGCCTCTTTTGGTCCGCCATAACGCATCTCAAGCGGATAAACACCAAGAACGGTGCGCTCCATGTTATAGTAATTATCAAGAAGAGCCCTATAGCACTTCATCCTGACTTCACCTGGAATATCGCCAGGTTTCAGCTTACCAACCAATGCGTGAATAAACACACCATCCAATACCTCCTGAGCAATCTTGGTCAGGAACTCATGGGAACGATGTATCGGGTTACGGGTCTGGAACGCAGCAACAGTAGACCAACCACGCTCTTCAAAGATAGCGCGCGATACCGAAGGATGAATGTAGGCATCACCATATTTCTGCTTGAAATCTTTTTCGGAAAGGGCCTTGATCGGGCCACCTACATAGTATTTTCCAGACCTGAGCACCTGCTGCACGCCCGGATGCTCCTCTTCAGCAACTTCCCAGAACCTCTCAGAGTCTGGGCCAGCGCCCTTGAAGCAATTCTCACACTCTTTCCTCTTGTCAGGCTCCCAAATCTCCTCAACCTTCATAGTTGCCATGAGGTCGCCGGTTTCCTCATCGTAGAGGGCGATCTCATCACCTTCACTAAAGGTCTTCCTGGTATCCTCATCAACAGCAAGTGTTACCGGAAGTGGCCACATAACACCAGGATCAACCTTGCGGAGCTTCATCTCCTCCACAACCCCATCATAGTCATCCTTAACCATGAAACCATTTAGCGGTGTGAAGGCACCCATACCGAGCATTAGAATATCACCAGATTCCTTAGATGTGATATTCACGCGTGTCATTTCGGCGGCACGCTTGATCTCATCCTCCCGCTCAGCGCCCTTGAGCAAAAGCGGCATCAGCTCTTTTTTAGAACCATGTGGGTTAACTAGTGCCATAACAGAAAATCTCCTTTCATGTTGATAATATTAAAAAACTCCCCCTTCTTAATGACGCCCTATATGGATTCATGTATTACGTATTGCATGGACGCCACTCACCTGTTTATCGAGTCGCCCTCCCACACCGAAATGGAATGTGGCCTCGTCTAGAATAGACTTAAAGAAAGAGCGGCACTGAATCTCCACTCAGTACTTCACATGCGTTTTATATTCACCCCGGGGAAAAAAGTCAAGAGGTAATGCCTCCGTAAACGAGATTTTAACAAGCATGCAAAAACTTTAGCATTCTTAAGATAAATGGTAACTTATAACCTTATCATTAACTAAAGACAACGTTTATACACGCCAACCTTGAACCTTAGGTAGGCTTACAATATTTTTTTTCGTTAATTCAGTTAGTTAAAAGAGAGGATATAGTTAAAATTCATGATTACTGACAAACCCATTGTCGGCATACTGGCCGGGGGCCAGAGCAGCCGTTTTGGCTCAAACAAGGCATTAGCTGAGTGGAACGGGCACTGTGTAATTGAAGAAATCATTAACCGAATCTCTTTTATAGCTGAGAGAGTATTCATTATCACAAATGACTTTGCTCCATACAGCTTTCTGAATGTACCCATGTTTACCGATTCATATAAAAATTGCGGGCCCTTGGCTGGCATTCACAGTGCTTTAAAAAATTCTGATGCCAATAGAGTTTTCATCTTGGGATGCGACATGCCACTGGTCAGCGCCGAGCTGGTAGAATGGATGTGGAACCTGCCTACCTGGGCACCTGTCGTCATTTGTCTAGGAGAAAAAGGGCTTGAGCCACTACATGCCATTTATCACAGTTCCTTGATACCTATAATAGAGCATGCCTTCAGGAAAAAGGAACTTGCGATCAGAAATTTCCTCACCGACATACCCAAGAGAGTTATAACACCAAGGGAAATCAAGACTGTCTACCACAGCTTGGCTTGCTTAAAAAGCGCAAACACCCCAACTGAACTTGAGAGATTAAAAAACTTGCAGCTTTGTGGTAAACACTGTTAATTCCTATAGCAAAATCAAATCAATCACGGGGCGATCAATCATGAGTTTAAAAGATGTCGAAAACAAGGTAAGTAAATCCCTCAAGATGGGAGAGGACGGCAGTCCGATCCAGCCGGTCCGACTGGAGAGAGACAGCACTTTTCAATTCCGGTGCTATCCTGGCGTAAGTTGCTTTACCAGGTGTTGCCGCAACATGAATATCATACTTACGCCCTATGACATAATACGGATTAAAAACAGGCTGGGGCTTACCTCTGATATGTTTCTCAGGCTTTATACCGTCCCGGAAATTCTAGGACAAACAGGTATCCCAGTCGCCAGACTCAATATGCTGGAAGAAAAAGATGGGCAGTGTCCATTTGTCACCCCGGAAGGGTGCCAGATTTACACTGACCGGCCGGTCTGCTGCAGATATTATCCTATTGGAATCGCCAGCCTTATTCAAAAGGAGCACCAGGCGGGTGAAGAGGAAGAATTCTTCTTCGTGGTAAAGGAAAACCATTGTAAGGGTTTTGAAGAACCCATCGAATGGACAGTTGATTCGTGGAGGGCTGATCAGGAAGCGGATCTTTATGATTCCATGAACAGGGGATGGCTAGAGCTGCTTTTAAGAAAGCGCTCCTTTGGAGAAGAGACGGAAATGCCGGAAAAGGCACGCCATCTCTTTTACCTGGTCACAACCAATATGGAACGGTTCAGGAGTTTTGTATTTGAAAGCCGTTTCCTTGATACATACGTGGTGGATAAAAAGACCATAAGGAAGATCAGGGAAGACGATGTAGCCCTCATGCAATTTGGGTTTGAATATCTAAAGACCGCTATTTTCGGGGCTGAATCCCCTGTGATCAAGCTAAGATACGATATCCTGGACCAAAAAGTCAAAGAGATCATAAAAAGGCGCAAGAAACGGGCAAAGAGGCTTGCACGCCTGAAACGGGGACGCACATAGCCCTCTTAAGATGCACATTGTCTGCCAAGACCTGACCTACGGTTATCCAGGGGGGGAAACTCCCCTGTTCAAGCACTTTAACTGGGCACTTGAAGGCCCTGGCTTCTTTTCCCTTTTTGGACTTTCAGGCGTTGGCAAAAGCACCCTTGCAAAATTAATCTCATGCATGTTAAACCCGGACATGGGAAAGATCCTCATTGGCAAGGGTGTGACCATACTATACGCACATAACTCCGAACGGCTTCCTGGCTGGGACTCCATTGGAAAACATCTAAAAAAGGTAACAAGCCCAGAAAAAAAGGGGCTCCTTGATACCCTTGTTAACGAGTATCGACTTGAGCACCTATTAAACAAACATTTCTCAGGCCTTTCAATGGGGCAGAAAAACAGGGTAAATCTGATCCGTTACCTGGTTCAGAATTTTGATGTCCTTATACTGGATGAGGTCCTGTCCAACGTGGATGAACCTACCCGCCATCACGTTCTGTCCAAGATAAAGGAACTATTTCCAGACAAAACCTTTCTGTATGTAAGTCATAACGTGACGGAAGTAGCAAGATTTTCAAAAGCTGTTCACATTTTTCCCCATAGGGCCTCGTGTGCCATTAGGTCTCTTTTCACACTCCCGGGCCTGGACCAAAAACCAGATCAGAAAATTGCTGAGCGAAAGCTGCAGGAAAAAGTTTATTCGATACTCAAGGCAGTAAGCAGTGGAGAACCTGCGAATGAATATCTTTAAGCGACTGGCTCAGTTCCTCATTATTTACAGTTTCGGCTTGGGAATGTTGTGGAGCGCAAAATTTTTTTATCATCTTTCAGACTATCTCATACCATCACCATCAGAGGTCTTTACCACTGTTACAGAACAATATTCCATCTTTGCGACATCAGCCCTAAACACCCTCATGGTCTCAGTAGCGGGACACGGACTTTCGGTAGTTCTAGCTACCATTGTGGCCCTTATAGGCCGCTCAAGATCATGGATAGGCAATCTTACCAGGATGGCGGCTTACAACCTTCAATCCTATCCCGTCGTTGCGGTAGCTCCTATAATCTTCCTTTTTTTGGGAGATGGACTTTCGTCAAGGCTACTGATAGCTTCACTTATTTGCTATTTCCCCTTGCTACTTAACTTCATAGGGATTTTCTCTGGGCCTGTTGACGAAATTGAACACTTTTACCGCATTACGGGTAGGATGAACTGGAGAACGGAACTTGCCATAAGGAGCTTTGAAAACCTGGACAAGATTACCACTGTAATGGTAGGCAGCGGAACCATGGCCATGGTGGGAACCATAGTAGCTGAATTTCTGGCAGCAACCGATGGCATCGGCTACGTCATCAGAAAGGCCCTTTACCAAAGCAGTCTGTCTAAGATACTTATATCACTTTTCTTTATAGGTCTTTTTTCTTCGATTTATCTTTCCATCATCGAAATCGGCGGTACCTATTTAAAAAGAAGTCTTACAGAAAAGAGCAGGAGTTGACGGAGTATGCAACTTTGTCAGATAAAAACTAAAACAATTTACATGTTGAAGTTATGGACCCTTACAGGATCACTGATCATATCCATTCTTCTTGCCGGATGTGACAATAACTCCTCTCAGACCCAAAACACCAACTCGGCACGCACAAACAATGAAACCAACCATGTCGTATGCCGTTTGAAATGGCTTTACAATGCGAGTTTCGCAGGAGAAATATGGGCACTTGAATCTGGGCTTTTCTCAGCCCACGGTCTGGACGTCGAACTCTTGGAAGGTGGGCCTGAACAGGACGCAATAAAGGATATCGAACTCGGCAGGGCTCAATTTGGTATAGCCTCAGCGGACCAGGTACTAAGGGCGCACGAAAAGGGGGCAAGCGTCCTGGTATTGGCCCAGATCTTCCAAAAAAATCCACTCCAATGGATATATTTCAAAAACAAACACACAATAAACGGCCCCCAGGATCTGAAGGGGTTGACAGTTGGAATCACCTATGGGGGCAACGATGAAGCCATTTTCATGGCCCTTTTGAAAAAATTTCATATAACTACCGGGGAACTTAAACTATATGCAGTCCATTACGACTACACACCATTTTGGAAAAACCAGGTGGATCTCTGGCCTGTTTATCGAAACACGCAAGGGATCCTGCTGAGCGATAAGATGGCGAGACACGGTGCCGAGGCAGGTTTTTTTGATCCGGCAGAAGCCGGTGTACGTTTTGTCGCAAATTCTCTGATCACGTCTAAGAATTTCTATGAAAGACATCCTGATATCGTGAAAAAATTTGTCGAGGTCCTTTTGACAGGCTGGACCCAAGCCATAGATCCTGTCCGGGAAAGAGAGGTTGCTCTAACCATTCATCAGTTTGACAGGGATACGGATGTCGAGACCATACGGAAACAGCTCAGATCTACCAGATCAATAGTGGTTCCGGACAATGGAGCGCGCATCGGGAAAATTGACATTATGGCCTGGCAAGAGACCGCCCAAATCATGTATGATCAAAATCTGTTGAAAAAAGAGGTAGATGTGAGTTCTATTCTGGCAACACCTCCTCTTTAAGCATACAACAGGCAATTTTATTAAGGGGTCTTCCCTCCCCATCGTACTCTATGTTTCCTGGATGAAGTATCTTGTTCAGAACACACCCTTCAGGGATGTTTAAGCTGAAAAGGTCTGATTCATTTATAGGCGGCCTCTTGATTACAGAATCCCCTTCAATTTCAAATGAATGAAATGGAAAATCTTCGCAAAGGGGACACCGGTAAACCCTACCATTGGGAAAGACAAAATAGTTGTCAGCGACTAATCCAGCGCACTGAAACTCCTCATCATCCCCCAAAAAAACCTTTGGATAGGTCACATGAAGCCCCTTACGAGCGGCCTCATGTCCGACCCTCGGCACAACCTCCTCCCACTCGGCCCGATTAAGCTGGAGTGACGACGCACCATTAGCAGCAGGTTTTCCCCTTATGCCAATGACCTGGATAAAAAAACGTTCTACCCCGAGCTGGGTCAAAAGGGGAACCATGTTGGGCAGATCATGGATATTCATCCTGCTTGCCGTAAAAATCACACTTACACCAAAACCCTTTTTAACAGCCCTTTCTATACCTGATACACAACGTTTAAACACCCCTTCTCCCCTGATGGGATCGTTCACCTTGGGAGTAGCCCCGTCCAGGCTGAAACTGAAATAATCCACATCTACAGAAGTTACCTTATCAAGTATGTCGTGGAAAAGATAACCGTTTGTATCCACTGTAACGGAGCCATATCCGAGTCGCCTTGCCTCCCTGATTGCATCTGGAAGGGACGGATTAAGAGTAGGTTCGCCCCCGAGGAATATGACGTTGGTATCCTTGGCCGCCCTGTTTTGTCCATCAGAAAGGGGCTGAGCAAAAATGTCCTTTCGTGCAAATATATTGAGCCAACGGGCCAAGGTCCTTGAGTCAAGCATGTTTATCCCATGCTGCTCCCTATTTATATAACAGTGCTTGCAGCTGAGATTACACTGGGTGAGGATGTGAAAAAAAAGATTCCTTGTATTTGGCCGGAACTGAACTGTTTTTTTGCTGGTCATCTCTACCTGGGTAATTAAACGGTCTGAATAGTATAATTGTATAAAAAGCTCCCTTTCCAATAAGAATGGGCCGGGTCCAAAAAATATTCTTTAAAAAGTTCAAGGCACTCTTTTCTCTTCACCCCTCCATGAATAACAATTTCACTGGAGGCATAGATCTGTTTCCCCTGGCATTTTTCAAGGCCTTGTACCCCTGCCAGTGACCGGGACAAATTCCTTGTAAGATCAAGTCCAGCTGCTCCGCCCATAACGTCTTCGTAACCATATACGATCCTCTTCACGCCATTTAGGATCAAGGCCCCAAGACACATCAAACAGGGCTCAAGGGTGCAATAGGCGGTAAGCCCCTGGTCTGCATCGACACCGGTAAAGCCATCCGCGCTACCAAGATAGTCCCTAAGGGCCAAAATCTCCGCGTGATCCAACTCATTGACCTCTCCACCGGTAGTATGGGTTCTGGCTCCCCTGCCTACCATCCTGCCATCGGCCACCAACACACAACCAACGGGGAACTCTCCTCTTTCAAGCGCCCCTTCCGCCAGTGCCAAGGCTTCATCCATCCATTTAATATCCTCTATACCTGTCTTTTCCCCAACCATGCCTTTATCGTTTCTTCCAAGAAAAAAGCTGCATCTGCTTCTCTCAAAATCCGGCCCTGTAGTTCCTGCAATTCCTTTTGTGCAATATTGTCATAAATGCGCCTGCATAGATAATTTATGCAAATGACGTGACGCGCCTTTATGGTACACCCTTTTTCACCCAGGAACCAACATCCGTTTCTGTCCCATCTTTTCTTGGGAAGATGACTGCCCAGAAGTCTGTTGACAAGAAGCAGAGTCACATCAAACTTGTTCTCAATTCCTTTGCCACAACAGGAACCGCCATCATCTATGGCGCATGAAGTACATTGAGCAGTGACTCCTGATACCTCCATCGCCTTCCATGTCTCTTGAACTGATGACAAATACTCATCAATTAAATGGGCTATTGCTGCATCCCGAACAAGCTCTGGTCCAAACCGCTCATATAACTGTTCTGCCCACTCAATTTTTTTTTCTATCGGGTGATCGATCCCAAATGGGATATTCATCTAACAGAACTCCTTGCAACCATCCGGATTCTTTTCTATGCGGTTTCTATCAATAAAAAGACCGTATCAAAAGTTACGCGTCCAGGCCACTGTCCAGAAAACATTAATTCTTAATGAAACCATTAAAAGGGACTCAGGGCAAGGAACCCGGGTAATAATTCCGGGGTAAAAATCCCGGAATCATTTTGCGGTTACACAGCAACCCTTTTTTTGGAATTCATAGGAATTTATGGTATTCATTTTAAGAAAATTATTTTTGCTAAATCACCATACGTGTGGTGACATAATCTGATCAAACTACCTTTTTTAAAAGGTTGGCGTATAAG
>CAZUIH010000046.1:2006-16259 GCA_964620365.1 uncultured Desulfobacterales bacterium | reverse complement strand
TTTCGCGACTCTTTTTCTGAGATCCTGTCATTTTGCCATGTCTGTGGCCCGGGCTGTTCCTAGTGGCCAGGAAGCCTCTTTTGCTTTTGATGCCGTCTCTCCGAGGGATTTTTGTATTGATACTTCTACTGACTCGGTAGCCTGTGCAGCTAAACCGAGTTTATTCATATAAGTGTCTCCCACTTTTGCGGCAGAAATTTCTCCATCTCCATACGACTGGTAAGATTTTACCTGGGCGGCGGTGCCACCTGCATTGACAGCCGCCGACTTGTCCGGTGTTATCCCGTCCTGTTTAAGTTGAAGTAGCCCGTGGTATCCCTCCTGCAACTGCCTTCCGCCTATGCCGCCGCTCATTGCACCCTGCCTGGTCGGGTCAAGCCCCATCCGCATGAGTCTGCTCTGTCTTGCGGCATTACTCATTACCGTGGCAGTATGGACAAAGTTGTCCTGGGCGTTTACATGACCGATTTCCCTGGCCAGATCCGCGTACATTCTTCCTTCCCTGTCCGCAAGATCCATGGCGGTTTTTGCCTCTACGGAACTCCTCGACATCTCCCGGCCAAGCCTTTCCATGCCTGCCACGGAGGATGCGGCCGCGGCTCCCGCCCCCATTTGCTGGAACCCTCTTTCCACGGCAAAAGTAGACAGTTGTCTGGCTCCGTAAGATCCTGCCACCATTCCGGCCAACGGCATTGTGAAACTGATCAGCATTCCTGCCATGGACAACCTTTCATTCGCCATGGAAATCAGGGCCACCATGTTTTCGCCGTTTACGCCAAGACCGGTATTCGTGGTTATGTCACCGAGCATCAGGATGGCGTCCTTTAAGTGAGCGGCCATGATATCGTTCAGTATCGCCAGTATGGGATCCCAGAGAGAGAGCCACACCAGCAGGCCGAGCCATGCTCCAAAAGCCTTCATCCGGCCGAAGAACAGGGCGGGAATGAAAACGATCCATAGCAGGGGCACTATGGCAAAGAGGAACCCCCTGATCTTGGGCATGAAGTAGAGCATGGCCACACCGAAACCTTTCCATCCGGCAGTGGTGGACCTGTAGCTGTCTATCAGCCCCATCATCGTCGTGGAGTCCCTTGCGAGCTTGGCTATGTTGAAGTCAATCTGTCTTGCCACGTATGCGTGACCCAGTATTTCGCCTGTTGTGGACGGACAATCGGCATCGGTGCATATCTGAGAGTAGAAAGAAGGTATAATCTGGTCGTATAGTTGTGTGGCTGTCTGGCCGCTTATACCGTTTAATCCGGGTATGATATTCTTTGCACGCAGTTTCGCCAGGAACCGGTCCTTGTGGGCGTTAAGGTCCGCCCTGATATTTTTCCATCCATGCCAGCAATTACACCACCACATGAGCGGAACGCCGATTCCGTTGTTCGGCATTCGTTCGCAGCCCGGAACCGTCACGGATGAATTCTCCGCTTCGTACGGCATGAACCAGTTTGCAAGACTATTCCGCTCGATGAGATCCAGTACGTTGGGGCTTTCGTTCAGGGACTTGTGGGTGAGGAACTTCATGGACATGGCGGGTATAAGGCACCTGTCGGTGTAGACGATCAGGTTGCCGTAGATTCGTCCGTCCACGTCCAGATAATTGAAGGTTGACAGGATGCCGAGAACACCTCCCATGCCGGTATGGGTGTAGCAAAATTCATCAGATGGAAGGACGTTCGTTGACGGAAGATGCTCGATTACCGAGGGCACGGAACAACCGGACATGTGATCTATGAGGTTGGTCAGGGTCCAGGAGAGATTGTTCGCCGCCCACATGGGGAGAACGACCCCAAGGGGAAGGGAGAGGGAATGATCCATGCCTTCTTCCGGCACGATCAGATCGGTTCCCCTGTATATCTCGAAACGCACATTCTGGGGAGCGCCTAAAAGCAATGCGCCTACTGCCAGTATTATCAGTACCTGCCGGACGAAAATAATGTACAGGTTACGGGTGATCACGGCCCACACAGCCGTGAAGATTCCAAGGATCGCACCCATGGCGAGAAACGATTCTATGGTATTGCTGCCGGTTAGCGACGACAGCATTTTCAGGGTCTGGATGAACGTCTGATGATCGGTCCCTGCGGTCAGATAAAATGTCCAGTCCATCTCCAACCTCTTTCTTATTGTTGTCTTCCTTCTTTTACCCTTGTATCCGTCGGGACGTTTTCAGCCCCGCTTACATCGTATCCTTCAAGGGCGTTCATTATTGAACCCCTGCTTTTATTCAGTTGCCCCTGGGCCTTTTTCATGACAAAAGACTTGAACCTGGACAGTTCTGTTTTTGAGTCTGCAATCCAGGAAAGATGCAGCTTTCCGCACCCTTTGCAAATTGTAGACAGTGCCTCACGGTCAGTTGAAACCACTACCAGGTCGGCCTCGTCAAGCAGGTCCAGGGCTGTGTCGATGACAGACGACAAGAGTCCCACTGCGTAGGCAAGCCCTATTGATCTTGAAACTTCTTCCCTGATGATTTCCTCCAGGGAAGAATCCGTACTGTGGGCTATTTTTATTGCCTTGTAATAGGGAGACAGGATGGTGCTGTATACCAGGCTCGCTTCCGTGGCCCCCATGTCTGCATTGGTGGCCCTCTGGGCTATGTTGCTGCTCAACTCTTCGAATTCTTGCCTTACGGTAGGAGCTGGGGCCGGAATCGCCAAGGCAAGCCGCTGGGCACAATCATAACCTACGGGAGCATAAAAGAGCGTGGCATTGTTGGAAAAATCGTCCACAAAACTGAAAGCGTCCCCATTACACAGGGTGATTCCCCAATCTACGTTCGGATCATTGTTGGGATCAATGATATCGCTTTCGAGGTGAAGAACCGGAGAGAGGACCTCGGCTGCCAGCAGTTTTTTTGGTTCACACTCTCCACATCTTCCGCCAGTCAGCCATGAAGTAAAACACTGCCCAAATAGTTCAGTAGCGGATTCAGCACAATTGCCGGCACCCTCGTCGGCAGCTCTTTCGAACCTGAAATCTCCAACTATTGCTCTTAAAAAGCCTATGTAATCTGATGGAGAGCTGAAAAGTTGTCTTGGCACTCCATTGTAGCTCGCAGTCCAGGCACTACAAGAATGACCACCGTTATTGCGGCAGATTCCTTTTAACTCCATTATCTGGGACCAGAGATAAACAGGAGCCCGGTTGTCTGGGGGTACTATCAGTTTTGCCAGCTCCTTTGTCATGCTTGAATTTTTGCCAGAATTGACTTTGAATTTGTCCATGAGATCATCTAGATCCTTGTTCAAACTTTCGAGACTGTTATTGATTGCACCAGACAGACCTGATGTTTCGCCCTCCTGAGCCGCCTGTCTGTTCGCGTCCAGTCCTATTTTCTGGCCAGCCAGTTGAAGTACCGAGCAGGAGTCCATGCCTATGTTGTTGAGCTTCATAATGATAGAATTGAGGTTCTGCATTGTAGTCTTACAACTGGAACAGAGTTGTCCCAGGGCAAGGTTGAAGGCATAGGCCGGCGCAGCAGAAATGACCCCCTGTGCCAGGGCTACCAGTTGATCGGAATCCAGCATGGAATACCCGCCAAAGAACATATCGAAACCACAGGGCGTGGTATACAAGTGGGGTGGAGTGATCGAAAAAGGATGCAAAGATTTCCGTGTAGGGGCAACTTTCACCCTGCCACCATAGGCCCACACGTTTCCTCCTGATGCAGAACCTGCCGATGGAGCAACCGTATCCGAGAGCATGTCATCGAGCCAATCGGCGGCGTTCGCATTGACGCAGGAGAAGAGAATCGAAATCGCAAAGCCAAGAGCCAGAAACATCCGCATATCAAAATCCTCCAACGGCATCTACCTCCCGAATCCGTGGGAAGTTGCGGTTTTTGATTACGGCCTCAACGCCTTCTTTCTTCCAGAGCGGTTCATAAGGCGATTTCCCCGTAAGTTTTTGCCATGCTGACACTATTCCTGCCTCAATCGTATCCAGGGTTTTAAGCCCCGCAGTGACACGGGTCAGGCCGACTCCCTTTACAGCCAGCCAGATTTCAGGGGTGGCTTCTATGCCAAGCCTGGAGATAAAATCCGGATGTTCGCTCAGGTTGATCATTTTGATACGAATCCCGTACCTATCTCTGAGCTTGAGAACTATGGGCATTTGCGTGGCGCAGTAAACGCACTCAGGGCTGACAAACGCTACGATTGCCACGTCCTTTCGCTTTCCCAGGTTCATAAAGAATTTTTCCCGTCGCGCCCCCTCCCTCATAACTTTTTGCTGTGTAGCATAGGCAAAAGGCGGACGAACCACCGTGTAGTCCAGAGCAGGGTGTGCAGAGATCACGTCGCTCCAGGCTGTCATGAATTGTTCTGCCCGCTCCCTGGCAATCCACTGGGCCAACATGTATGCCCTGACGTTTCCCTCCGTAGGTTTGCTTACGGAATAATCCATGAGTTCGTCCAGGAGCTTCCTGAAGTCCGATGCGGTAAGGCTGCGCAGGAAAGACGGAGTAAGAAAGTCCAGTGTTACCTTGCACGAATCCGGCTGCTCAGGTTCTTTTTCATAAAAGAACCAGCCTTTTTCCCGCTCGTGCCACCAGTTATGCTCCTTGTGTTCGGACAGGGAAGCCAGAAAAGGCCAACGGCATGATGTCGCATTGAAATCGGGCAATTTTTTTGTGACATAAATTGGATTATGAACCTGTATGGCGACCGTATCCCCCAAAACCAAAGAGGGCGCTCCCAGAAGTATTGTAAGGAAAAACACCAACCGCATCATAATGACGCAGTTTAAAAATGGGAAAAATCTTGTAAATAGCGATTTTTTGTAAAAATGAGCCAAAATCAGGCCATTTTTTTAAAAAAGTGGGGGGTGTGGCTAGATTTCCTAGCGGGACCCCAAAGACAACAAACCTTGTAACGCTTCCCTGAACTGTGGATTTTTTTCCACGAATTGTTTCAGTTCCAATTGCCTTGCTCTTTCAACGGCCTTCAAAGACGTTGCATTGTTTCCAATACGCTGTTCGATCCATTTTCTGTATACTCTGGCCTGGTGCGAAGCTGATCGCTCCGAAACAG
This sequence comes from uncultured Desulfobacterales bacterium, assembly GCA_964620365.1. GTDB lineage: Bacteria > Desulfobacterota > Dissulfuribacteria > Dissulfuribacterales > S140-46 > CAZUIH01. Next base: position 11,220 of record CAZUIH010000046.1, on the reverse strand, counting down.
AATGAGAACGGGGAATGGCCAATCCGTGCGGACCGTCTGGCAAATAAAGTCCTCTCAATTCATTCATCTTGAGCTTTCCATATTTTGCCTCTATGGCAGCAGGGTTAAAGAGCATGACAGGATCCTCGGCAAGCGCATTTACAGCAACGGCAAGAAACCCCAAAAAAAATATAACTATGCGCATTATTCTCTCCTTCTATCCCCAATTACCCGCATAACCTTGCTGAAGTATTCCAGTCTTTCGGCTTTTTTGGCCTCTTCGGCTCCCCTGAAGTACGCCTCGATTCCCCGTGCATGATCATTTTCAAAAAGCTCCAGGTTGTGCTTGATCACCAGCAGTCCCAAGGCAACATTCACTTCTGGTTTCATTACAAAGGACGGTTTCAGGTCCAGCTTTCTTATCCACCAGGTATTAACCTGAAAAACCCCAAAATCGCAGTTCCAATTTGTTCCGATAAGCTCATCCAGAATCCTTTGTTTTTTTTCAGTTTCTACCTTGAATGCTATTCTTGAGATCCCGCTGAATTCATCAATGATTTCTACATCATCTCCGAAGGCCTCGACGATTACATCGGCATTTGTTCTGGGGACCGTACAACCCACCACGAAAGGATCCATGTCACTTTCCACCTTCGCAATCGCAATGGCGAAATCCGGGTCCACGCCTACCCTGACAGCGCTCTCCACGATTATATCTTCCAGCAAACTGTTACATTCTCCTGGCGACGGCAAGGCCAGGCAAAGCAAGGCAATGGCAGCAAGTATAATCGTTTTCACAAAAACCTCCGTACAGATCAAAACAAACAAACCTGACGAACCTTGATCTTTTCACCATCCCTCCTGATAATGGAAATTGTGCCTTCGAGCCCGAAAAATTTTGCGATCTTCTCCGAGAGAAACCGGATCGGTTGATCCGGTAGCTTTGTCTTCGGATTATCAGGATAAGAGGTGACCAAATAGCGGATATCTCCTTTCGTCCTGCTCGTAAATTTCTTTACCCACTCGACCTCCTTCGAATCGTTTGGGTTAAAAACCACATAAACTGGAAAATCCGGAAGGTAATCCAAGGGGTTGTATGTCGTTCCGGCTGGATAGTAGTAGGGATGCCCATGCTTGTCCCTTATGAAAACGTCATCCGGCAAGGTGTACCTTGTATCCACATAGAAAACCTTGTTCTCTTTGGCAGGAGGAAGTGAATATGCGCTGCGGACTGTTAACTCGGCTTTTTTCTTGAGATCTCCCAGACGTTTTTCTATTTCATCCTTTTTCTGGTCAAGCGCATCGCGAATTTCCAGCACCGGGTCCTTCTCAGCAATTTTCCATACGTTCCCGAAGGTTCCAACCTGAACACCATCTGCTACTGCCTGGAGCGGAGTTACCAGGATTACCAAAAAGAAAAGCATGATAGGGATCAATCCATTCCCTCCTTGCTGTCAACGAGCCCTCTTGAGCATCATTTCCTTGATGAAATCTCCGAACCTGTATCTGGACGATTGATATTCCTTTGGATGTTTTAAACAAAAATGCTGTACATATTTTTTATATTGAGCACTGGGAACCAGGGCATATTCTATTGACTCGGTAAAATATTTCCTTCCGCTAACCACAAAACTCCCTGTGAGATATGGTTCGTCAAGTTTTGAGGTAGTATTGCTTTCTTCTTCCTGTTCCTGGAGGGCTTCTTCCTGCCCCAATGCCTTCTTTTCAAAGACATGGCTGGCTACGCATCCGATTACGCCTCCCGCGACCATGCCAGCCATGGCCCCTGCCGCTGGATCACTCGGATTGATCAACGCCCCGGCTGTTGTTCCCACAACCGTCCCTATTGCCGCACCTGTCACGGTTTTTTTCGTACAACCGGCAAGAGTTATTATGAGGACCAAGAAAAGGACATAACTACAAAATTTCCTAAACACCAATACCCTCCATCACACCAAAAAACCAAAAATTTTATCACACACAGGTAACAGCACCTTTCCCACCATCCCCATGCTGATAAATGCAACCAGGGCTGCAAGCCCCGCATACTCCATGGCAGGACTCTCGAATGACGTCCTATCTCCAAAAAGCGCCACCAGAATTCCGTTGAGTATCCTGCCTCCATCCAGAGGAAGCAGGGGAACCAGGTTGAATACCGCAAGCCAAACGTTGAGCTTGACCCCGGTGAACAAAAGGAAAAGCAACGTCTTTCCTGTGTCGGAAACAAACAGCCCGTGAAAAAAGGATTGTCCCAGGCTGTAATAGACTTTAAGAACAAGGGTGAACAGGATTGCGAGCAAACCGTTTGCCGCCGGTCCTGCAAGGGCCACCAGGCCAACCCTTTTGGCCCCAAGTTTATCGAAAGACACGGGTACTGGATTTGCCCATCCAACCATCCCTGTAACTAAAAAAACTGCGGTTCCTGCCATAGACAGGTGTTTGAATGGATTTAAAGTCAAACGGCCATGCCTTTTAGGGGTATCATCACCCAGACACCAGGCGGTGTATCCATGTGCCAGCTCATGAAGAACCAGGAAACCCAAAAAAAGTATCAGCTGAACAACAAACAGTGTATCTGGCATCAAATACACCCTATCGCTACTCCAACTACCTGGTTGGTGGACACCAGGCCACCAAAACGGGTGTCGTAAGATCGCTCTACCTCGCCGAAAGGAGCAAACCAGCCGTCGGGAATGTAGCCCTGGTAGGTGTAGGTTGATGAAATTTTATCGTTTGGAATAACGCTTCCTACGGGCTTGCCGTTGACAAAACAGCCTGCCAGTGGACTGCATGACAGGTAATCACCAGGGATGCCTTTCACCCACTTAATGAAAAGTTTATTTTCGATGTCAGGCCCTAACGGACCATATCCTGATCCCGGTTTAAAAATTACCAGATCGTTCTTGGCTGGTATATATGAATCCACTGGTTTCCAGGCCACAATGCGACATTTGATGCTGTCAGACATTTGAATGGCCAGTCGATACGGTATGAGCATCGACAAGCCTGTAACGACGAGGTTGAGTCCAACAAAAAGTATGAGTCCTTTCCTGAATCTCTTAAAAAAAGTCTGCACGTCCATATCACAGCATTCCAATTCGCTTGAGATGATCTTTTTCGTTTTCCCTTTTCATCTCGTACCAGTTGTAGTGGGAAAGAATAGACCTGTGGATCGAACAAAACAGTTCGTGGCGCAACTCGGGAGGGGTTTTCTCGAAGGCTTCTCTTGTTACTTCCAGAAGGCGGTCAAGGGTTTCATCTTGCGGATTTCCGGTTCCCTTTACACTATCCGCCATTCCGCCATAGTTGGTTCTGATAGCTTCATTTATAGCTTCGACCAGAGAATATCCCTGCTTGATAAGGTTCTCAATGTACTGAACCTTCTCTCCGTCGGTATTGAATAGCGCATAGGTGAAATCGTCAACGAAAAGCCTGCCTATTCCACCAGTTCCGGCTCCACTGCGAATATAAAATTCGCTGTATTTACCTTTCACAGTATGTATGCTTTTGAGGTATTCCTTCAATCCATCCGACAAGGAGAGCTTTTTCTGATCCACAAGCATTTCTATGGTTTCCGGTTTCTGCCGCATAATTATCTGGTGGGCGGAATTGTTCACTATAGCCTGGCTGACTGCATTCTCATTGTAAAAATCATCTAACCCCTGGGTGATCACTATGAAAGAACCATTGTATTTCCGGAATCGCCTGAATCCATGTTCAATAAACCTGGACATCCCGCTGTGCTCATCATTGAAAAATTGCCATGCCTCATCAATCAGCACTATTTTTTTCCTTGTTCTGTCTCCCAGGTAAGCAGTTTCCTGTATTTGGTACATTAACAGCATCAGGATCACATTCCGGAGATTGGTATTGGCAGCTATTTCTTCCAATTCCAGTACGATTAAATCATCAGAGGCGAGATTTATATTGGCAGGCCCGTCGAACCACCTGGCATAGATTCCCCCGGTAATATAATCCGACAGCAGAAAAGCTATCTCTTTACCTTTTTCTGTACCCCGTGACGCAAGGATGTCCGCCACCGTGGTTATAGTCGCATCCTGGCCGTACTTGTCCCAGGCCATAATAACGGCTTCCTTTATGGCCATGTACTCCGTCTCATTGCATCCTGTCCTGGGTTTGGCCATTCTTTCTATCAATGATGTCAATGAATCAAGGGATTCGTCCAATGAAGTTGTGTTGGTGAATGGATTCAGACAGATGTCTGAATTGAAAGTGAATTCAATAAAACGTCCTCCAAGAAATTTGCAAATTTTCTTGTATGAGCGGCCTATATCTATAACCCATTGTTTGGTCTTGAGACCGTGATAGCATGTAAGCAAGTAATTTGTAAAAAACGACTTTCCGGCTCCTGACTCCGCATAAATCACTGCGTTATAGTTGGTATCCGAACCGGTAAAAAGATCAAAAATCATTGCCTGCCCCCTGCGGCTTACAAAAGTCATTGCGGGCGTCCGGCCAACCCCTTTCCAGTCTGCCTGCATCGGCACCAGGGTTGCTATGGAACTCGCGGGAGCCACAGCTCTTTTCCTGGACAAAAACTTTTTGACACTCTTGTTAAGCCTCATCCCGAGTGGCAGGGAAAGAAGAAAGTATGCAATCGGGAAAAGAGCCTCTTCTTTCAGCACAAAATGCTGTTTTTTCCACAAATCTCTCATGTTGGCGGCATCTTTCTCTCTTGTCTTCTCATCACGGGAATAAAGCACCACATTCATCATAAAGGGGTAGAAAATCTCGTGCTTCTCCTCTATCTCCTGCATGGCCCTGTCGGCCTCTTTCTGCTTGGATTGCACCTTGATACCAGCAGTGCCTTCACTGGGTTTTTGAATGAAAACATGCTCAGCCCAGAAGGAAACGGACAGATTGGCAGACTTTTTGAAAAGCGTCAAGGTGATAAAAAAAGGACATTTAACCTGCTTGAGGTTATGGTTCATGGTATCACCCGCGAAATTTATACAATCCATGAGTGACACATACTTTGGTAACTCCTTGACAGACATCACAGTAAGGTGACGATCCCTTATCACCAACTTGCATCCAAAAAAAGATGGACGCCATTCCAGTCCGAAATCATTTGGTATGATGTGATCAGATATAGGGCGATAAGGATCCAGAGAACCAGGCTCAGGATAGTCCTTAACATATTCAGAACCTGGTCCAAGCATCCATCCCAGGACATCGACAAGACCTTCCGGTCCCAGTTGTTGTGGATTGAAATAGCTGGTCTGGAGAGTGGACCTGATATCCTCAATGGCCGGTGACAGCTTTTCAAGGGTGTCTGCGTGGTCTTTCGTCGGCACTTTTATGCAGATAAAGAAACGAAAGTTCCGGACAGGTACTGGAACATCCTTGAAAAACCCTTCTTCCGTGTGTCTCAGAACAAAGTCAGCATACTTTTCCGCCCAGACACTTGAAATGCCTTTTTGTTTTTCCAGATATTTCCTGATATCCAGACGATCAATAAAGCCAAGAGTTTCTGCAATTTCTCCAAACTTGTGAGTTTTAAAAGATTCCCTGGCTTTCAGAATTTCTTCAAGCTGTTCTTCTGTAAGCGCCCCCTCTTGAACAAGTATTTCACCGATACGTTTGTGAGTAGGCTGTTCATCCCGCAGATACTTGAAAACATTCAGTATTCGTTCCACTCTAGGATCAGCAAAGAGAATGAACTGGAGGACCGAATCCTCCGGGATATTGGAGTTGATAACATGCAGCATCGCCTGGTGCTGTTCCTCGCCTGCAAAAACCACCGGTGAACACTCGAACATGTATCCCACGTAGGAGTCGTCCTTGTTAAAACAAACAAACGCTCCATGATTACTGTCATACGCCTCGTAGGTCAGGTAATCAGAAAGGCTGTCAGTCCGAAGCCCCATCGTTTTTTCAAATTCGGCACGGGTTAAAGGCATTTATCTACCTCCTCTTAAAGGATCAACAATCCTGGCTGCCCCTGATTCTTCCCGTCTCTGAGGCATAATCCATCGTCCTGAATCAAGGACCACGAATATCTTTTCACCCTGGTGGAGAACATCCTTTTCATCAACCCAAGGCGTAATCAGCACACTGGCTACCTTCGGAGGCGTTCTAAGAGGGATTACATTCTTACTGCCTGACAATCTTGCCAGTTCCTTCTTCACCTCGTTCTCCCTGTCCATCTTCAACTTGAACGCAGTAGAAATTTGTTCACTCTTGAAGAGATTAATTCCTGGAACGCTTGCTAAAAGTGCCGAACACTTTTCCGCTGCCATTGCCGCTGTCCTTGACCCCTTTTTCTTTTCAAGCCTGGCAGCGTCTCCTATGCACTTGTGGTACTTGTCAGCCAGCCTTTGAAGCCTCGCATATTCATCCTGGGATACGGTTCTTTTGGCCGTTATCATCTTTGAAACAAGATATGAAAGAACCGCTCCGGTTCCGCCCCCAACTGCCGCTCCTATTAATGCCGTAGTAACCTTGTTTCCATCCTTTTTAACGATTTCATACCAGGATCCTCCGCCAGGAAGAGTATGTTTGACCATTTTCTCCTTGTCACTATCTCCCATAAGGGCACCAATACCAGCTCCAACGGCTGCCCCTCCAAGGGTGCCCAGGGCTACTCCCTTCCAACTCACACCACTATTTGCTGGTTCTGAGAATCCAGGAGTCTGCATCTGCTGATAATGATTTGAAAACTGTCCCCTTTCGGTAAGCTCATAGGCATCCTCTACCGACATACAGGAAAAACCTTCTCCCTTGGGACAAGAAAAATCCTGGTAATATGGATCAAGTCCCCTGCCCACGGTTCCGCATCCAGTTACAAGAATGGTTGCAAGCATCAATGCAAGAAAATTTTTAGCTTTTTTCACTATAACCTCCTAAGTGCGGAAATTCCGACTTTCAGGCCCAGGAAGAGCCTGGGGTTTCCCCCAGGCTCCGCCCTTCGAACGAAGCGGGGTTGTTAAAACAATCCTGCTATTTGTCTTGCGAATTCTTGTGAGAGAACCATTGACGCCTCTTCCTTGTTTATGTTGGTACGGGTTGCAGTGGCCACTATGCGAGTCTGGTATATCTGGAAGTCGGATTTCACCTTTCTAGTGGTTTTCAGAGTGGCAGAGCTACCCTGTTTTGTCTCGGTTACCATCTCTCCAGTTACACCACCCTGAACCCTCTCTTTGATTTGTACGTCAACAGTGCCGATGAAGGTGTCTACATGCACAACAGCCCCAATAGCTGCTCCAGCCAGACTGCCTACCACACCAGCAGCAGCGGCAGCTACAGCGGCTGTTTTATTGCCCCTGCTCATGGCTGCTGCTGTCACTGCGCCACCAAAGCCTCCGGCCAGCATACCGTCTGCTGTCAGAGACCCCTCCCGCTGGTAATCCATGTAAAGCACATTGGCCTGAACAAGATAACCTGCCTCGGACGGATTGGCCGTGATCTCGTATCCCTTGGCCCTTAATCTCGCCATCAAATCATCAGCAAAGGTTATGTTTGGAAGTTGAGACGTGTTGGTCACACGAACGTACACCTTCCGATTTTTGACGAGCTGTTCAGGATCCAGAAAAAAAGTTTCGGACATCTTGACGTTGGTGGTCATCTTCGCATGCTCTATTGCCTTCATGGTCTGAGCACAACCGCCAACCATCAAAACCGCCAAAAACAACAAGCAAGGAAAAAAAACTCTTTTCATACCCACCTCCAAATTCCTAAGATATTCCTGACAATTAATTTACAAATCCCTCTTTTCACAGGCAATATCTCAAAACGCTTTCCAGGGAGACATCTCCTTTTCGAGCCCGCTCAATTGCTCTTTCCAGGAGTGTCATGGTCCCATATTTTTTCTGAAAATGTCTTTTCATCTGATCTTCAAACGGCAACCGTTTTTTGAGCGTGTCGTAGATCAATGCCCTGTCTTCTTCGTCAAAGGCAAAAAGTTCATAAACCATCACCCTCCCCGACACTCCTGTGCCGTTACAATAGTCGCATCCCTCTGCCGTCCAGTTTTCTGACGGGATCCTGATATTCTTGGCAAACCGCTTGAGCGCCCATGCCAGGTGATCCGACAACGGAATGTTCTGCCGGCACTCTGGACACAAGGCAGGCAAAAGGCGCTGGGCCGTGGAAATACGAAGTGAAAATGCCAGGTTGTAAACATCCGCTCCAAGATCAGCCATCCTGGTAACCGTGACCAGGCCAGAATTGGCATGTACCGTACCAAGCACAAGATGGCCTGAAAGTGCCGCCGAAACCGCTACCGATGCAGTCTCTCCGTCCCTTATCTCGCCAACGAGGATTACATCGGGATCATGCCGGACCGCTGCCTTCATGTGGTCATGAAAGGACGCTACCCCAGCCCTCACCTCCAACTGGTTCACTCCCTCCATGGGAGCCTCTATCGGATCCTCGATGGTCAAAACGTGCCTGTCCCTCACATAGGACATGGCAGAATAAAGCGTCGTGGTCTTCCCCGATCCAGTAGGTCCGGAAACTATGATTATTCCTGTGGCAGAATTCAAAGCCGTGAGCAGGGCGTTCAGGTCCTCCTGGAAAAAACCCAGTCTTTCCAATGGGACCTTTCCTATGTCCTCCGGCAGCAACCTCATGGTGATTTTCGATGCGTCCCCTACCGGAGCCCAGGAAGTGGCGACACGAAAGGATCTGTGAGTTCCGTTTGCCCTGAAGTCGAGCCTGCCGTCCCAGTTCTTCTTCTCCTGCTTGGGGATGGCGGATTTGCCCTTGATCCACGTCTCCATGTACCGGTATTCCCTCACCGGAATACGGTCCACCTCTACCAGGACGCCATTTATGCGGAATTTAACGGATACGGTTCCGTTATTACTGGGATCAAAATGGACATCGGAGCCCCCGGCAACTATTAACCGGGAAAGCAAGCCCTGGACTTTCTCCTCGGCTTCATGCCCAATACTCACTGCCTCATCCTCCTGGAAGTCCCCAAAGGCAAACTCTTGAGATCAAATACCCCCAACCCAAAACACCAATCTGCCAAATTGAAATTAACCTCTCCTTTTTTGAAAATCCTGATATACCCATAGGACACCAATACGCTAATCGGTATCCAGTACCACCCATGTTTCAGAACGAACATGGATATTCCACCAATTACCGGAAGCACTTCGTCCAGTTCCCACCACAAGAACTGAGGCCAACTACCGATCTTTTGGGGCAACCAACTCTTTTCCATGTGTTACCACGCCTTGCCTCTACCCCTCTATCCAGGAACAGG
>CAZUIH010000046.1:0-1906 GCA_964620365.1 uncultured Desulfobacterales bacterium | reverse complement strand
AGCCTGCGAGATCTGCCAAACCTTCAGACTGGGCCAGACCAATAGCTATAAGGAAGGGAATTGCGGCAGCAATCGCAGAACTGCCCTGGATAGTGCGGATGAACCCGAAGGCTATCAGGCTTATGCCTGCCATTTTGCCACCACGGCCGGTTGCCAGGTTGCGGACGGTGCAGTAGATGTCGGAAATGGCATTAGCGTCAGACGAGGCATCAGACCCATACTGATCATCCTGGCAATTTGCGGACGAGGCGGTAAATGCCTGTGCCTTGTCCCAGTGGCCATCCACGTATACTGTAAAAGACCACGCAGCCAAGCAAAGACAAAAGGCCACAAGGGGCGTAAACCACATCTTTCCAACCGACAAATGCTTCATAAAAAAACACCTCCTGAAAAAATTTTTTGGATCCAAAATGGATCACGTATTTTAAGTTTTCCACCGCCTCAAAAATTGTAAATAGCGATTTTTTGTAAAAATCCAGCCAATTCCGGCGATTTTTTAAAAAAACCTCAAGGTAATTTCACTTTCGCTTCAAGCAGCAATTTGTCGGTCAAAACAAGATGGCCCATCCTGCCAGCTCCCACCTCTATAACTGGAAAAGTTTCCTGTGCCAGCTCGCGGTACATTTTTGCAAGATCCTCGACCGATTTTGCTATACCTTCTCCTATGCCTATCTTGAAAGCATCTCCGGTGCTGTAGGACTGAATGGAACCGCCAAGTGGCGTAACTGATACGTTGGTAAGGCTGGTACGAAATGCCCTGGCAACACCCTCTATGAAATTTGCAACAAGGCTGCGTGCCAGGAACAGCCCCCTCCTGGATACGATACGTCCACGCAGGCCGATCGTCCCATCCATGTCCACGACGTAACCGGCGATGTTCTGCTGGATCACCTCGTCGTCATTGGTGATACAGGAAATCTTGCTAACACGGACATAAGCCCTCTCCGAAGCCAACTCTCCATACGCCTCCCCCACAACAAAACAGCCCTTCACGTTCACTTTTGTTCGGTTGGGCAGAACAGCCCTATCCTGGATCTTCAGCAAAACTGGTTGCGGCTGCCCCTTTGCCTTCATGCCTGTCGGAGCATTGACACCTGTCAGCACAGTCACCTTCACAAACGAACCGGCAGGCACCAACCACTGATCTTCAAGTTGCCTCGCCTTTCCCTGGTCTCCCTCAAACGCTGGCAGATCATCTATGTTCACATGGATGAGATCTATTGGTGGAACAGCCATCTGCTTGTTGCCGATTCTACCTCCACCATCTTTTCCTTGTGTCCCCTGTGCCCCCTGTGTCCTGGAAGCAGGTACAGATATTGGCCGAGGTTGAGGTAATCTTGCTTCCTTGTAGGCAACCTTCACCTCCGACTTGACTTTTTCGGATTTCTCGCCAAGAAGGGCGTCTTCCGAAGTTCCGTTTACGCCTAACCCCTTTTTCTTTCCTTCAACTTCGTACACTGCGGGGGCAGGCCTTTTCGCCAACATCTCCTTGATTTCACCGAACATCGTCTTTATGTCGGAAATATCATGCTGAACGTCCTTGATGGTTTCAGTATTTTTTGTCACCTGCTTTGATGCCTTCTCAAGCCAGCTTTCGGTCATCACGCTTTCATCAAGACCCAGCTCAACTTCTTCTGTTTGCACTTCAGGCAACTTCTCGAGTTTGTCCTGCTTGTCTGATTCATCCCAAACCCCGCTAAGCCACCAGATAAGAGTCAAAGTGATCACGAGCGAGAAAGCCTTGACGATCCTGGAGCGGCGTTCGCTGCCAAGGCCGTCGAACCACTTCTTGAAAGCAGTACCTTCAAGACTCTTGCTGAGTCTTGTTACAAGCTCCCTGAGCGTTTTTTTCAAGGAATCCACTACCTACCTCCGGAGCCTTTTCCTTCAATCATCGCTTTCTTTT
>CAZUIH010000045.1:0-16640 GCA_964620365.1 uncultured Desulfobacterales bacterium | reverse complement strand
ATCATTGAGTGGAATCCCATCAAGGAGGATCAGGGTACGTTTTTGGTTTGCCAGCCCCCTTAAGGTCACAGAAGCGACTACGTCCATAAGCCCTTTGCGGCGATGGACATAGACACCTGCTTCGTTTTTCAATGCCTCGTCTATGGTAGTAAGATTCCTTTTTTCCATGTCCTTTTTGGTAATGATTGATACACTTGCAGGGGCCTGATTCACTTCGGTTGTCGTCCTGGTAGCGGTTACAGTGATCTCTGGAAGTTCAAATGTTTCCTCGGCAAAGGTGACATTCGAAAAAAGCAGTCCCAGGCCAGCCATTATCCACGCGATCAATAAAGGTCGTTTCATTTGTGAGCTCCTTTTCAATAACACAAAATCGCAAAAAATGTTACTAAAAGGAGGCAATCTGTCAAGGGGCAGGTCCAAACAGGCGCACGATCGGTGTGGGACAGAAGGGTAATAGAGTGGCGGTAGTACCAAAGGAGAAAAGCCCGAATTTGTATAACAGGAGTTTGAGATGGCAATTACTGGAATGTTGCTGCACACCTGGGGCGGGGCCAGCCCGGATGATAGGTGCCTAAATTGATGAGCGGTTCGTCTATCTCATGAACAAAAAGCTTTCGGCTTGTTAATCCGGTTTATGCCTGTAAAAGTTTAGTCGCCTTGATTGCAACGAAACCGCCTTTACCATAACCATCAATAATGGCGAGCCCTTTTTCCTCCGGTAGCAGCGTTTGTCTTGTTTCAAAGTTACCGAATCCCGCCTTTTTTAAGTATTCAAGCACGCTATTGGCTGAATAAAATGTTGCTTCTCTATAAAATTTACTTTTGTCTTTTCTCTTTAGGTACTGCCGGCCCAAATTACTTTCCTTGTCGACAAAACCTATGACAATAAAACCGTCTTGTCTTAAGATCCTGTTTGCTTCCCTGAAAGCCTTTAGGATATCATCGACAAAACATATCGTCGTAACCATCAGGACAAAATCAAAGGATTGATCTGGAAAGGGCAACTCTTCCGCTATGGCGTCATAAACTGTAATACCCAGCTCACGCGCCTTTTTGGCCATGGTCCTGGAAGGTTCCACACCAATTTTAATCCCCAGCGGATACGCGAATTTCCCAGAGCCCACGCCGACTTCTACACCGTGTGCTTCTTTGGGAATAAATGGTTTTATGCACTCCAGCTCCAACTGGTATTTATCCTTGTTTTTTATGAACCACTCGTCATATTCATTACTGTAATTTTCAAATGCTTCGATTCTAGGCATGGCCTTCCTCTTAATCCGCAATGGGTTTAGTCAATGATCTATCCAGAAATGACTCTTTTTTGGGTCATGGCGGCATTGCTCGTCGCCAAAAGTGTTCATGTGCGTACAATATACACCGCGTTTTCTCGCCTCCTTGCGCCTTGCCCCAAAAAGCCTACAGATCGAGAAGTGATCTGATTGGCCAATGTGGGATGTCCTGCAGTGATCGGGTGTTAAATACGTCTTTCTCTTCATTGACAAATCCCAGGTCAATGGCTTTAAGCCGAATAGAAAGCTCAACGGGTAGCTCGTGAAATGTAATTTTAAAATGGGCTGGATAATTGACTCCCGGGTTTAAATGGGCGATCTTTGAAAAATCCACTCTTGCTTCCCCAGTCTTCAGACAAATGGGGGAAAGGGATTCTTTCTCAAAGCAAGCGCTTATAACATCACTGTTTTCCGTTTTAACCAAACATATACTTTTTCCCCGTTGCGGTTTTGCTTCTGGACATCCGCCTGTGTTTTCCTCTATTTTTACGTTTTCCCCTGTGATGAGGCTCCAGGGGGCCAAAACTAGGTTTATTTTTTCAGGATTAAATGAAACATCGGATTGGTTTTCCCCTTGCAAGCGGGCCAGATTACCTACGTAGACCCTTTTATGGGAGGGAATAAAAAGATAAATGATATTGTTTTTTATTATGCATTCAAATAAAGACATGCCAAATGGGCCATATCCCGAAATCCTGAAAACAGGGCCATTTTTTGTCCTTTTCCAAAACATAATGCCCCGTACACTGGGTTCCGTCTTGCCTTTAAAGGTAACCTGTATTCGGCATTTTGCCTTCAATCCTGTTACCGCTTCGGAGTAATGTATAAAATTGTTTTTTAGGTCCTGTGAAGAGAGTTTGGTGACGATTTGGGGCCGTTGGATGGATGGGGCGCAACCTTGCATCCATAAGGCGAAGAGAACAGGTAGCAGGATTGTTCCGCACAAGCGAAGAATCCTGTTTTTTAGGGGCCTTTCAGGTGCATCGGTTTTTTTATGCCCTTTCGGATTTGCGGGGTCATATCTTCTCATTTCTCTTTTTCTTTTTTGGGGGATGTGAGCCACTCAGAAAGTCTTGATCCGATTTCATACATGGCTGCGAGGGGTAAAAAAAGCAGTGCTTGGGAGAACAAATCCGTGGGGACTAGGATTACAGAGAGAAGGTAGAGGAGGATGTAGGCGAACTTCCTGTTTTTTTTGAAATATCCCCTGGAGACCAGCCCTGTTTTCCCCGCTATGGCCATGAGGAAGGGGATTTCAAATATTATCCCGAAAGTAAAGAGGGTTTTTAGTACGAAAAGGAGATAGTTTTGAAGCCGTGGCATGGCTTCAAGCCCCTGGCTCACAAAACCAAGGGTTATCGACAAGACCACGGGCATGACTCCCCAATACCCAAAAAGTGCACCGGCAATAAAGAGCCCAATACCCCAAAAGAGAAATTTTCTCGCTACCCGTTTTTCATGCGAGTAAAGTCCGGGGGCAACGAATGCCCATATCTGGTACAGGATTACTGGGGTGGAAAGTATAATCCCGCTCCAGAAGGCCACCTTGAGATGGGCCATGAATCCTTCAGGAAGAGCCGTGAACACAAGGCTCGTATCAGACGGCAGTGCCTGGATTACGGGATAGAATAGAAGGGATATTATGGGTTTTGAAAATATGTAGCATATCACAAAGGCCACTGCGATGCTTGAAAAGCATACTATCAGCCTGTGTCTCAATTCCTTAAGGTGTGTCTGGAAGGGGGCTAGGTTAAAAGACATAACAGAAAACGTTAGGTCGGAGGGTTGTCACCTGGTTTTTCCTCAGGCGCGTTATCTGGGTCTTCTTTTTCGTCTTTTTCCAGAGTTTCTTCTTCGTTTGCCTCTTTTTCTTCCTGCTTGGCTATTTTCCATTCAGGCCCGACTCCGCCAGGGATTCGGTCTTTCTGATCTATATCGAGTTTTTTGGCTGTCTGTTCAAGGGCCTCTATTTTTTTTGAAAATTCCTCCTTAGCGGAGTTATCTTCATTTTCCTCCTCCTGTTCCCAGGGCTTCAAGTCCCCCACATCCTTCAGGCTTTCAAGGTCAATCTGCTCCTTGAATTCATCGGCGGCCCTTTTAAGGTCTCCCACGAACCGTGCCAACTGTTTGGCCACCGTCGGAAGTTTCTCAGGGCCCAGAACTATAAGTGCGAGGGCCAGTATGAATAGCAGCTCTGGAATACCTATGCCAAACATAGGTTAATCTCCTTTAAAAATCTTCGTGTTTCTACTTCCAAGCAAACATAGTAATTCATAGCTTATAGTGGAAGCCCATTTTGAAAGTTCTTCAATGGAAATGTTATCTTTTTGTTGGGAACCAAGAAGCACTGCCTCATCTCCAGGTTTAACGGTATCGAGCTTTGACACGTCCACCATGAGCGCCTTCATGCATATATTCCCAATGACCGGGCATCGCCGCCCCTGTATGAGGACCTCTGCCTTTTTGGAAAGCGCTCTCACATAACCATCATCATATCCCACAGGCAGGATGGCTATCTTGGACTTACCTGGTGTGGTAAACGCGTGGCCATAGCCCACGGATGTGCCTGGCGGAAGAGTCCGGACTGCTATGACACGACTCGAAAATCGCATGACAGGCTTTAGTGTTATGCAATTTCTGCTTTTTTCGCCAGGATACGCCCCGTAAAGGCTCAGGCCTGGCCTGACGGCATCGTAATGGTCATCCGGAAAATGAATCGTTCCCGCCGAGTTGGCCAGATGGATAATCCTGGGCCTCCAGCCTGTTTCCCTTACTTCCTGTACGATTTTCCTGAAGGCGCAAAGCTGCATCTGGTTGAAGGGATCATCGGGCTCGTCGGCAGAGGAAAGATGGGAGTAGAGTCCTGTAAAGTTTAAATGAGGCCATGTCTTCCTGTCCACTATGGTCTCAAGTAGTTGCTCGGGAGTAAAACCCAGACGGGACATACCTGTGTCAACCTTTAGATGGATATCTAAAATTTCGTTGCGCCTTTGACCCTCTTTTTCAAGAAGAGCAAGGGTCTGTCTATCAGTTACCCCGACGGTCACCTTTAAGTCGAAGGCATCCTTTTCTCCTCCCGGGAAAAGCCCGGAAAGCAGGAGGATGGGGGATGTTATGCCATTTTTTCTCAGTACGGCAGCCTCTTCGAGTTCGGATATGCCGAATCCCCAAACGCCCTCCTTTTCCAGGACACGGCTTATCTGGGTGATTCCATGTCCGTACGCGTCGGATTTCACTACTGCTATAATTCCGGCCCTTGCAGTAGGGAGCCGTTTTTTCAGACTCCTCAGATTGAACCTGAGGGCGGTAAGATCAATTTCAATCTTGTTAAGATTCCTGTATGACATAAGATGAAAGGAGTATAGCCCTGGAGTGTCTTTTATGCAAAACTTCTGTTTTTATTATTCCCCTGTTATTATGAGATCCGGTTAACATATAGGATTTAATAAAAATAAAAAAGTTCATTAGAAAGGAATTCTTTTAGTATGAATCAGAACAAAAAGCTTACCATAGTGGGTGCTGGGGCAGTAGGTACCTCTGCGGCCCAGTGGGCGGTGAGCCGCTCCATCGCTCAGGAGATCGTGTTAATCGATGTTGTGGAGGGCCTTCCTCAGGGCAAAGGGCTTGATCTTGCCCAGGCGGCGCCTCTTTGTGGTTTTACCGGACGAGTATTTGGCACAAATGATTACAAGGATACAGCCGGCTCTGATGTGGTCATTATTACGGCCGGATTGGCCAGAAAACCAGGAATGAGCCGGGAGGACCTTCTTGAGAAGAATGTCCAGATCGTAAGCTCAGTGACAGAGCAGGTCGTTAAATACTCACCCGACGCGTGTCTGGTTGTCGTTACCAATCCAATAGACGCCATGGTCTATACCGTATTCAAGATTTCCGGTTTCCCAAAACAGCGGGTGGTTGGAATGGCGGGGGTCTTGGATTCCGCGAGGTACCGCACATTTATAGCCCAGGCCCTTGGGGTGGCACCGAGCGATGTCACGGCTCTTGTGATGGGTATCCACGGAGACAACATGCTTCCCCTCACACGGCTGGCCAGTGTTGGCGGAGTGCCCTTGAAGGATCTTTTGTCTGAAGAGGAGATAGCCGAAATAGTTCACCGGACCCAGCATGGAGGGGCCGAGATTGTGCAGCATCTCAAGACTGGAAGCGCTTTTTCTACACCCGGTCTCGCAGCGGTGGAGATGGCGGAATCTATCCTCAAGGATCAGAAAAGGGTTTTGCCATGCGCCGCTTACCTGGAAGGGGAGTTTGGCATAAGCGGGGTGTTCCTCGGGGTTCCTGTCATCCTTGGGGCTAATGGCGTCGAGCGCATTGTTGAATTTTCACTTACCGAGGAGGAGAAGGCCGCCCTTGGACAGAGTATTGAGGCGGTAAAAAGACAGGTGAAAGCCACGGGTCTTTAATTCCTGAATCCTATGCGCGGCAAGTCGCTTTTATTAATCTGGCTGTTAACCTTTTTCCTGCTATCATGGTGTGTTCCCTATTTGCCTGTTCCTGAACGGCCCAAGAAGCCCGAAAAAACGAAATTGGTTCTCAGAAGGGTAGAGTGGGGGGATGTCCAGATGAAACTGGAGCCTTTCTCCAGGCGTAAGTCACTGGAAAGGGCGGTAGACGCATCCCTCCATTATCTCGATAAAAAACCAAGGTCGCGTCCGGGTTATCAGTGGAACAGAATCGTCTCCTTTGATGAGATAAGAAAGAGCCTGGTCCTTTTAAAAAGGACAATATCTGAAAGCAAGGACTCAAAGGATTTTGAAAGGCTGCTAAAAGAGCGGTTTCAGCCCTACATCCTTTCCCTGAACCATGAGAACATGGAAAGGCGTCTGCTGGTTACAGGTTATTTTCAGCCTGAACTTCGGGCTTCTTACATCAAGAATGACAGGTTTTCATATCCGCTTTATGGCCTGCCCCGTAACCTTGTCAAGATCAGGATTAACGATTTTGATCCGGATCTTCCGGATCGATTCCTTGTAGGCCGGATCGAGAGCGGCAGAGTTGTACCCTTTTACACGAGAAAAGAGATTGACTTTTGCAATAGGTTAAAAGGAGCCCCTGTCTTGGCATGGCTATCTTCTTCGGTAGAGGGGTTGGCTTTGCATATACAGGGCTCTGGACTTTTGATTTTTCCAGACGGAGAAAAAAGATATGTACATCATGCGGCTTCTAACGGTCATCCCTATCGCAGTATAGGAAGGTGGCTCATTGAAAAGGGTTATCTCGATAAGAATGGCCTTGATTGGCCGGCCATAGAGAAATGGGCCAGGGAAAATCCTGAACTTTTTAAGCAGGCCCTTTGTGTTAACCCAAGATACATTTTTTTCAAATGGGAAAAAGAAGGTCCCATAGGAAGCCTTGGCGAGGTCCTTACTCCCATGCATTCTGTGGCTTTGGATCATGTCTACTATCCACCCGGTGCCATTTTTCTTCTGAAAACAGTCTTGCCCCAGGCAGGAGGAGGAATGTTAGATTTTTCCTCTTTGGTGATGAATCAGGACAAGGGCAGCGCCATAAAAGGATTAAACAGAATCGATCTTTACATAGGAGAAGGGGAAAACGCGGGACTTATAGCAGGAAAAATGAAATATCCAGGCGAACTCTACTTACTTCTTGAAAGATAATCCCGGATAATTGATTGAATGATAACCATGTTGACAAAAAAAATCCCCTGCTGGCACAAAGAAGGATGGAGGTGGGTATGTTGGTCGTCTTTGTTGGAGATGGTACAGAGGGACCAGCAGGGGAAACTTTATTTTTTTAATGATTATGACTCTATATTAAATCTTTCTTGTTGCTATGTCAACTCCTTATTTTTCTTAAGCAGGTTGTTGCGTTTTGTACTTTAACTAATTAATGTCCTGCAAAGTCAAAAACGGAAGCTACTTTACACTTTAAAACGAGTTTGTCAATAGTTATAGTGACAAGGTTTAACTTTTTGAAATATAAAATCATTTTATTTTTTTTTCTGCTTTCAAATATTTTGCTGCCTGCCCACATTCAGGCCGGTGGGGATCCATATATACTGGAAGCGGGCCCTACTCCAAGCATTAGCGAGCTTGCGGTTTCCAATTCTCAGGACATGCTCCTTGCATATTTTTCTCTTGAAAATGGCTTCACACCCGAGGTCTTGGATTCTCTCAGGAGTGGTGTGTCTATAAAGTATATTTTTGATGTCGAGCTTCTGATAGACCGTCTGTTCAAGCGAAAGCGAATTGTAAGAAAAACGGTGACCCGTGTTGTTTCTTTTGACAGTCTCAAGGGTGAATACCGGGTGAGTTTTGGGCCACAGATACCCAGGATCGTCAGTGTGCGTAACCTGGAGGAGGCGTCAAAGGAGGCATTTCAGATAAATGACGTGGCAATAATGCCGCTTGCGCGCCTGGTCCGGGGAAAGATGTATGTACTCAGGGTAAGGGCCAGTGCCGAACAGGCCAGCTCAACCCTGCCTTTTGAAAGGCTGATGCGTATTTTCCCCAAGTGGGGATTTGAGACAGACTGGCGGGAGATACGTTTCACCTATTGATCATGAGTAACTTATGAATATTAGTGAGGCGAGAAAAAGAAAGAGGGAGCGCATTATTATGACAGTGGCCGCGTTTCTGGTGGCCCTGCTATCCCTTGCCGAATATTTTCTTATCTCTGGAAAAGGTCCTTTCCCCCTGGGCAGCAATATACTCATCTTCTCCATTATCAATCTGAATATCTTACTTATACTCCTGCTGATTTTCCTTATCGTTAGGAACCTGGTTAAGCTGATCTTTGAAGACAAGAGAAATATCCTGGGGGCCAAACTAAGGACAAAGCTTGTCATTGCCTTTGTCTCTTTGTCCCTTTTGCCGACTCTCGCCCTTTTTTTCGTTTCATTACAGTTTCTTAATACCAGCTTGAACTACTGGTTCGACGCCAAGGTTGAGCTTTCCCTTGAAGATGCCATATTGATCGGCCGCACTTTTTATCAAGAGAGGATATCCCAGCTTCAGAATGCTGCTCAGTACGCTGGCCGTTCCATAAGCCTTAAATGTATTTCGGACTCATCCCACATCGACACGGTGTGCATAGGGCAATGGGCGGGAATTTCTTCATCGGTATCAGGGCCAGCCAACCTGTCTGTGGGAATACCCATCCATTCCATAGAAATAATTAATTTCCGGAACGAGGAGCTCTTTGTAAAAACCTGGCTTCCCCTTGTTGGAGATCCTCCGGCCCTGTCACCTTCTCTCATAGACCAGGTGTTTGATGGAAAAGAATCCCTGATTGACAGTGTTTCCCTTGAAAACGGAGAGCTTGTCAGGATCTTGAGGCCCTTGCGTGGATCGGATTCCCGTATAGTTGCCGTTCTTGCCATCGGTAATCTCATCCCTCAAAATATCGGTCACTTGCTTGATGAGATCCGGGCGGGATACGAAGACTACCGTCAGCTTCGTCTTTTTCAGAATCCTATTAAGGTCACGGTCCTTATAAATCTTTTTTTAATAACCCTGTTGATCCTGTTCGTCTCCATATGGCTCGGATTCCGGCTGGCCAAGGGTATTACGGAGCCGGTTCAAATGCTGGCCGACGCGACACACCGTATTGCCCAGGGGGATCTGGACTTCAGCCTGGAGGTGCATGGCAAGGATGAGCTGAGCAGCCTTGTTAAGGCCTTCAATACCATGACCCAGGATCTTAAGGAGGCGAGAAAGAGGGCCGAGAACGCGTCCAGCCAATTGATGCTAAGTTACGAGGAGCTGGAAAGACGGCAGCGTTACATCGAGATCATCCTTCAAAACGTAGCTGCCGGGGTGATATCCATCAACCGTTACGGCATAATCACCACTGTCAACCGGTCTGCCGAAAATATCCTGGGCATTGCTGCTGAAGAGGTCATTGGCAAACCCTACAAGGATATACTTACCGGAGAACAGGCAGAGGAATTCGAAATTATACGAAAGGATCTCAACAGCTCGTCTCGAGGGACACTCCAGAGGGCCATGCGACTTGACGTGGGGGACAGGGTGCTGTCCCTGCTGGTGAGCTTTACCCTCCTGAAGGACCCTGAAGAGCGCATCCATGGCGTGGTTGTCGTCTTTGATGATCTTACAGAGCTTGAGAAGATCCAGCGTCTTGCTGCCTGGCGAGAGGTGGCAAGGCGTATAGCACATGAGGTCAAGAATCCTCTTACTCCTATTCAGCTTTCCGCCCAAAGGCTCAGGAAAAAATACATGAATGCGTTGGATGACGAGTCAAAGGGTGTTTTTGACCGTTGCACCAACACCATAATAAGCCAGGTCGAAGAGCTGAAACGACTGGTGAATGAATTTTCCAATTTTGCCCGGATGCCTGCCCTGCGTCCGCGTCTGACCGATCTTGGTGAGCTGATGGAAGAGGTCCTGATAATGTACAGAGAGGCCCATCCACAAATAGAATTCACCCTTGATGTCGCAAAAGATCTGCCCAAAATTATGGTGGATCCGGATCAGATAAAGAGGGCCGTAGTGAATTTGCTGGATAACGCGGTGGCTTCACTGGGTGAAGGAGGCGAGGTTTCGGTCACCCTCTTTCATGATGCCTCAAAGGACGAGGTATACCTGGAAGTTGCGGATACCGGCGTCGGGATAGCCCCTGAAGACAAGCCACGGCTGTTTGAGCCATATTTTTCAAGAAGGAAGGGAGGAACAGGTCTAGGCCTTGCCATTGTCAATTCCATTGTGTCTGATCATGGAGGCAGGATAGTTCTTGAAGAAAATATCCCAAGGGGTGCAAAATTTGTTATTGTTCTTCCAGTAACAGAAGAGTGATCTTTTATGTGTGTTTAACGGGGAATTCCACAAAATGTTGAAAAAAAGGATTCTTGTTGTTGATGACGAGGAGACCATTTTAGAGTCGGTAACAGACATTTTGGAAGATGAGGGGTTTGACGTAGCCACGGCGCCTGATGGGGAGTCCGCGCTAAGAACCATGGCTTCTGACCTTCCGGATTTGGTCCTTCTTGATATCTGGATGCCCGGAATGGATGGGTTAGATGTCTTGAAGAAGATAAAAGAGGAGTGGCCCTTTGTCCCTGTCATCATAATGTCCGGCCATGGAACCATAGAGACCGCGGTGAAGGCCACCAAGTTGGGGGCCCACGACTTCATTGAAAAGCCTCTTTCCTATGAACAACTGGTCCTTTCCATTCAAAACGGTCTCAAGTTCAAGGATCTTGAAGAACAAAACGTACTTCTGAAACAGAAAGCCGAGGTCAGGAAAGAGCTTGTGGGAAAGAGTCAGGCCATGACCAGGCTCAAGGAGCAGATAGCCATTGTTGCGCCCACCGATGCCTGGGTGTTGATCCAGGGGGAAAATGGCACTGGCAAGGAGCTTGTAGCCCAGACTATTCATCGGCTCAGCAAGCGCAACAGTAGGCCAATGATAGAGGTTAATTGTGCGGCCATACCGGAAGAACTCATAGAAAGTGAACTGTTCGGCCACGAAAAGGGGGCATTTACAGGGGCGACCACCATGAAAAGGGGGAAATTTGACCTCGCAAATGGCGGCACCCTTTTCCTGGATGAAATAGGAGACATGAGTCTGAAGACCCAGGCAAAGATTCTGCGCATACTGCAGGAGCAGAGGTTTGAAAGGGTCGGTGGCAGCAAGACCATCTCGGTCGATGTGCGCATAATAGCCGCAACTAACAAGGACCTCGAAGAAGAAATAAGAAAGGGGACCTTTAGGGAGGATCTTTTTTACCGTCTGAATGTCATTCCAATTGAAGTCCCTCCTTTACGGGAACGAAAAGAGGATATTCCGCTCCTGGTGGAGACCTTTATAAAGGAGTTTTCGTCAAATGTTTCACAATTGGCCAAGGGCATAGGGCCAGGAGTCATCGACGCGCTCAAGCAGTATGATTGGCCCGGGAATGTTAGAGAACTCAGGAACATGGTTGAAAGATTGGTTATACTTTCTCGGGGACCTGAAATAACGGTAGATGATCTGCCGAGCTCTTTTCGTCCTTTTAAGAGTCAAGAGGGTCATGGGGGTAGTAACAGGATTCTGATGCCTTCATGGATGGCCTGCAATGACTTTAGAGAGGCCAAGACCCTGTTTGAAAGGGAATATCTCAAGGAGAAACTGGCCGAAAATAATGGGAATGTGAAAAAGACAGCTGAGGCCATAGGGCTTGCCCCGAGACACCTTCACAGAAAGATCAAAGACCTTGGTCTTGAGTTTTGACTTTTTTCTTCTTCCAACTTTTCTCTTCGCCTTTTGCAAGCCTTTTGATGTTATCCTTGTGTTTTATCCATATTACGGCTGCTATGGCCCAGGCCATGATCTCAATCCTGGGGGAGTGGCAGATAAAGTGAATAAAGAGTGGAGTTGACGCGGCAGTGGCAAGGGAGCCGGCGGATACATAGCCCCATCTTTTCACTATCAGCACAAAGAGTAATATGGCCGGCACAAGGGCGAGAGGACAGATGGCAAGAAAGGTGCCCGCGGCCGTCGCTACTCCCTTGCCGCCCCTGAAGCCAAGGAAAATGGGGTAACAGTGGCCGGCGACGGCAGCAAAGCCTGTCATTGCCAGCCAAAAATCCAGGTTTGCCCCATCCGTTATCATTATACGGCAGGCGACAACGGGAATCACTCCCTTGGCTATGTCTAATATAAGGGTCGCGAGACCATATTTTTTCCCGAGTGTCCTTGCCACATTGGTCGCCCCAATGTTTCCGCTTCCGACTTTTCTGATATCTACCCTTTTGATTTTTCCAATAATGAGTCCAAAGGGGATTGAACCCAAGATATAAGCCATTACAGGCCATAAAAGGTCTGTTTGATACTTCATTTTTTATCCCTTCATAATTTTTTGCCGGGATGAATCGCGAGCCTGTATAGTGGCAGCCGCGACAAGGCAGTGGAAGGATTATCACTGCAAGCGCCTGACAATACGGCAGGTGTCATGAGATTGGCTCGGCCCGGCGTCAACATTTATAATAGCAGTTACGTGACAATTTGGAACATGATTTTGTCCCGGATTATATTTCTAGTTATGCATCGGCCTGATAATAGAGCCATTAGACATCTTTACCAAAATCAGTAAAATTTCTGGATTGGTCTGACGCAACATGTCTTAACCCCTTGCCCTAGATAATCCAATCTTGTTATATAACTTACAAGAAGTCTAGCATTTCTCTTGGAGTACAATGTTTTAGAAAGGTGTAGTTATGTTCCGCAGATCAGATATTTTTGAAGCTCTCGGTGTTCAGTCAAGGAGATGGCCAGCGGTTACTGCTTGTGTTGCTGCCTGTTTTATTGGGGTGTCAGCGCTTTCTGGCTGTGGTCCCAGTGATGAAGACAAACGCATGATGCAGCAGGCGGTAAAGGCCGCTGAAGAGGCAAAGGCGGCTGCTGCCCGAGCCGAGGCGGCAAGCGAGCGTATAGAAAAAATAGCCTCATCCCTTGAAGCCCTTTCTCAAAAGGCTGAACAGGCTGCCGCTGCCGCAGCCAGTGCCGCTGAGAAAGCCGATGCTGCAACGAAGCGGGCTGCCAAGGCGGCAAGTCAGGCTGAAAATACAGCCAGAAAAACAGAGCGTATTTTTGAGAAGAGCCTGACCAAGTAATTTTTAGACCTAGTTATTTTTTTCTGCTACCTTGGTCGGGATCCCGCTTTTGTCTTTCAAGGCCTTTTTAACCGCGGCAAGGTCTATATTAATTGGGCCGAGTCGTTCCTTGCAGAGGGAAAGGCCCAGTAGTGCCTCAGAAAACGGATCTTCCACTTTTTTATTGAAATCGTCATATACCTGGATCCAACAGCTGTTTTCATCCCACCCCACTTTTATTGGCTCATAGGTGATTAATATGAGGGTGCCTTTGTCCACCAGGGGAAAGAGTTGTTCTATGTCTTCAGGATAAAGCCTTATGCAGCCGTGGCTGACCCGGCGTCCCACGCCCCAGGGGCGGTTGGTTCCATGAATGCCATAGGAAAGTCTTGAAAAACGCAGGATGTAGCCTCCAAGAGGATTGTCTGGTCCGGGCTCCACGCGTTTAGGAAGTGTAGGGTCTTCTTTTCTGACCGATGGTGGTACATACCAGACAGGATCCTTTGCCTTGCTTCTTACCGTGTATATGCCAAGGGCTGTGGAATAGCCCTCTCTGCCTATGCCCACCGGACAGGTGAAAAGGAGGCGCTTTCCATTTTCCACATTTTCAAAATAATAAAGTCGCATTTCCGCTATGTTGACCACTATGCCTTCGGTTAGGTGAGCACTGGGAAGTATGAAGGATGTTGGGATTACGATAGGGGTGTTTTCCAGGGGCAACCAAGGATCAATGTCGGGATTTGCCGCGATTATTTGGTTGTAGCCGAGATCAAAATGCCTGGCAATGTCCAGCAGGGTTTCATTGGGACGCACATGGTGGATCTTTGTCTGGCCGTATATGGTCCTTTTTTCGTCTAATGTGAATTTTTCAAAGGCAAGGCAGTTGGAAATATGGGGAAAAAGAAGTAAAAAATTGAAAAATATGGAAAATAGGGTGGATTGGTAGCATTTATTTGAAAAAAAATTTAAAAGGCTCATATTTTCTATTATTTTTTATAACTAGTAGATTTAAAATAAAAATCATATCACAAAATGGCTTAAAAGGGCTTGCCCTTGTAGCTTACAACGGTTAAGGTATTTTTTCGAGTTGCAAAATGCACCATTTTCTGCAATGCTTGTTTACCTTGCATGGTAAACAGGATTTCTCACCGCTCTGAAGTAGCTTGGCAAGGAGTCTTTAAAGGTGACGGTTCATATTTACAAAAAAAACATTGTTCGTAACGACAGGACAGGTGTGCCGGACCGTCATCACCAAGCTGCTAAATCCGAAGCAAAGAAAACAGCTACATAAGGCTACCTCCTGGCCTACGGCCCACCTTGTAAAGCGGCCTACGGTAGGCCGGGCAAGGTGGACACTATAGAAAAGAGGTGAAGGAGGCAGTATGACTAATTACTTCAAGAAGGCCGCGGAAAAGATTTATGAAGATGCCAAGCGTGAAGGTAGGCTGATTGAAGGACTTACCCTTGATGAGTTGAAAGAGCTTGTACTTCGTCAGGAAGGGGTCATTCAGACACATATGGGTTCTGTGGCTGGAGATTCAGAACCTATGTCACGTTCAAAACCCCATACGCTTGACAATATTGATCATCCCTTTGGTGAAGAGGAAGAGCAGCTTGCCTTGGAGGCAGTGGAATACCTTAGCAGGGAAAGGGTAATATCTTTGGATACCATCGTGGGTGACGGAACAGAAGGAGTAACCGCTAGGTTCCTGATCCCAGAGCCCTATGCCCAGATAGCATATGGTTTGAAACTTCTCTTCGATACCCCCGGCGCCCGCGTGGTCGAGAACCCCACCTATACCATTATCTATTTTACTGACGAGGCCTTTGAAAATAACAAGAACAAAAAGCTTGTTGACAAGGATATTACAGTAAGGCTTTGGATGGGAGAGAAACGGGGGGAACAGGTAAAGATCTGCAGAAACACTGTCTATCTCGGAGAGGGCAAAAAGGGAGTCTTCCAGTTTGAGGACTGGCGTGTAAAGGCCATCGACAAGACCGGAATATTCCTCCATGCAGGCGCAAGGCGTGACCGTCTTTGGATATATGACCTTGAGTCAGAACGTCCTGAACTCACAGAGGTGGTGACCGCTGTTTCAGGTCTTACCGCAACCGGTAAGACTACCACTCTTTGCAGAAAGTTTGCCAAGCTTCCCAAGGAATCCTCCGAGATGATTGGCGATGACGGAGGAACCCTTGGCTACGATGGTAGTTATATGGCCTTTGAGGCAAATGGCCTTTATGTGAAGACAGAGGGCCTTGATGAGAGCCAGCCTGAAATTTTGAGGGCGGCTGAGTCAAAGGACGCATTCCTCGAAAATGTGGCCATATCCCAATATCCTTACATGCCCAACTTCAAGGACATTTCAAAGACAGCCAATGGCCGCGCTATTGTCACCAGGAAAAACCTAGAGATCGCAAGTCTATCCTTGAAGGCTGATAAGCTTGACAACATTATTATTCTGACCAGAAATCCTTTGATAAACGTCATAAACAAGCTTACTCCCGAGCAGGCCACAATGCAGTTCATATACGGGGAGTCTATTGAAAGTTCCGGTGGCAATCCTGAAGAAGCAGGAAAGTTCAAGAGGGTCTTTTTCCTTGATCCGTTCATGTGCGGGAACAAGCTTGAACACGCGATGCTTTTTTATGAAATCATCAAGCGTAACAAGATCAAGTGTTATCTTGCCAATACCGGCACCATAGGTCAGGACGAAATAAAGGTGACCCTGCGCCAGTCACTGGCCGTATACAATGATCTTTGCAGGTCCCAGCTCAGATTCAGCTTTGAACCTGACTTCTTGGGCTACTCTTATCCTATCAAGTGCGACAGGGCCAATATGGATGTCATGAATGCATATCCCCTGTTCCCGGACAAGGAGATCCTCAGGAAGAGGGTGATAGACTTCCTCAAGGGACGTGAACAATACCTGGAAGAGTTCGAGGCCCGTTACGGCCAGATACCAGAAAACATCAGGGAGTCCTTGCCATATAGGGAGGACATGGTCTTTCAGACGAAAGAGGACTGGTACTCACCGGAAGAATAGTGTAATGGTGAACAACCATCGAATATTTCTTAAAAGGGGCGCAGAATATATCTGCGCCCCTTTTTTTTTTGGGCGCGTACGAGGTCGCAAGACCACAATCCAATAACTAAGAAAGTTGGTTACGAAAAATTTTCGGCTACGCTCTTCTGCTTCTCCTCGATCAGCCTGCCATTTGCGTCATAATTCATTTCAACCGCCCCGTAACTGTTTCCCGCCCGGGACCTGGTAGCCCCTCAGGTCATAGGCAGAAACCGTGTCGTTATCAACATCCCTGGATAAAAGGCAAAATATGTTCAAGCGCTACGAGATTTCATGCCGAAGTGCAGTACATACCGTTTACTCCGGATTATGCAGTTGGTGAGTAAAGTACGAATAGAATGTCGTCGCCGCGTCTCATCCCGCCTTTCGTCCAATAAACGTGTTGACATTACCTCTTTTCCGATTCCGATTTTGAAATCGGTGGGAAGATTTTCTTCAAATTTCTCTTGTTTTGGATGGGGTCAAAAATTTCTTTTCTATTAAAAAAGTAAAAAAGGGACAGGTCGATTATATTCAAGCTGGCGTCCTCCCGGACCGATAAGTTTTTTAGAGTTTCCTAGTCGCCCCACCAGAGTCAAAAAGATTAACATTTCATAAAAAAGAGGCCTTACAAATGGCACGAATTCCAAGAATGGTCATCACAGGAGAGCCCACGGTCTACCATGTCATCTCAAGGACCGCCCTGGACGGCTTCG
>CAZUIH010000044.1:0-17062 GCA_964620365.1 uncultured Desulfobacterales bacterium | reverse complement strand
AAAGCTGTTGGTCAAGGGCAATCTGCTTGAAAATGATCTTTTTCAGGATCGACGAGATTAGATTTTTAGTTTGATACACTCCTCTGATAACTATTTTCGCGCACTCTACGCCCCTTGCGAAGATCAAAAAAATGGCCTGATATTGCATCAACATCAGGCCATTTTTTTGCATTTAAAGCCCAGCGGACTGCGGAAAAGACTATTCACCAAGAATCATAGTAGGCGCATGAAGAAAACCTGAGGTCCTCAGGAAAAATCATTACCTGGACCAGAGGCCCTCAACCGCTCGATGATACGCTCCAGGTCATCCAGTGTCTCATATTTTATTTCGAGCCGTCCCCCCTTTTTGAGCGGAACTATTCTCACCTTAGAGCCCAGGGAATAGGTAAGTTCATTACACAACTCCACGATATCAGGATCCTGCTGGGCACTGGAGGCTTTCTTATTGGAACTCTCTGACAATTTCCTTGCCGCGGCCTCAGCCTGACGCACGGACAAACCCTTTTTGATGATTTTGTTTCGCAACTCATTCTGCAAGGCAGGGTCACTAACCATCAAAAGGGCCCGTGCATGGCCCATAGTAAGCCGACCTTCGGTTACATCTTCCAGAACATAATCAGGAAGCTGGAGCAACCTGAGAAAATTTGCCACGGTGGAGCGATCCTTTCCCACCCGGGCAGCAACCTGTGCCTGGGTCAGGCCGAACTCTGTTACCAGCCGTCTATAGGCCATGGCCTCTTCCACCGGATTAAGGTCCTGACGCTGCACGTTTTCAATCAGGGCCAACTCAAGGACCTCGTCAGGACTCACATCCTTGATAACCACGGGAACAGATCTCAGCCCCGCAAGCTGGGCGGCACGCCAGCGCCTTTCTCCCGCAATCAGCTCATACCCTGATTTAACCTCGCGGACCACCAAGGGCTGAAGCACCCCCTTCCTTTCTATGGAAGAGGCAAGACTCTTAAGTGATTCTTCGTCAATATGCTTCCTTGGCTGGTCTGGATTTGGACGTATTTTCTCTATCGGGCACTGGAAAAGGCCTGGGCTTCCGGCATCATAGATATCTTCCTGGGATAAAAGGGCCCCTAACCCCTTTCCCAGTCCACCTCTGCCGATCATACACTCCTCCTCTGACGGCTGAGAAATTCCTTCGTAAAGGACATATAGCTCATCGCCCCCTTTGATTTTGGATCGTACATAAAGATAGGCATACCATGACTTGGACTCTCGCTAAGTCTCACGTTTCTTGGGATAACAGTTGAATAAACCAGGTGTTTGAAGTGAGTTTTCACATCCCTGGCCACCTGAAATGCCAACCTTATTCTATGATCATACATGGTAAGAAGAAGGCCTTCAATGTGAAGCCTCGGATTGAAATGGTGTTTTACCAGCCGGATCGTCTGTACGAGCTGGCTCAAGCCTTCCAAGGCGTAATATTCTGATTGGAGCGGTATCAACACTGAATGTGCGGCAGTTAGGGCATTAACCGTGACAAGACCCAGGGAAGGAGGACAATCCATCAAAATGAAGTCATATGAAAGACCTGCTCCTAAAACATTCCTCAGCACACCTTCCTTGTTAGGTGACCTGGAAAGGAAGACCTCTACGCCGACAAGATCAGGGGCGGAGGGAACCAGGTATAAATTTTTAACCGCGGTAGGAATGGCAGCATCTTCCAATGACACAGAACCTTCAATTACATGAAAAAGTTGCGGTTGACCATTTTTTAGATCAACACCTAGACCGCTAGAGGCATTGCCCTGCGCGTCACAGTCCACCAGAAGAACCTTTTTTTTAAGTAGTGCCAGCCCCGCAGCCAAGTTTACGGCGGTTGTTGTCTTGCCAACTCCGCCCTTCTGGTTTGCGATGCAAACTATCTTAGGATGTCGTTCAAAAGATCTTGCCATTGTTTCACGTGAAACATATTTTAATTAGAGAACCAATAACACACTTAGCCAGGCTTCTATGATAAACACTAACCCAAGACAGGAAAAGAAAAAAATAGTGATAAGGAGGATAAGATCATAAAAAACGTTTTTGGCGATCTCAAGGGCCTAGCGCCTTCTGAAAAAAGGGAATTAGAACGGCTTGGAAGGAAAAAAATCCCCACAGACAAGGTCATATCACCTGAACTCGCCCGTAAATTGGCCGAGCTTTCCAACAAAACCGGCCGACAGATAGGCCTTCTTATATCCAGAAAAGGGTTTGTGGAAAAAGTCCTCATCGGAGACCAGCATTCCATCCTCATCCCTGATCTCAGCCACCTCCGCCGCGGGCACGGAAGGCTTAGAGGCGTCAGGTGCATCCATACCCATCTCAAGGCCAACGAACACCTCAGCCTAGAAGACCTTACAGATCTTGCCCTGTTGCGCCTTGATACCATGGCCGCCATCGAGGTAAGAGACGGCCTGCCTGGCCGAATACACCTCGCCTACCTTCTCCCACCAGGATCCGGGGACAAGCAATGGGAACTTCTTTCCTTTGATCATCCGACCTCAGTCGATATACCATTCCTGGATTTTGTTACTGAACTTGAAAACGAGATATTCAAAAAACAGAATGGGAAGGGCCTGAAGTTGGGAGAAGAACGGGCAATCCTGGTTCATGCAAGCCCCCTTTCCAGAACCGAGGCAGAAAGATCCCTGGCCGAGCTCTCCGAATTGGCCAGATCCGCTGGTGTAACCATACTGGAGAAAGTACACCAAAGGATAGCACGCTTTCACCCTGCTCACCTGCTGGGACGCGGCAAACTACGGGAAATACTGATGCAAAGCCTGCATCTTGGAGCCACCATGGTGATTTTTGATCAAGACCTTTCTCCTGTGCAGGTAAACAATATCGCCAGGGAGATGGATCTCAAGGTCATAGACAGGACCCAGCTGATTCTGGATATATTCGCAAAAAGGGCCAGGAGCAAGGAAGGAAAAATACAGGTTGAGCTGGCCCAGCTCAAATATCTTCTTCCCAGGCTCGTGGGCCGTGGAACCGCAATGTCCAGACTCATGGGCGGCATTGGCGGCAGGGGTCCGGGAGAGACCAAGCTGGAGGTGGACCGCCGAAGGGTCAAACAGCGTATTACCTCCCTTGAAAGGGAATTGAAAACCCTTTCAAAGGGACGCAAGGAACGGAGAAAGCGGCGGAAAAGGAGTCGGACACCACAGGTTTCCATAATAGGGTACACAAATGCCGGAAAATCCACACTCCTCAATCGCTTGACAGGAAGCAAGGTGCCTGCGGAAAATCAACTTTTTGCAACACTGGACCCAACTACACGCCACATGGTGCTGCCAGGCCACATAAAGCTGCTCATGGCCGACACAGTTGGCTTTATAAGGCACATGCCCAAAGATATCAGGGTAGCCTTCAAGGCCACCCTGGAAGAGCTAGAGGATGCCGACATCTTTCTCCATGTGGTCGACTGCACCAGTCCCTATCTCAAGGAGGAAATAGATACTGTCGACGAAATTATCAGGGAAATGAACCTTTCCCTCGTCCCAAGAATCCTTGTTTTCAATAAAAAAGACCTCCTGGACAAAAAAACAGGCCCCAGGCCAGGGGCGATACCAAGAGGTCTATTTATTTCAGCACAAACCGGGGAAGGGCTCGAATCCCTCATTAATCTGCTGGTTGAACAGCTTTCAATCTCCCCACACAATCATAATCAAACCCGAGGGCCCTCACCTTGGACGGATCATAAACATTTCGAAGATCAACGAGAACAGGAGTGGCCATAATCTCCTTTATGCGGGGAAGATCCAGGTTTCTGAATTCGTTCCATTCAGTTACCACTGCAACGGCATCGGCATCCTTGGCCGCATCGTAGGCATCTGTAGCGTAATAAAGCTTGTCTTCGGAAAACACCTTTTTGAATTCGTCCATGGCAGCGGGATCATAGGCCCGAACACTTACTCCACGGGCGAGCATTTCGCCAACCAGTGTGAGGGCAGGAGACTCCCTAATGTCGCTGGTATTGGGCTTAAAAGACAGGCCGAGCACAGCCACAGTCTTGCCGGACATGTCTCCGCCCAAGGCCCTCTCCATCTTGTCCACCATTCGAAGCTTCTGCGAATTATTGACTTCTATCACCGCCTCGACAATTCTTTGAGGGCACTCATAATCTCGCCCAAGCCTAGCGAACGCCTCTGTGTCCTTGGGAAAACAGGAACCCCCAAAACCTGGTCCGGGATGCAAAAACTTGGGTCCAATCCTCCGATCCAGCCCCATGCACTTAGCCACCTGATGGACATCAGCTCCAACCTTTTCACACAGGTTGGCCACCTCATTTATGAAGGATATCTTAGTGGCCAAAAAGGCATTGGAGGCATACTTTATCATCTCCGCGGTCTCTAAATTGGTCTCGATAAAAGGCGTTTCAATAAGGTAAAGGGGCCTATAGATATCCTTTACGATCGCAAGGGCACGCTGACTCTCAGACCCCAGGACCACCCGATTGGGTCTCATGAAATCCTCCACGGCAGACCCTTCCCTGAGAAACTCGGGATTTGACACCACATCTACTTCAGCCTGACTCTGCTTTGTTGAATCTATAAGCTCCTTGATCCATCTGTTGGTGCCAACGGGTACAGTACTCTTGGTCACAATCACCTTGTAATCATTTATATGATTGGCGAGTTCCTGGGCAACCGCCTTTACTGCAGTAAGATCCACACCGCCTTTCCCGTCTGAAGGAGTTCCAACTGCTATAAAGACAACCAGAGACTGTCTAACTGCTGAGGCCAAATCAGTGGAAAAGGCCAATCTCCCGTTGGCCACATTCCGATCCACGAGTTCCTTTAAACCTGGCTCATAAAAAGGGATAACGCCATTTTCAAGAGACTCGATCTTTTCTTCAACTTTGTCTACGCAGATGACCTGCATTCCAAAATCAGCAAGGCCAGCCCCGGCAACCAAACCCACATAACCGGTACCAACTACTGTAATATGCATTCCTTCAAAAACCCCTTTCTCATTGATAACCTAAACCATAAACTCGCAGTGTTTGCCCCTAACAGAAATTTTGGCTGTTGAACCCCATGACATCTGTATAGCGCCGGACTTCAACCCTCGAGTCCACACCTTCTTTCCAGATACAACGAATATGCAGTGAGACAAACTCGTCCATGAAGGACCGGGGAAAATATACTCCTGTTATGTTTAAGTCACAATAATAACCTGATTATAGACAGCCTATTGCAAAAACCAGCGAAAATGCACTACACTTCCGATATTTCCAAAAAAAATCAGGCTAAACACGGTAATATTCCCTAAACCACTCAACAAAGCGGGCTATACCCTCTTTCAGTGGAGTGGCCGGTTTAAACCCCACATCACGAACCAGCTCGTCAATATTGGCAAAAGTGGCAGCCACGTCTCCGGGCTGCATGGGAAGCAGATTCCTTTTGGCCTTTTTCCCAAGACACTCTTCAATCACTTCAATGAATTGTGACAACTCAACTGGCTCGTTGTTGCCTATATTATAAATCTTGTATGGCGCATAGCTTGAACCTGGATCTGGATTATCCCCACTCCAATCGGGATTAGGCCTGGGAACCCTATCAATGACACGCACTACACCTTCTACAATGTCATCTATATAAGTAAAATCCCTCTTCATCTTCCCGTAGTTAAAGACATTAATGGGTTCATCGGAAAGTATCGCCTTGGTAAAAAGAAAGAGTGCCATGTCCGGCCTTCCCCACGGTCCATATACAGTGAAAAAACGAAGGCCTGTACAGGGAAGATCATAAAGGTGGCTGTAGCTGTGGGCCATCAGTTCATTTGCCTTCTTGCTGGCTGCATAAAGCGAAACAGGATGATCAACATTATCGTGTACGGAAAAAGGCATCTTTGTATTTGCCCCGTACACGGAACTTGAAGAGGCAAAAACCAAATGTTTGACCTTGTTATGCCTGCATCCCTCCAGCAGATTTAAAAATCCCATAAGGTTTGCCTCTCCATACGAATAGGGATCCTTTATGGAATGGCGCACCCCGGCCTGGGCTGCCAGATTGACAACTGCATCAAATTTTTCAGTTGCAAACAGACCAGCAATGAATTCGCGATCAGACAGATCTCCCTTGACAAATTTAAACTTTTCAAAGGGAGCAAGCAGGGAAAGACGGTCTTTTTTGAGGGCGGGATCGTAATAATCATTCAGATTATCAAGACCCACTACAGACCTTCCTTCCTCGAGAAGTCGCTTTGAAAGATGAAAACCTATAAAACCGGCGGCTCCGGTAACAAGTATTTTGTTCATATCTGAAATCTCATTTGGCATAGTTTGAGTTATTCCTTTCTGCTCAGACCATTTCATTTATTATCAAAAAACATGAAAACGCCAAGTTAACCAAAGAGCCGAGGTACAAAAAGGCCATATGCTCCCACTGGCATCTGGCGACAGACATTACTTGGCGATTGGCCACACTGGCGCCTTATAAGGACTACATAATCCGGGTTGAAAGTTTAGATATTAACCATATCGCAACTAAATAAATGCGTACAATATTTCAAAAAAAAATCCCTAAGTTAAAAAAAGTTCATCTAAACCCTAGGTTACTCAACAGTAACGCTCTTGGCCAGATTCCGTGGCTGATCGACATCACAACCCCTTGCCACCGCGATCTCATAGGCCAACAGCTGAAGCGGAACCGTGTACAAAAAGGGATTAACATCGGCATCTGACGGCCTTGGAACATTTATCACTTGATCTGAAATCTTGGTCAGGTTCTCGTCGCCATCCTCCCCAAGGCAGATTACTATGCCGCGTCTTGAGCGAACCTCTTCCACATTACTCATTATTTTTTCATAAACATGGTCTCTGGGAACAAGGGCTACCACTGGCATATCCTTATCGATCAGGGCGATGGGACCATGCTTCATCTCTCCTGCGGCATAACCTTCGGCATGTATGTATGAAATTTCCTTGAGCTTGAGAGCGCCTTCAAGGGCTACTGGAAAGAGAATATCTCTTCCGAGATAAAGAAAATCCTTGTAGGTATAAAAGCTGTCTGCAAGGTCTGTTGCGATTTTGTGCCAAGAGGGCAAAAAATCTTCATAAAACTTGGGAACTTCCTGCAGGGCCATCACCTTCGATTTTAACGTGTGGGAATCTAGGGAATTTCTTACCTTGGCCAAGTAAAGACCCAGTATGAAAAGAGCGGTAAGCTGGCTTGTAAACGCCTTGGTGGAGGCCACCCCTATTTCCGGACCCGCATGGGTATAAACGGTGCCATCCGACTCTCTTGTCACGGTACTTCCTACTACGTTGCATATGGCTATTACAGGAGAGCCGCACTCTCTTGCTTTTCGGAGCCCCGCAAGTGTATCAGCAGTCTCTCCAGACTGAGAAATTGGTATAGTCAGAACGGTTTGGTCCAATAACAGGCGGCGATAACGAAACTCCGAAGCCAGGTCCACTTCCACCGGTATTCCGGCCCATTTCTCAATCCAGTACTTGGCCACCAGTCCAGCATGCCACGACGTTCCACAGGCCAGAAGGACTATCCGACTAAGATTATTCAGCTTTTCCTCGGACAACCCAAGCTCAGGAAGGTTGATCTCCCCGGTCTCTCCGTTCACCCTGGATAAATAGGTATTCATTACGGCCTGGGGCTGTTCATATATCTCCTTGAGCATGAAGTGCTTATAGCCTGCCTTTTCAGCCATCGAGGCATTCCAGGAAATGGATTTTGGCTCCTTGTCTATCAGATCAAGGGTCTCAATACCTCTGACTTCCACCTTGTTTCCAAATAATATGGCTAGCTCTCCATCCTCTAAAAATATTATGTCCCTTGTATATGGCAGCAGGGCGGGTATGTCAGAGGCCAAAAAATTTTCATCCTCACCAACCCCAAGAACGAGGGGACTGTGCTTTTTTGCCGCCACTAACAAATCCGGCTCCTTTGAGCTCATTACTCCCAGGGCGAAGGCGCCTCGCACCTCCTTCAGGCTCTTTCTGACGGCCTGAACCAGATCGCCAGCCAAATGCTTTTCTATTAAATGGGCCAATACTTCCGTATCAGTATCGGACCGAAATATATGACCTTCCTTTTCAAGCTGATTTCTAAGAGCCCTGTAGTTTTCTATAATACCGTTATGCACCACCACTATAGTGCCTGTACAATCACTATGGGGATGCGCGTTGGCCTCAGAAGGTGCCCCGTGGGTAGCCCATCTCGTATGCCCTAACCCGACACTGCCTCTGCACTCGCCTGAAGCCATAAGCTTACGATCAAGCGCAGAAAGTTTGCCTTCGCTTCTTACGAGTAAAAGCTCACCATCCTCCAACCATGTTACTCCCGCTGAGTCGTATCCTCTGTATTCAAGGCGGCGCAGACCATCCAGAAGAACCGGTACAACCCTCCTGTACCCTATATAACCAACGATACCACACATAAAGGCCTCCAAAAGCAACTCTACTTTTTCTTAAGAGACTCTATATAATCTTCCCACTCCATAGGCAAAAGATATTTTTTCTTGTTATTGCATTCCTTACAGGCGGGAACAATATTGTTTTTTGTACTCTGACCACCTCGAACCAAGGGGACTACATGATCCATGGTCAAAGCATCGGGTCCAACATTCCTCTCACAATAGTAACAAATTCCCTTGGAGCACTTGTTTTTCCACCACCTGGTTTTACGCAAGGCCCTTGCCCTGGCCTTTTCTTTGCTAATGGCTGTATCAGGAATAACTCCTCCCAAAAATAGTTTTTCTTTATTCATATTGTTTTTTTAATGTGCTGGCCGATAAGAATTCTATATGGCTGTAACGCATCAATTTTTGTTAACTTATAACCTCTAGGCCCGTTATAAACACGGCTTATGGAGCTGTCGAAATTGCCAAAGCACGAAGGCGGCAGACATGGAGACGTTCTCTTGTAATTCAAGTGTATGACAGCACAACAGATTTGGCAGCCCTTTGCGGCTTTAACTACCCAAAAAAGCGTGACTTGATACACCATTGGGATGAAAAATTTAATTTTTAGAGGTTTCCATAAATCAGTAACTTGTTAGTTTTATAACATAAATCATATTTAGGCATTTTAAGCATAGAATCCGAAATAAAATAAAAAATATAATATAAAGTAATTTATTTTAAAAGAAAAACCTCAGGGAATAAAAGCTCTCATAATGTCAAACTTTTTTACTAAACATTCCAAGGAGCAGAAAGAATTTTTAAAAGCCAATCGGATAATGCGTCTCAGGGAAAAGACCTTTAGCCGGGCCACTCAAATTTCTATTCCCAGTATTCCATGCAACATAAGAACTGTTCTTTCCATTTCAGGAAGTTCAACGAGTGGAGCTGGCGAACTCGCCTGGGCAATATTAAATGATTATGGTCTAAGCCTGCAGCTTTTCAAAATGGCCAATTCAGCTTTTTATTCATCAGGAAAAAAACAAACTATTTCCATGCAACACTTGATAGTAATGCTGGGTTTAGATAATGTCTTAAAAGTTGTGACGTCTCAACCTCTTTTACCTTCAGATGGCCCCTTGGCCGAACGTCTCAAGAAAAAGGCCTTTGCACACCTTCTGGCTCGTTCGGTATTGGCGGGTACAATAGCGAGACATTTGGCAAAAGAAATAAGGCTTGACCCCCAAAAAGCTACGGTATGTAACACCTTTAAGTCACTAGGACATGTATTGCTGTGTATTACTTCACAACAATCCTATGAACTAGCATGGAAAATGCGTCAGGAACCAGCCAAGGCTTTTTCCATTCTAAAAAACCTTACAGGATGGGAACCGTCAGAACTCGGAACTTCTGTAGCAAAACGATGGAATTTACCAGAAATAATAAGACTGAACATATCGCCGCCCCAATATAGGTTGAGACAACTGAAAAAAGATACAAGAAAACTTCTGAAAATGGCAGAGCAATTAAATTCTCTTTTATATATTGCCGGCCTCTCTAAGCCTACAAGGAAAAAACAGGAAAAAATTATTAATGCTATTATCGAAGAATTTGGCCTGGACTCAAAAAAATTTTCAAGAATACTACGAGATTCACTTTCCAGATTTGAAAAGGAAAATGTCTTTTTATACCACGTGCTGTGGGATCAAGGCTTACTTCCACATCTGATTATTGGATAAGAAGATCTAGAAAAAATGCTTACCAGGGACCAAAAAAAACTGGAAAAATACCTTTTTGCCGTATTGGGCAGAAGGCCATATGAAATTGGCCTAGTGCTGGAAGAAGGAGGCTGGATCTCAGTCAAGGAACTCAGTCAGGCCTTGATGGCTGATCCAGAGGCCCCTCATGTCACATCAAAAAGACTATTTCAGTTTTTGTCCGTATATCGCCCTCCCCGCTTTCAACTGGACGAAGACAGGGTCAGAGTAGTCCCTGAGCATCAGCCTTCAGACCTCTTTTTCCGCCAAATAACCGAGCCACCGGAAATCTTATACGTTGCTTTCCGTCCCAGGACTCATGCCCACGTCCTTAAAAAAGGCCTTGCGCCATGGGCAAACAAAAAATGGATCATACTTGCCGATACAAAAAAGATGGCCCTGCAAGTAGGTAAACGCT
Organism: uncultured Desulfobacterales bacterium; assembly: GCA_964620365.1. GTDB lineage: Bacteria > Desulfobacterota > Dissulfuribacteria > Dissulfuribacterales > S140-46 > CAZUIH01. Next base: position 6,532 of record CAZUIH010000044.1, on the reverse strand, counting down.
GGACCCCGGACCCTATTTTGGCAACAATTTTTGCAAAAAAAGCTTACGAAAACGGACAAATATTTCAAAAGGCAGGCCCAGGTCTTTATGTCACAGAGCGCGTAGAGGTCGAATACATGGAGGTTCCCCCAATTATTGAAAAAGACAGGCCTGCCAGAAAAAAAGAGCTTAAACCCGAAACAAGGGGGCCTCAGACAACATCACAGGCGCCTATAAGCGCGGGTAGTTTCTTCCTTGATGATATGGTCGTCGATTTTTTTGAAAACCCCAAAAGAAGTACTAGAAAAAAGCAAAAAAAAGATAAGTCTTTTTTAAAAAAGAAAAAAAAATTTAAGAAAAAATAACATTGAAGCCCTTTCACCAGAAGATCTTTTATTGACACATTTATATATTTGGATATATTTTAATATACTCATTTTACATTTTGTTTAGGTGAATCCATGAAGAATATTGACAATAAACGGTGCACAGAACAGGATTTTATTCCCATGGAGTATCTCCAGGAGGCTTCAGAGTGCCTAAAGTGCATTGCTCATCCATATAGACTCCGGATCATAGAGATACTTCGTAGAGGAGAATACTCCGTAGAAGAGGTGGCTGAACTTTGCCAGCTAACGCAACCGGCAACCAGCGGACATCTTCGCCTCATGCAGGGGAAAGGGCTTTTAAAAAGCGAAAGACGAGGAAGAACTGTCTATTACTCTGTGGCCAGTAAGCAGGTTGAAAATATATTCAAGTGCGTGGAGTCCAGATATCAAGGCCTGAAAGAAGCCAAGGAGTCTAAATAGTCAGTAACTTAACAATATGTTTTAAAAAGGGATAATCATGAGACTAGGAACAAATATTACCAGTTTTTCCGTTAGACACTACAAGTCACTGACAATATTCATAGCGTTAACCACCATAATCATTGCTTTAGGTGCAGTTCTACCAAGCATCTGGCCTGAAAAATTTCCTTTCTTGAATCCGCTTAAAGTAGATACTGACCCGGAAAACATGCTTCCTCATGACGAACCGGTAAGGGTCTTTCACGACAAAATGAAAAAGGAATTCAACCTGTATGACATAGTCGTGCTGGGAGTGGTAAACGAAAAAGACCCGGATGGAGTTTTTAACCCCAAATCCCTTTCAAACATCTACACCCTGACCCAATATGCCAAGGGCCTACAGTGGAATGATCCCAAGGACCCGAGTAAAAAAATTGGAGTTATCTCTGTAGATGTTATCTCGCCCTCTTCCGTGGACAACATAGAACAGGCTGGAGAAGGGGCCGTGCGATTCGAGTGGCTGATGCCCAAACCGCCCAAAACCAGGGAAGAGGCCATCGAAATCAGAAAAAAAGCTGAAAGACTCCCTTTTCTCAAAGGGACCATGGTGTCAGAGGATGGAAAGGCAATTTGTATTTATCTGCCTATAACCTCAAAGGATGTCAGTTACAGGGTCTACTCTAAGCTAAGGGAAAAAATCGCCCAACTAAAGGGGGATGACAAATATTTCATAACTGGACTCCCGGTTGCCAACGACACCTTTGGCGTGGAGATGTTCAAGCAGATGGCTATCTCTGCCCCAATGGCCATGTTGATTATATTCCTGCTGATGCTCTTTTTCTTCAGGAAACTGATCCTGATAATTTCTCCCATGATCGTGGCCTTGGTATCGGTCCTCTGTACCATGGGACTCCTTGTAATTACGGGAAACACAGTCCACATAATGAGCTCCATGATACCTATTTTCATCATGCCCATCGCGGTGCTGGACTCTATCCACATTTTGTCAGAATTTTTCGACCGATATCAATCAATCAGGGACAGAAAGGCCACCATAATAATGGTCATGGAAAAACTTTTTGTTCCCATGCTCTACACTTCTCTCACCTCAGCGGCAGGTTTTGCCTCTCTAGCCCTGGCTCCCATACCTCCAGTGCAGGTCTTTGGTATTTTCGTGGCATTCGGCGTACTTCTGGCGTGGCTTTTAACCGTTACCTTCATTCCCGCATACGTAATGTTCATTTCAGAGGCATCGTTGGCCTCTTTCGGAATGAAGTCTGCCTCCCAAGGTAACCACGGCAGACTGTCGAAATTCCTTACGTGGGTAGGCCAGTTCACATACGAAAAAGCCAAGTTTGTATTGGCAACAACGGGAATAATCATAGTAATCGCTATTTACGGCATAAACAAAATCCAGATCAACGACAATCCCGTAAAATGGTTCACCCACTCTCATCCAATCAGGATAGCAGACAAGGTCCTGAATAGACATTTCGGCGGCACCTACATGGCCTATCTTACCTTTGCGCCGGAAGCAAAGCAGGGTTCCCCGGCAGAAATCCTTTCCGGCTTTGAAAAAAGGGCGAGGGAGAGAGAGGAAAAACTCTCAGATCTGCCGGGTGCAAGGGACGTATTTGAACAGCTTATAAAGCTGGCAGCCCAAGCAGATTTGTCAAAGGGAAAAAGCGCCTTCTTAAAGGAAGTTGAAGAGAAGGCCCAGGCTCTCTCAGACAGTGCCCCTGTCGAGACTTTAGATGCCTGGGACGAAGCAATGATCTTTCTTGATGAAGAAAAAGAAAGCGATCAGATATTCAAGCGTCCGGATGTATTGAAATATATCTCCGATCTCCAGAAATATCTCCTTAAAACCGAGGTGGTCGGAAAATCCAATTCCATATCCGATATTGTAAAAACCGTCTATAGGGAACTGCTTCTAGGAAAAGACGAATATTTTCGCATACCTGACTCACAAAAGGCTGTGGCCCAGTGCTTGATAACATACCAAAACAGCCACCGGCCACAGGACCTTTGGCATTTTGTGACCCCTGACTACAAAAGGACAAGCCTGTGGTTACAGTTAAAAAGCGGTGATAACAAGGACATGCTCAAGGTAGAGGATTATGTGGCTTCATATATAAAGGATAATCCCCCTCCTGTTCCATTAAAGTATGACTGGTTTGGTCTTACCTATATCAATGTGGTATGGCAGGCAAAGATGGTAACCGGTATGCTCAGCGCCTTTTTGGGCAGTTTTTTGGTTGTCTTTCTTATGATGACCATCCTGTTCCGTTCCCCTCTTTGGGGGATCATGTGCATGATTCCGCTTACGGTTACCATAGCCTTTATTTACGGGGCCGTCGGGATTATAGGAAAGGATTACGACATGCCTATTGCCGTACTGTCTTCCTTGACCCTTGGACTTGCGGTGGACTTTGCGATCCACTTCCTGACAAGGAGCAGAAACATGGTCCCGGTATATGGATCCTGGAGTAAGACGGCAGGGCCCATGTTTGAGGAACCAGCGAGGGCGATCAGCAGGAACATCATAGTAATAGCAGTTGGATTTCTTCCGCTTCTTTTTGCCCCTCTTGTTCCCTATAAAACCGTGGGGACCTTTTTGGCGACAATCCTAACGGTGGCCGGGCTAGCTACCCTTTTCATACTGCCTGCCCTGATCAGGATAAGTGAGAACAAACTGTTCCCCAAAACCGGGAGTCCAGGCCTTACCTGCAAATGTACCAACTGTATAATAATAGCAGTTACTGCTGTTGCCTTAGTGGTAGTCAATGTATATCAATATCTAAACGTCGGAATTACCTCTTTGACATACGGCAGCGCGATTGCCATCTTGCTTTCAGCCATAGCTTGTTTCTTCCTTTCAAAGAGAAAAGAATGTGCAAGGAGAACACCATGAAAAAGTTAATTCTCTTAATTGCCCTGGGATTCTTTGTCAGTCTGACTGCCAAGGCGGCCCAGGCGGAAGAGTCTCTATCAACCGAGGAAATCGTTAAGAAAGCAAACCTTATGGCCTACTATCAAGGCGATGATGGGCGGGCCCAGGTCCACATGGTCATAAGGGACAAGCAGAACAGAACACGCAAACGTGATTTTATTATATTGAGAAAAGACAAAGAAGATGGAGGAGATCAGTATTTCTACGTTTATTTCCGTCGCCCCTCGGATGTTCGCAAGATGGTATTCATGGTCTGGAAACATCCGGGACGAGATGACGACAGATGGCTCTACCTTCCAGCTCTTGATCTGGTGAAAAGGATAGCTGCCTCTGACAAACGTTCGAGTTTCGTGGGTTCAGATTTCTTTTATGAAGATGTTTCAGGAAGATCAATAGAAGAAGACGAACATGAACTGGTTGAAATCACAGATAAATATTATGTCCTTAACAATATCCCCAAAGATCCAGATTCTGTAGAATTCAGCTCTTACAAGGTATGGATAGACAAAAAAACATTTCTGCCCATGAAGGCCGAATACATCAACAAGGCTGGCAAAAAATACCGCGTTATAGAGGCCCTGGAAGTAAAGAAAATCCAGGATTATCCTACGGTAATACATTCCAGGGTGAAAAATCTTGAGACCGGCAGCCAGACCGAACTGTTTTTTTCAAATATCAAATATAATATCGGGCTCAAGGAACGGATATTTACTGAACGTTATCTGAGAAGGCCCCCAAGGGAAATAACCAAGCGGTAAAAATGACTAACCCATTCAAGACCAGAAAAAACACTACCTGTATATTGTTATTCGAAGTTTTGATGCTTTTCATCTTCGTTTTTCCCAGACAGGCCTATTCCGAACTTCCTCTGGACGTTCACGGCTTTTGGGAGACAAGGTTTGGCACAAGACTTCAAGACGATGATCATGAAAGGCGGGTTTCCCTGGGAGAAACCCGTCTTCAGCTGGATCTGAGCAAGGACATGGACCTTGGCTCCTTGCGAATCAGGTCTGATTTCATATATGACGATGTGGATAGAACACGGAGCATAGACCTGGAAGAAGGCAAAGGAGTGGTGGATCTCAGGGAAGCCAACCTGCTCCTCTATCCAATGGATTTTCTAGACCTTAAGCTGGGCAGACAAATACTTACCTGGGGCACTGGTGACCTGCTCTTTCTCAATGACCTCTTTCCCAAGGATTGGAAAAGTTTTCTTGCCGGAAGGGATGAAGAATACTTGAAAGCGCCTTCCGATGCATTGAAGGCCAGCCTTTTTACGGATTTTTTCGACATGGACCTGGTTTATACCCCCAGATTCGATCCCGATCGCTTCATTTCTGGCGAAAGGATCTCTTATTGGAACAACCAGTTAGGAGAAATTAGTGGCAGAAATGCGATAGTCAGTGCAGATATCCCTAACGACTGGTTCAGTGATGACGAGTTTGCCCTAAGGATTTACAAAAATATAAAAGGCTATGAAATGGCCCTTTACGGCTATATAGGATACTGGAAGAGTCCTGCTGGAATGGACCCTGATACAATGAAAGCGACCTTCCCAAAATTAAGCGTATATGGGGCCAGCATCAGGGGAGATTTTCTGAAAGGGATAGGGAATCTGGAATTCGCATACTATGATTCGAGGCAAGACCGGGATGGTGATGATCCCTTTGTCAGAAACAGTGAAATACGATTTCTTGCAGGATATGAACAGGAAATTGTTACCGACTTTACCATAGCTCTCCAGTACTATCTCGAATACATGAGAGATTACAGCGACTACAAAAACACCCTTCCAGAAGGAATCCCCCTTAGGGATGAGGACAGACACGTCACCACCATGAGGCTCACTCGCCTATTGATGAACCAAAACCTCACCTTGTCTCTCTTTGTATTTTATTCACCGTCAGATACAGACCTTTATATACGCCCAAAGATAAGCTATAAAATAAATGACTATTGGACAACAGAGATTGGAGGAAACGTATTTTTCAGGGAAAACGATTCCACCTTCTACGGCCAATTTCACAAAAACAGCAATATTTACATGGGACTCAAGTACGGATTTTGATATTTTCAACTAACAAAAACAAACTTCCCTTATCTGACCGCGTACTCCTGACCCTGTTCTGGTCGCCGATATTCATTCTTTGGCTGATACTTAGCACCGCGGCACCTTCCTGGGCAATGATATCTATAGAAGAAGAGAGAGAGCTTGGCGAAAAGCTCTTAAAAATGGTGGAGGAACAGGTAACTCTCATCCGGGACCCCGAAATCGTGGGCTATGTCCAGGAGGTGGGTGAAAAAGTCCTTGAAAATGTAGAGGGAAAACTTTTCAACTACTCCTTTTACATAATAAAGGATGATGGTCTTAACGCCTTTGCGATGCCAGGGGGAAAAATCTTCGTTCACAGCGGTCTTCTTGAGACCATAGATTCAGAAGATGAGCTATTATGCGTGCTTGCCCACGAAATAGGCCATGTCCAAGGACGGCATATTGCCAGGCGAATGGACAGAATGAAGCGAGTCAATCTGGCCACTGCGGCAGTAGCCATAGCCGGACTTTTCCTTGGAAACAGCCAGGCCTCATCAGCTGTCCTGGTAACTTCAGGGGCACTAGGGGCATCCCTTTCCCTTAAATATAGCAGGGAGGACGAAGAGGAGGCAGACCGAAGAGGTTACAAATGGATATGTGAAGCAGGCTTTGATCCAAGAGGACTGATAACTGTTCTCCAGAAGATGCAAAGAAACCGCTGGATAGGAACCGACGCAATTCCTAGCTATCTTTCCACACATCCCGGGGCCAGCGAAAGGA
>CAZUIH010000043.1:0-17181 GCA_964620365.1 uncultured Desulfobacterales bacterium | reverse complement strand
ATATTTCAATGTTGGAGAGGTCGGTTGTTTGGATCTAGGAAAAGGGTTGCTATAACCGGTATCGGAATTATTTCATGCCTTGGTCTTGGTGCAGAGGAGGTCCGGACCGCACTCCGGGAGGGAAAGAGCGGTATCAGGTTGCTTCCGGAACGCAAAGAGATGGGGTTCAGGAGTGGGCTCAGTGGTGTGGTGCAGGGATTTGACTGCAAGGCAATGCTAGGCCGTAAATGGCGTAAGACCCTGCCGGAATTTGGACAGTGGGCCTTCAGTGCTGTGTCCCAGGCGCTGGATCAGGCCCGCATATCCGTGGATGAACTTTCCGGCGACGAGGCTACCGGAATGATTTTCGGGAATGATTCATCTGCCGTAACCGCAGTGGAGCAGGTGGATGCCTTGCGTAAAAACGGGGAAACCAGGGCTATCGGAAGCGGTCATATCTTCAGGCTGATGAACAGCACGGTGACGCTGAATCTCAGCTCCCTGTTCAAGTTGAGAGGACCGTCATGGACTGTGAGCGCTGCCTGTGCCAGCGGTGCTGTTGCAATAGGTCAGGGGGCCGACCTGATCTCAAGGGGGATTGTGAGGCGGATGATCTGCGGGGGCGCACAGGAGATAAGCTGGCAGTCCATGTGTAGTTTCGATGCCCTTGGCGCCTTCTCTGTGAGGGAGGATGTGCCGGAGGCCGCATCGAGGCCCTTTGACGCAGGGCGCGACGGACTTGTCCCGAGTGGAGGGGCGGCTGCGGTTGTGCTGGAGGAGTTTGAGAGCGCGGAAAAAAGAGACGCGCCTATCCTAGGGGAGGTGGTTGGATATGGTCATACCTCTGACGGCCATCATATCGCGGTGCCAAGCGGTGAAGGCCTTGAGAGGGCCATGAGACAGGCCCTTCAAAATGCTTCTGTCTCACCTGAAAGAATAGATCTGGTGATGGCCCATGCTACATCCACTCAGGCAGGGGACAGGGCGGAAGCCGTGGGGTTGAGGCGGGTGTTCAGGCTTGATGAAGGGGCCATGGGCCCCCTGGTGACTGCCGTTAAGGGGCTTACCGGCCATGAATTTTGGATGGCCGGGGCGGCCCAGGTGGTTTATGGGCTCATAATGGCACGGAACGGATTCGTGGCAGGAAATCCCAATCTTGAAGAAAAAGATCCGGATGCTGCCCCCTTGCACATTCCAAGGCGGAGCGTGGAGACGAGGGTGAAATATATGCTCTGCAACTCCGCAGGGTTTGGGGGTACAAACGGATGTCTTGTAATTCGAGTAGTGTAATGAACGAGCGCACCATAGTTGTTGGAAGTGGTATCAGTGGTCTGACTGCCGCAGCGATTCTTGCCAAGAAAGGACAGGAGGTCCTAGTCCTCGAGCAGAACAGGCGGCCTGGAGGTTCTCTCAGGAGTTTCATGAGGCGGGGGATAAGTTTCGATACCGGGTTCCACTATACAGGCTGCCTCGGAGAGGGCCAGGTGCTCCGTGCCCTGTGGAGTTATCTTGGGCTTATGAATTTCATAAGGGTGCTGCCTTTTCCTGAAGACGGGTGTGACATCCTTACCCTGGAAGAGCTTGGAAAGAGTGTCAATTTTTACTTTTCCTATGACAGGGCGAGTGAAGAGCTCAAGGAAAAATTTCCAGCAGAACAACAGGGTATATCCTGCTATTTTGACACCCTTAAAAAGGTGTGCTGCAGCATCCCCTTTTATAATCTAGATCTTCCTCTCTCCCCTTTTTTGCGTGGTTTTTTCCCCGCGTCAGCCATTGGGCTCAGTGATTTTTTGAGCCAGCATATCGAAGATGAACTCCTCAGGCAGATCCTTTCCTACCATGTGTTTCTCTACGGGGTCCCAGCACAAAAGAGCAGCCTCGGTGTCCATGCCATGGTGGCCCACGGTTTTTTGACCGGCGCATACGGGATTGAAGGCGGGGGGCAGGCGATAATAGACAGTTTGTTGTCGATTCTCGACAGGAATGGTGTAAAGGTCCACACCGGCGAAAGGGTAAGATCCATAGAGACGGCATCAGGCAGGGTTGCCGGAGTGGTTACCAACCGGGATTTCTATGAGGCCAGCAAGGTTATTTATTCAGGCCATCCTTCAAACCTGGCGGGATTGGTTGAATCCCGACATTTTCGGCCCGCTTATACAACCAGGCTGAGGGAACTCGAGAACTCGGTCTCGATGTTCGTGATGTTCGGGGCGTTCAGGCAAAGGGAAGTGGCAAAAGAGTTCTGCTATAAAAACGTCTACCTTATTTCCGAACAGGGAGATCTGCTCCATGTGGACCAAAAGGCGCCGGACAGGGCCTCAGTCCTGATAACGGCCCTGGGTGCGCGGGATTTCTGCAGCAACTTCAAAAAGGAATTGCCCGGGGTTATAGTTATGCGTCCTTCCATGTGGCAGGAGGTGGAAAGGTTTTGTGAAGGTAGCGGACAGAGGAGAAAAGAGGGCTACAGGCAGTGGAAGGAATCTGAAGCGGAGAAACTCGTCAGGCGGGCGGAAGCCGTGGTTGGGAAAGGATCTGTAGAGATGGTTGCGGCTGCCTCTCCTTTTACGTTCAAAGATGAACTGTGTGTGCCTGAAGGGTGCGTGTACGGACCTGCCTATTCCATCAACCAGATTAATCCAGGGGCAAGGACAAGATTGCCAGGGCTATGGCTTACAGGACAGGGGACTCTCATGACGGGAGTTGTGGGGGCGTCCCTTGCCGCACTTGTTACTGTTGGTGAGATGGAGGGGCTTGAATCACTTTGGGATGAGGTGAGAAAGTGTCGCTAGAGCGCGTGGTAATAACAGGAATGGGCGCGGTATCACCCTTCGGTCTTGGAGTCGAGAACCTGGTCAAAGGGGTGTGGAGCGGCTGTTCCCCTGTGAAGGTCATTGTGGAGTGGGAGTCCATCAAGGGGCTTGATTCAAGAGTGGCTGCCCCCGTACCTTCTTTTGATGCCAAGGGACTTATCCCGAGGTCATTCAGGCGTACCATGGGGCCAATGGCCCTTTACGCCTTTTTGGCAGCTAAAGAGGCTGTCGAGGACGCTGGGCTGTCCAGGGAGTTTCTGGGATCTGGCCGGGTGGGTGTGGCCATTGGCTCAACCACCGGGAGTCCTCTTTTGCAGGAGGAGTTTTACAGGGACTTTTTGCCGGAGGAGAGTGTTGAGCGGGTCAAGTCAGGGCTGTTTTTCAAGATAATGGCCCATTCCTGCGCTGCCAATGTGGCCCAGGCGCTTGGCGTTGGGGGCGAGCAGTGGGCCCCTGCCAGTGCGTGCGCCTCTGCCGCCCAGGCAATGGGGCTGGGTTACCTGCTGGTAAAAACAGGAAGACAGGATGCGGTGCTTTGTGGCGGGGCGGATGAAGTTCATCCCACAGTTACCATGGTCTTCGACGTGTTGAATGCGGCCTCCAGAAATAATGAGGCCCCGGCCTCGGTCCCCAGGCCTTTTGACAGAAAAAGGGATGGGGTCGTTTGCGGTGGGGGAAGCGGGGTGCTTGTACTGGAGAGTTTGGCCTCTGCCAGAAGGAGAGGCGCGCCTGTCTATGGTGAGATACTGGGTTTTGGCCATCTGACTGACACGCGACACATAGCTAATCCCCATTCGGAGGCCCTGGAAAGGGTTATGAGACTGGCAATCGAGGATGCGGGTGTCGATCCTTCAGGCATAGACTATGTCAATGCCCATGCCACCGGGACGATTCAAGGGGACTTTGCGGAGGCAAAGGCCATCGAAAGGGTGGTTCCTGACTCCACCCCTGTGAGCAGTCTCAAGGGACATTTGGGTCACACTCTGGGCGCCGCCGGGGCACTGGAGTCAATAATCGTGCTGGAGATGTTTAAAAGAAATGAACTCGTGCCTACGCTCCACCTGGAGGAGCCAGATGAAGAGTTTTTAAAATTGAATCTGATAAAAGAAATTAAGAGCATTTTCATTAAGAAGGTGGTAAAAAATTCATTTGCCCTGGGGGGGGTTAATACGGCTTTGGTTTTCGGGAGGTTCGATGGATGATGTCTGATGAAGCCATCAGGCGAAAGATTAATGAAGTGCTTGTGGAAGAGTTTGAGCTGGAGCCTGATGACATCAGGCCAGAAGCTACTCTATACGATGATTTAGGGCTTGATAGCCTTGATTCTGTGGACATGGTGGTGGCTCTCGAAAGGGCTTTTGATACCAAGTTGAAGGATGAAGAATCTATCCGGAAGGTCAGGACAGTTGGTGATCTTTATGACCTCATCACAGGGCTGAAACAGGGAAAGGCCACCGGAGAGTAGGCGTGTTTTTCAAAAAGCTGCTTCTTAATCTCTATGTCTGGCCCTGTTTTCTGGTAGTGACCATAGCGGGGCTTTTTACCCTGCCCTTTCTTTTTGGTATAAACATGCTTTTTTGGCGCCGTCCCCTGGATAGCCTGGTGAGAAAGGCAGTCAGGATATATGGATGGGTGCTGGTGCGGGTTGTCCCGTTCATGGGGCCCGTAGAGGTGGAGTATCGGGCCGGGCAGCTCGATCTGCCCGTTATATTTGTTGCAAACCACCGTTCATCCCTGGACCCTTATCTCTTTGGTGCTCTTCCCTACGAAATGGCCTTTGTTACCTCCTGGCCGTTCAAGATCCCGGTTTATAATTTCATCATGAGACTGGCTAGATATATTGATGCCACCCTGGGATGGGAGGAGATAGAGGAGAAGGGAAAAGAACTGCTTTCTTCAGGATGTTCCATGATTGTGTGGCCGGAAGGCCACAGGTCCAGAGATGGCAGGATGGGCAGGTTCAAGAACGGTGCGTTTCGCCTGGCTTACAGAACCGGACGCAATATCGTTCCGGTATGCATCTGCGGCACTCGGCAGGTACTCGCTCCTGGAAAGCGGTTTTTTACCCCAGGCCGCATAAAGCTGATTGTCCTGCCTGCCATCAGCCCAAGGAGAGATCTTGATGAGGCATCGGCCATCGTTGACCTTAAGAAAAGGGCAATGGAGGCCATAAAAAAGGGGTTGGCAGAGTTTCACGGGAAACATTCCACTTCATCAGGGCCGGCTGGATATGAAATGGAGCTTGCCTCATGAAAAGGGAATACCTTCTCGAAGAGGGACTCAAGTGGCGGGAGACTGACCCATCTCAATATGAAAAAGAACGGGTGAACCTGCTCAAGGCCCATCTCAGACAGGCCATGAAGGTCCCTTTTTACCAGGAGAGATTCTCCAGGCTCGGATTTGACCCTGAAGACATAAAGACCCTGAAGGACATTACGTCATTGCCTCTTACCAGCCGGGCCGACCTGGACGAGAAGTGGGAACAGTTTGACCGTTCATCGAGTCTGGACATAAGGGACATATCCCTTACCTCAGGGACAACCGGAAGGCCGGTGGTGGTCCCCTATACGGCAAATGATCTTGAAAGGCTCGCCTACAATGAGCAGATGGCCTTCTGGGGGGCGGGAATAAGGCCCAGGGACACCCTCCTTTTGTGTGTAACCCTGGACCGCTGTTTTGTGGCAGGACTCGCATATTTTTCCGGCGCCATCCGTCTTGGCGCAACTGTTATCAGAAGCGGGCCGGGAAATCCGGCCAGACAATGGGAGCTGGTACGCAGGCTCAGGCCCACGGCGATCGTTGGGGTGCCCTCGTTCCTCTTGAATATGGCCCTTTGGGGCAAAGAGCACGGTATTGATCCGAAGGATGCTGGCATAAGGTCCCTGGTGGTGATAGGGGAGCCTGTAAGGAGATACGATCACACTCTCACCCTTCTTGGGAAGAAATTGAAGGAACTGTGGCTGGCCACCATCTGTTCGTCCTACGGGGCAACCGAGCTCGAGACGGGGTTCACCGAATGCAAGGCCGGCTGCGGCGGGCATATCCATCCCGATCTTTGCGTGGTTGAAATAGTTGATGATGAGGGTAAAACTGTCTCTCCGGGAAATGCCGGCGAGGTGGTGGTGACGCCTCTCGGCGTGGAGGGACTGCCCCTTGTAAGGTTCAGGACAGGGGACGTGGCGCGCATTCACGAAGGCCCCTGCCCATGTGGATGGAAGACGCCCCGCCTAGGGCCTGTTGAGGGGAGATTGGCCCAGCGGCTTAAATTCAAGGGGACAACTCTTTACCCAGACATGATTTTTTCAGTGCTTCAGGAGATGGGAGAGGGAACCTGTTCCTACGTGGAAGTAAGGTCATCCTATGATCTTTCTGACGAAGTGAAGGTCGTCATAGGAAGTGATGAAAGCGGTCTTGATGAAAGCGTGGTGTCTGATCTCTTGCAGGCGCGCCTTAGGGTTAGGCCGGAGATAGAGGTCAGGAGCCGGGAAGAAGTGTTGGCCAGGATGACGTCCCACGGAGGCAGGAAACCAAAACGTTTTTTTGATTTTAGAAAGAAGACAGGATAGTGAAATGAGTTGTTTCGGGGAACATTGGGGATCTGAATTTACACCGGAGGAAATTGAAGAGATACGCAGGAAGAACGGGCTGTTGTCCATGGAGCTGGAGCTTTCAAGGGCGTGCAATCTAAGATGTATCTACTGCTATGCAGCCTCGGGAAAGCCCATGGACAACGAGCTCTCTCTTGAAGAGATTCTGGACGCGGTTGATCAGGCAGTCCAGCTCGGAGCGAAAAAGATTATTGTCCTTGGTGGCGGAGAACCCCTTTTGTTTCCTGACCTTTTCAAGGTTATCGACCACATTCTTTCCAGGAACGCACAGCCTGACCTGTTTACCAACTGTACGCTGATGACAGAAGACAAGGCCAGGGCCCTCTATGAAAGAGGGATTACAGTGGTCATCAAGTTTAACAGTATGGACAGGGCGACCCAGGATTTTTTGGCAGGCCACGAGGGTACCTTTGATGCGATTCAGCAAGGGCTTAAGAATCTGATGGCAGCGGGATATCCTGATTCCAGCCATAAGCTGGGTGTTGAAACCATAATATGCAGGCAAAATTACGAGGAGCTTCCCCATATATGGCGCTGGGCAAGGGAGCGGGACATCATTCCCTACATCGAGATGATGACCCAGCAGGGAAGGGCCAAGGAACACCCTGAACTCGAGGTTTCGCCTCTGGAGGCGAAGGACCTGTTTGAAAGGCTTGCCAGGATAGATATGGAGGAATTCGGCCGCAAATGGATTCCCCATCCCCCTCTGGCTGCTTCTCACTGTGCGAGACATGAGTATTCCTGCACTGTTACCGCAAATGGCGATGTACATCCGTGTCCGGGGGTCAGTATAGCTGTTGGAAATATTCGTGAAAATTCATTGAAGGAGATCGTTGCCAACAGCCCGGTTATAAGGGAGTTGAGAAACGTGAGGCGTCTTATAAAGGGCCGCTGTTCATCCTGTGACCTGGGCAGTGTATGTTACGGGTGCAGGGGGCATGCCTATCAGGTAACAGGGGATTATCTGGCTGAGGACCCTACCTGCTGGCTGAGTGGTTCAAAATAGCAAGAGACCTTCAAAATGAACATCCTGCTCATCAATCCTCCCAATTGCGGAAGGTCTATACCTGAAGAACGATATGGAATCGACTCCATAAAACAGATTTTCAGGGGTGAGCCCTTTCCCCTTGAAGTGCTGGCCGGCAATTTGAGGGGGCATGAGGTCATGATCCTTGATTTGAAGGCGGAGCCTTCTTCCCTTGAGGCAACGGTGAAGGAATTTGCTCCTGATCTCGTGGGAATAACAGGTGTGACCTGTGAGGCAAACACAGTGCTGAAGATAGCCTCCTTCATCAAGGAGAGGAGCGGGGCGCTGGTGGTGGTCGGCGGTGTCCACGCGAGCAATGACCCCCAGTTTTTTAACTGCAAGGATGTTGACTATGTAGTAATAGGGCTTGGCAAGGCCAGTTTCCGGGAACTGGTGGATGCCATTGACAAAGGTGACAGCGGAGCAAACATTCCCGGAATAGCAAGGACGTCTTCAATTTCGCCACTTTCTTTTACCAGGCGCCGCTATACCAAGGAAGACCTGGTAGAAGAGCGCGCCCCTGCTTATGATCTGGTGGCACGGTATAGAAAGACATACAGGCTAAAATCCCTGGACATCGAGATGGGGTTTGTGAGCACGGCCCTTGGGTGCCCCTTTAACTGCGCATTTTGCTGCATTTCCGCCTTGACTGGTGGCAGTTACCTGACTCACAGCATAGAGTCTGTTATCCGGGACATAAAGCTCCTGGGCGATATACCTGTCATAAGGCTTATCGATGCAAATACCTTTGGAAATCCCTCCCATGCCGAACGACTGTGCCAGGCAATCATTGAATCCGGCGTACGGAAGAATTTCCTGGCGGATGTACGTTCGGACACGGTGGTAAAATATCCCCGGTTGATGGAAGAGTGGAAAAAGGCGGGGCTTCGCTCTGTTATAATAGGTTTCGAGGAAGTGACGGACGAGGGGCTGGAGCGGATGAACAAGGCCAACAAGGTGGCCACAAACAGCGAGGCCATAAAGATTCTCCATGGCCTTGGCATAACGATAGTTGGGGATTTTATAGTGTCGCCCGACTATGATGAGGCGCAGTTTGATCAGCTAGGCGAATACATAGTGAAAAACGGGATCGATCTTCCCATGTTGACCATTCTTACGCCTCTTCCAGGCACCAGGTTGTACCAGGAGATGAAAGACCGTATAGTCGTACACGATCTTGACTATTATACACTGACAAATGCAGTGGTACCTACCAGGCTCAAGGAAGAGGATTTTTATCAAAGATTTTCTGATCTTCTGAGAATGTGTCATGAGCAAGCGAGGTTGTGACCATAAGAGAATTTTTAACAGTATGAGGCTGACATCATTTGAGTGAAGAATTTTGTCTATCGGGCTATAAACCCGGATTATACAGTTGGTGAAATCACCAGTCCCTTGCGGCTTCAAACATTCAAGGAAATCAGGATATGACTGGTTGGACCTTCTGGGTGAAGATCTTTCACAGACAACCTGCTGTGAACTAAATGATTTTAAAAAAATATTGCTTGGATAGTTGAAGTGCATAATTCGGGGTGAAATATAGGGTTTCAGGAGGGGAAATTGGCAGTGGACGTTTATATAACAGATGTGGCCTCTTATCTGCCCAACGAGCCGATAGGAAATGATCGGATTGAAGAGGTCCTGGGCCTGATAAATCAGGTCCCTTCCAGGACTAGAAAGATCATACTGAGAAATAATGGCATAAGGTGCAGATATTACGCAATTGATCCTGAAACCGGGAACCTGACCCACACCAACGCAGAGCTTACAGCCGAGGCCGTTCGCAGGTTGAAGCCATACGACTCCTTTGAACTCGATCACATAGAGTGTTTGTGTTGTGGTACCTCATCGCCGGACCAGATCATGCCAGGTCATGGATTAATGGTGCACGGAGAGTTGGGCTGCGCCCCTTGTGAGGTCATGACATCGTCAGGGATATGTCTTTCAGGGATTACTGCGCTGAAATATGGCTGCATGAGCGTGGCTACCGGGTTTATGCAAAATGCAGTCGCCACGGGATCGGAGCTGGCCTCCAGCTTTATCAGGGCATCGATGTGTGAATCCGTGTCCAGGGAATCATGCAAGGCCCTGGAAAGAAGACATGAGCTCTCCTTTGAGGCGGATTTCCTGCGTTGGATGCTCTCGGACGGTGCAGGTGCAGTTTTTTTGACCAATACTCCCTCTGAAAACGCCCATTCCTTGAGGGTTGAATGGATAGAGATCATGTCTCACGCCTCTGTCTTGCCAACCTGCATGTATGCAGGCGCGGTAAAGGATGAGAAGGGGGAACTGATTGGATGGCGGCAGTTTCCGTCTCTCTACGATGCGGTGGACAAAAAGGCCTTTTTGATCAAACAGGATGCGAGGCTCTTGAATGAAGAGATAATAAAGACCTCTGTAGAGCGGACTCTTTTGCCAGTTGCGGAAAAGTATGGGATCACGCCGTCGGAAATCGACTGGTTCCTGCCCCATTATTCCTCTGAGTATTTCAGACCCAGGCTCTATGACTACATGGCCGCAAAGGGATTTGAGATACCTGAAGAGAGGTGGTTTTCCAATCTGACCAATAAGGGGAATACCGGGGCAGCGGCCATTTATATTATACTTGATGAATTTTTCAGGTCCGGGAAGATAAAAACAGGAGACAAAATATTGTGTTTTATCCCTGAGAGCGGACGTTTTTCCATAGGCTACATGATGCTCACAGTGGTTTAGTCTGGACTCCTTCCTTTTCCTTGCGTATGAAATCTGCCAGGGTTCGGATAGATTGAAGCACTATTCTAGCAGTTTCTTCTCCACCGACCCTCACGTTATACTCCTTCTGAACGAGGACGACTATCTCCACTGCATCAAGGGAGTCAAGGCCCAGGGGTGATTCCGGACCTATTAATGGTGCATCGAAGGAAATGTCTTCCGGCATTTTGGCCTGCACCCGGCATACCTCCATGATGAGTTTGAGAAGTTCATGTTCCAGCTTGCCCTCTCCATTTGTAGTCATATCTGGCTCCTTTGTATGGCGTGATGCGCAGGACTTTCCCTGCTGACAAGATGTGTGCGAACTTTATCTCATTTAATCCGAGATTGCGCAATTGCCAAGTTTGTCTGAAATCTGACATCGTGGAAGTTTCTTGATTTGAGTTTTGAAGGATGATAGCCTTTTAATAAGTTTAGGGTACCTTTTAACCCGGATTGAAGTATGGGATGCGGATGCCTGATTGGCCTTGAAAGAAATGACTCTCATGTTAGACTGATTTTGTGGCAAATAGTTTGCGTGACACTCAAAAAAGCACTGTCCAGAGAATTTCAAGCCTTACCGAAGCTATTTTATTCAGACTCAAGAAGGATGGAATTGGCTGCCTGTCAGAAACCATCAACAAGCTCACGAGCATCGATCCCGACAGCGACATATCATCCCAGGAATTGGCCAGTATTATCCTTGAAGACTATGGCCTTATAAGCAAGGTCCTCCATACGGTGAATTCATTCTATTACAACCGGCTGGGGCAGAAAATATCTACTGTGACCCAGGCGGTGGTACTCCTGGGGTTCAATTCGATCAGGGAAATTGCCCTTGGCATGGCAGTCATGGACCTGCTCCCGGAAGGTAACAACTCGGTTGCCGTAAAGCTTATGGCCGAGGCCTTTGTGGCTGCCCACGTAGCCCAGGAGCTTGCTGCGGGCGTGTCCAAAAGGGCTCCGGAAGAGGTGTTCCTGGCAGCCTTGTTTCGGCCCCTTGCAAGGATAGTGACGGCTATTCATGATCCTGATCTCTATCTTAAAATTGCCGAGGTCGAGAGGAATGGCACCGAAGAGGATAAGAGAGCGGTCAGGAGGCTTTGGCGTAATATCGGAAGAAATCTTTCCCATGTCTGGATGTTGCCCCCCAGTACAAGTGAGCACATGGAAGCCTGTATTCCAAGAAAAGGCTATCAGGACCCGCAGATACATCAGTTGGTGAAGGATTCGCATTTTCTGGTCTCCCGGATCTTTTCACGGGAAGAAACCATCGATCCTGTTTTCGAGATCAAAAAAGTGGCCAGACGGTACAGGATCGTCCCCAGGGAACTTTTTGGGAAAATAGAAAAAGCGGTTGACAGGACAGGTTCATATTCCTCTTCCTTCAGGATGATATTGCTGGGAGATGACGTGATGAAATCCCTGAAGGAGGAGTTGAATGCTGCCGAGCCTGAATCATGCGAAGAAGTTTCCCTGGAAAGAAAGGCGGTTGATGAGGATATAAGGGACCAGGAAGAGCTGTTCCTGGATCTGTTGAATCAGATGAGCAGCGCTATCATGCAACATCAGCTTTCACTGGATCAGGTATATTTGATGGCGGCAGAGACACTTCAAAGAGGCGTCATTCTGGACAGGGTTTTGCTGTGTCTGCTTACCGTGGACAGGCGTACGCTGCTTGCCAGGTACGGACTGGGCCTGGGGGTGAAGTCCATCAAGGAAAAGTTGAGGATTCCCTTTCCCGTTAAGGTCCCCCCTCTGTCGACGGCATTCAGGCAGAACAAGGAAGTTGTGGGCACATGGGGGCAGATCCCTCTTGTCGGTGGCACGAGGGATGATGAGCTTGACTCCAAACTCGTCTGTGTCAGTCCACTGGTAATTCAGGGACGTCCCATTGGCTGTTTTTTATTGGATAGAGCTGTTACCGGAGACAGGTTCCAGCCAAAGGATCTGAAACGTGTTGCGGCAATACGTCAGCTCGTGGTAATGGCTACCAGGCAGAGGGCTTCTGGCTGATTCAGTGTTTAATTGTGTTTCGTCTCAATCTTGTTGGCAGTAAGAAAAAAACATTGGAAGAATTATGAGCAGGTATTCGTGTTCCATCAATCTTGATTCTGATTCTCAATCAGAGTCATTAAGAATTCCAAACAAGTTTCCAGACTGGGTGACCTGGCTGGTGTTTGCCGTTGGCCTTACTGGCGCACTGTCCCTGAGGCTCATCCTCATAGCAAAGGCATACAAGCCCGAATTGATCAGGCTTTTTTGGTACATCGGCGTGTGTGGAAACATGCTGTTTTTTCTTTTTCGTACCTATATAACCAACAGGCGCAGAAAACTCATTACGGGCCTTGATCTTGTCAACAAGTTAAAGGATGAACAGAGGCTCTGTCCGGAAGATTATGAGGCCTTGCGCTACCTGGTTGCCAGTCTGCAGGCCTCAAAAGAAAGATGGAATTATCTGATAATCTTCGGTTTTTCCCTTATTGCCATTGCCTGGGACCTTTTTATGAACAGATGAAGGTAACAAGGTCCTGGTATCGCATCGCAGAGCCTCCAAATATGTCCAGGGCGCTTCCCACGGTAAAGTCGAGCCTGTTTTCTCCAAGTTCCCCGATAAGGCGTATGTCATCAAAGGATCGTATCCCGCCTGCATAAGTGGTGGGTATTGGCGAATAACGTCCCAGAAGAGCCACGAGCTCCTCTTCGACTCCCTGGCATTTGCCTTCAACATCCACACCGTGCACCAGGAACTCGAAACAGTATTTGGACAGGTGCTCAAGGGTCTGTTCATTTACCTCCACGTCGGTAAACTTTTGCCATCTGTCTGTGACAATATAGTATTTGTTCCCTTTTTTACGGCAGCTCAAGTCCAGGACAAGCCTATCCTTCCCGACGGTTTCCACCAGCCGGTTAAGGCGTTCCATGTGGATCTTGCCGTCCTTGAATACGTAGGACGTCACTATTACTGCACAGGCGCCTTGATCAATCCAGTAGGAACTGTTCTCAGCTGTGATTCCCCCGCCTACCTGTAATCCGCCAGGCCACGCGGCTAGCGCTTCCTTTGCAGCCGCTTCATTGCCAGGGCCAAGCATTATCAGGTGACCACCGTACAGCTGGTCTTTTTTAAACAGGTTGGCAAAGTATGAGGGTGGTTTGTCTGCTACAAAGTTTTCCTTGAGGGTGGTTTTGTCGTCCTCAAGGGTTGAGCCTACTATCTGCTTGACAACGCCGTTATGAAGATCGATACATGGTCTGAATTTCATGCATGACACCTACCTTTTGAGATTAGTTCAGGATCAACCGCCACTCCTCGAGCGGTAGAAAAAATAGCTCCATGAAGTCATTATTGTTGCTGCGAAAAAAGTCAGCATCAATCCTATGTTTGGGAGTACGTCTGAAAGATTTCCATTCCTGACAAAGAGGTCAAGGAAGCCATTGAGCCCCCATGCCAGCGGAGAAAAGATGCTGACCTTCTGCATGAATTCCGGCATGGCATAGGCAGGAACCATGACACCGCCGAGAGCAGCAGCTATTACGATAGATATGGAGCCGAACATGGAGGCCTGTTCATAGGTCCCTGAAAGGGTTCCCAGCATTACGCCATACCCTGTTGCCGCAAGCGCGGAAGAGCAGATGAGAAGGACCAGCGGGGCAATATGTTTGCCTATTACCAGCTCGGGCGCGCCCAGGTAGGGTAGGACATACATGCCTATGAAAAGAATAAGGGAAAATTGGGCAATGCATATGAGAAAATAGGCCAGTACCTTGCCTGCCAGGATCGTGACAGGAGAAACAGGCATGGTGAGGAGCCTTGAAAGGGTGGATTGACGCCGTTCATTTATGAGGGTGGAGGCCATTGGAACAACCACGAAAAACATGCCGAAAAGCGCCCAGGCAGGGACGTTGTGTTGGGTGGATGTGGGAAGAATCGCTCCATTCGCACCCATGCTGGCCTCTTCCTTGATTTGGATGAGAGGTGTTTCACCTATCGCGGCTATCTCTTCGGCTATTTCACTTGATATCGATTCCGTCGGATAAAAATCAGGCAGGAATTTTTTTAGGCGCCTCGATACGATTTCTGCAATCAAGATGGATTTTTCCTTCATTTCATAGGAAAGAACGATTTGTCTCAATCCCTGAAGGAGAGAAGACCGGAAGTTCCCCCTCACTACAGGATCAAAATAGACGAAAATTGTAGGTTCAGGAGCTGATGAATCACTGTTTTGCGCGGCTGTGACATCGCGGGATGTTAAAAAGGCCGCCCTTTTATCCCGGAGTCGGCGTGAAAAATCCTTGGGGATGAGGATAAGTGCCTGATATTTTCCCTTGTTTACCGCGTCGAGCCCGCCTGCCGTGTCAAGGTCACTCCCCTTTGATCCTGTCGCGACAATAATGGATATGGAGCTCTCCAGCCCTTTTTTTATCTCCTCTTCAATCTGCTGACCATCCTCGTTTATCAGGATCACGCTAAAGGTGGTTTCTCCAAGGGTCTTTAGAACATTTTCCTGTACAAGACATATTACGACCACCAGGACCGACGGCATCAGAAAAAGTAGCAGCAGACCGGCCTTGTCCCGAAACAGGATGGTAAGTTCTTTTTTTATGGTCGCAAAAAGTTTAAACATGCCTTTCTATAGAGGTATCTGGGTCAGTCCCTCAACTCCTTTCCCGTCAGGGAAAAGAAAAGTGCTTCAAGTCCCTCGGCGCCTTCATCCATGTTCAGCAGAGTTTCCTTTGTCCCCTGGACGATCACCTTGCCATGATCGATGATTGCCGCGCTGGTGCAGAGCTGCTCAATTTCATCGATATAGTGGGTAGTGTATATCAGGGTGGTTCCGGCAAGGTTTATCTGCTTGAGTCTTTCGAGAATCATTCTTCTTGATTGTGCGTCTATGCCAACGGTGGGTTCATCCAGAAAGAGCAGCATGGGGTTGTTCAATATGCCGACAGCCAGATTGGCCCTCCTTTTCATCCCGCCGGAATAGGAGGAGATCCTTTGTTTTGCCTTGTCTGTCAATCCCACAAACTCGAGGCACTCCTCCACCCTTTTTCCCAGTTGAGGCCCTTTAAGACCATACATCTTGCCAAAGTATTCCAGGTTCTCTTTTGCCGTGAGCATCGGATAAAGTGCTATCTCCTGGGGCACCATTCCTATAAGGGGTCTTATTTTGGAGGGAGAGGCGACAGCGTCTTTTCCGAAGATAAAGACATTTCCCCTGTCCGGCTTCATGAGGGTGCTCAAGATGGATATCGTGGTCGTTTTGCCGGCACCGTTTGGGCCTATCAGACAGAAAAATTCCCCCCTTTTTACAAGGAGATCAATGCCGTCGAGGGCGGCAGAGGCCGCTCCTTTGTATGATTTGTAAATCCCTTCTGCCTTAAGGGCTACATCCTCTCTTATTCCAGGATTTACCTCCATCTTTTTTGTGTTCATTTTGAAATTCCTGAAACTCCGGCTCCTGTGTATGGGGGATGCGCTGGCCGTCCTGCCATGAAGTGCGAGGTTTATCCCACCAGGGACCATAATCTGGACAGGAGAGCCTCTTCCCTGTCGGCACAGTTACGCACCAGGTCTGCAAGGCTTTTATAGGACTCATTGTCCTTGGCCCTTCCCTTGCACAGCCTGGCGCCCCTAAGTGCAAATTCCCTCCACAGATCCCCTGTTTCCGTCATATCCCTGGAAAGGTCATAAAACCTGTCGTCTTCCATGACAGAGGCCGCTTCCTGTAGGAAGGCCCCATATATGAACCGGAACCCCGCTCCCCCTGTTCCTATTTCCTCCTGCATCCTGATAAAATGCCCGAGATGGAGGGCGGCCTTTTTTTCTCCCAGCTTTTCAGGCCATCTCTCCATCTGTTTGGCCAGAAGCCTCATGCCCCTGATGCCGGCAATGGGTACCGGATTTTTCAGCATGGACCTGCACACGCCCTTGATGCCCCTGATGATGCCAGACCTGAGATCCACACCTTTTTCAGGGATGCTGGTGACATAGTACATCTTACCTCTGGGAGCCAGGGCACCTTGGGCAAACCTGGCCCGCTTGAGATCTTCCCGTGAGCAAGTGACCGGCTCATCGAGAACTGGGTCGCTTATCAAGTAATAATCGCCTTTTCTGCCATATACCACCAGGTTGTGGGCATTGAAGTGGAATCTGAGGGCAGGGGGAAAATAGGGCAGCCAGTAAACGCCTGTTTGCAGCCCCACCGGTATACCTTTTTCGAGCAGGCTGTCCAGGGCATCCATTGCCTTTTCCTGGTTCCGAAAGGTGTGTTTCCTGAATCCGATTCCCAGTCCCTTTGTCATCCGCCTGAGTATCTGTCCAGGAATGCCCCGAAAGGTGATCAATGGCAGTCCATTGAGCTTGATAATTGGTAGGTAGGCAAAGAAGAGTCCGGCCCCGATGCCAAAGGCCAGGGATTCGGAAACCTTTATCCCGTAATGGGAAAGAAGGTTTGCCGTTACCCCGCTTTCGCAGTGGGCTGACTGTCGATGCAGAAAGCTTATGACAGTATTTTTTTTTTCTGGTTGTTTTTTCATTCAGACCTTAGATGTGGTACTGTCTCCAATTCTTCCAGAGAAATGGAAAAAATTTTTGCGTAACGCTCCAATACCGATTTTTTTAATCTTTTGAATATGGACGGCCTAAGATGGCGTCTCACCCTCCACCTTGGAAATCCCACATATTTGGCAAGGAGCTTTTCATCCATCTGGTGTCGTGCCATGTGATAGGCCAGGGGACTTAGCTCGCCCGCCTCGATTTTTCTCAATGCGTCTTGCACCTGTTCCTTTATCAACTCCCATGCCTGTTGGTTGGCTATGTTGGCGGGTTCCCATCCGGAACTGGGCGACAGAATATACTTGCCATTGTCATCAACCGCATAACATATTTCGTGCCAGCGGTCCAAGATGCCGCTGTCCTGGGGGACTTCTTTCTTTTTCATGGTCAGGTCATGTATGTTTTTCCGTTTAAATTTACCGTGAAAATACACACTGCGGCGCTGTATTTTCATGCCTTAGGGGTGCG
>CAZUIH010000042.1:0-17285 GCA_964620365.1 uncultured Desulfobacterales bacterium | reverse complement strand
GTGGAACAAAACGTTGTCAGTTACCCTGTCACTGCACTGGTTCAAAACAGTGAGTTAAGGCTCAAACCAGGAATGACCGCAAATGTCATGATAGAAATAGCCCGCCGGGAGAATGTCTTAAGGGTCCCAAACGAGGCATTCTTTTTTGTTCCATCCTCTCTTGAGGCCATAAGGGAAAAAAAAGATGAAGGCACTAAGACCATCTGGATACTGAAAGGCGACAACCTTCCGGTACCGGTGACCGTGGTCCCGGGCCTTTCTGGTGATGCCTTCACGGAAATCCTAAAAGGGGACGTAAGCGAAGGAGATAGGGTAATAATTTCGGAAGAGGAATGGGGCGACAGGCCACGATCCAGCCATAGAAACCTTTTTAAATTCTTCTAGGGATATCGGTGCTCATCAAAACGGTTAATCTAAAAAAAATCTATAAGAGTGGAAACACCAGCGTCAATGCATTGAAAGGTGTCAATGTCTCAATAGAGCGGGGAGAGACAGTTGCCATAATGGGACCTTCGGGTTCAGGCAAATCGACCTTCATGAATATTATAGGATGCCTTGACCGACCCTCCGAAGGGAGCTACATCCTCGAAGGAAAAGATGTATCCTCACTTTCCGTCAACCAGTTGGCTTCAATAAGAAGCAGCATCATGGGCTTTGTGTTCCAGAGTTTCAACCTCATTCCTGGTCTGGACGCACTGGCCAACGTGGAACTGCCCCTTATTTATGGCTCTGTCCCTACAAAAAAAAGACGTATGCTTGCCAAAGAGGCCCTTAGGATGGTTGGGCTTGAGAAAAGGGAAAGGCATTTTCCTTCCCAACTTTCAGGCGGGCAGCAGCAAAGGGTTGCCATAGCCAGGGCCATTGTTCACAGGCCCAAGATTCTTCTTGCGGACGAGCCCACGGGAAATCTTGACTCGGCAACAAGCGCCGAGATAATGGAACTATTCATACACCTTAATCGCACTGAAAACATAACCCTCATAGTCGTAACCCATGAAGGGGAAATTGCCTCATATTGCAACCGCACTATATTCTTCAGGGACGGTCGGGTGAAAGATTCCGAAAACCCTAAAAAGCCTTGACTAGAGACTTTTTAGTATGCAACCTTTTATTTACACGTAAGCTAATTCTCCTAAACAGGAAAACCTCTAATTTTTTTGCTGACCACTAAACACAAGACAGATGTCAGAGTCAAAAGAGCATATACTTGAACAGATCTCAGACTGGCTGAGGTTCCAAAAGGCGATTGGGGTTAAATGGCTACCGAGGAGCACCCATGCCGAACAGTTTCTCCAAAACAGCAGAGCAAGGTCAAGGGGTCAGGCCCCTATCGAAAAATCGAAACAGGACGTGGGACCTGACAGGCCCGGTCATGAGAAAGAGTTGCTCTTTACAGATCTTTCCCAGTTGAGATCCTACATGGGAGAATGCACCCGCTGCCCACTCCATGAAAGAAGAAAAGAGATTGTATTTGGACAGGGGCCGGAAAAGACCAGGCTCATGCTTGTTGGGGAGGCGCCCGGAAGGGAAGAGGACTTAAGTGGGAAACCATTTGTTGGGGCCTCTGGTGAGCTGCTTACGAAAATGCTTAAGGCTATCGAAATAGACAGGAATGAAGTCTACATAACCAGTGTGGTGAAATGTAGACCTCCCAACAACCGGGCCCCCAAGGCGGACGAGATATCAACGTGTCTTCCGTTTCTGCTCAAACAGATAGAGATAATAAAACCCGCGCTGATACTTGCCCTGGGACAGGTTGCCGCACAGGCCCTTATCAAGAAGAAAGGATCATTGTCTAGCATGCGAGGAAGATTTTATCCCCTTGGAAGCGCAAAGATCCTTGTCACTTATCATCCGGCCTATCTCCTGAGGCTGGGAGGCGTAAAGCAGAAATTATTCAAACGTGAGGCATGGAAGGACCTTCAGTTGCTCAAAAAAACCTACTCAGAGCTTGAAAGTTGACTCTGTTCTGAAACCTATATGAAAAAGAGCATGACCATAAAAGCCTCTCCCAAAGCAATCCTTATACTATCACTGGCAATATGCCTTCTTGCTGTCCTGACTGTTTCATCCTATGCCCTAAAAGGAGAAAGTAAGAGGTCAGAGGTCTTTTTGGTTACGATCAAGGGGTCCATAAATCCGGGGACGGAAGAACTTTTCAAACGTGCCATTAAAGAGGCCTCCACGGCAGAGGCTTCCATGTTAGTTGTGAGACTCGACACTCCCGGCGGACTGGTTTCCACACTGCGCAACATTGTCCAGGAAATAATGAGTTCGCCCGTTCCCGTAACAGTTTTCGTGGCCCCTTCAGGGGCACAAGCCGCCTCGGCAGGGGCGATACTGACCATGGCAGCCCATGTAGCAGCAATGGCGCCAGGCACCAATATAGGGGCTGCACATCCCGTAACTATTGGAGACAGTGGAAAAAAAGAGAAAGATGACAACTCAATAATGAAAGAAAAGGCCGAAAACGATCTTGCGGCAATGGCAAGATCCATTGCGGAAGAACGAGGTCGAAACAGCAAATGGGCTGAAGACGCAGTAAGAAAAAGCGTGTCTGCCACTGCCCGGGAGGCGTTGGAATTGGGCGTCATCGACATCATAGCGACCGACGTGGACGACCTTCTCTCTAAGCTGGACAACCGCAAGATATCTTTGCAGGACAGGAAAGTGACATTGTCGCTGAAGGACCCTTACATAGTAGTAATAAAGGAGACCTTCCGGGAACGGGTGTTGAGAACGATCGGAGATCCCAACATAGCGTATATACTAATGATGATTGGTCTGACAGGGCTATACTTCGAGTTCGCCCATCCTGGCATGATATTCCCTGGTACTATTGGCGCCATATGCCTGCTCTTGAGCCTTTTCGCATTGCAGACCCTGCCTGTAAACACAGTAGGTATTTTATTAATATTACTTGCGATCGTCCTGTTCGTGTTGGAACTCGTGGTAACAAGCTATGGAATACTTGGAGCAGCCGGACTGCTTTCCCTCATGTTTGGCTCCCTTATGCTCTTTGACACCGCCAAAACAGGGATTTCAATAGCAGCATGGGTACTGTGGCCCACTTTTTTGGGCGTCGGCACCTTTCTTTCTGTTATAGTTTGGCTTGCCACCATGGCATCCCTGTCTAAACCAAGGGCTGGTGCAGAGGCCATGATAGGGGAAGAGGGAGTTGCCCAGACGGATATCGATTCAAGTGGCGGAAAGGTCTTTTTGCATGGAGAGATATGGAATGCCGAAAGTGACACTCCAATAAAAAAAGGAAGCCATGTAACGGTTATTGATATTAAGGGACTAAAACTTCGCGTTTCGTCCCAAGGAGGTTAACGATGACTATTTCTTTTCTGTTCCTCATTTTCCTGGTTGTCAGTTTTTTGGCTTCGTCAATACGTATACTGAACGAGTATGAGCGAGGCGTCATCTTCAGGCTTGGACGTGTCATCAAGGCCAAGGGGCCGGGGCTTATCATTTTGATTCCGGTGATCGATAAGATGAAAAAGGTCGATCTGAGGACCGTGACCCTTGATGTCCCTCCGCAGGACATCATTACCAAGGACAATGTCTCTGTAAAAGTAAGCGCCGTGGTCTATTTCAGGGTGTTGGATGCAGTAAGGGCGGTTATCGAGGTGGAAAACTTTCTCTTTGCAACCTCCCAGCTGGCTCAGACCACTTTGAGGAGCGTGTGTGGACAGGCGGAACTCGATGAACTACTTGCCGAGCGAGACAGGATCAATGCCAAGATACAGGAATCTTTGGATCTGGACACAGAGCCTTGGGGCGTAAAGGTGAGCAAGGTGGAAGTCAAGGAAATAGATCTGCCTGATGAAATGAAACGCGCCATGGCAAAACAGGCCGAGGCAGAAAGAGAGAGGCGGTCCAAAATCATTAACGCAGAGGGTGAATATCAAGCGGCAGAAAAATTGGCAGAGGCCGCCGTAATAATCAACAAGGCGCCAGCGGCCCTACAATTGAGATATCTCCAGACATTGAAAGAGATAGCTACTGAAAACAACTCAACGACCCTCTTCCCCATTCCCATCGACCTTTTCAAACCTTTTATTGCGCTAGCTGACGTTCTTAACTATAAAAAAGATGAAGCGGCTAAAGATATCAGCCAGGAGCAAGAGTTACAGTGAAACAAGACGGTCCTATCCGAGAAAAATTAATAGCCATCGACTGGTCGAGCCACGACCTGCCTACTCTGCCATCCGTAGCCTATAAACTGATGGCCATGGCAAGAGATGTAAATAGCAGCCCAGAAGACCTGAGCAATCTCATTGAACGTGATCCAACTCTCACTGTAAAGATACTCAAGGCGGTAAACAGTGCCTTTTACTCCCTCAGCATGGAAATCACCTCTATAAAACACGCCATAGTCCTTCTGGGCATGGATGAAGTAAGGAAAATAGCCATAGGATCCCTCCTTGCGGAGCGTTTCCTCACAATTCCAAAAGAGGTGCGCCCTGAGGCGGAATCCCTGTGGCAACACATACTGGCCACGGCAATACTCGCCCAAGACTTCACATATGGAGGAGAGGATGATCCAGATCTGTACACCCTGGGCCTTCTTCACGACATCGGTTGGCTCGTACTTCTGACCCAGGCACCAACCATTTTCAAGGCGCTTGTAGTTGAAGAGAACAATAGCAGGGAAGAGACGGAAAAGGCCTGGGGAGTAAACCATCAGCTATGGGGAGCTAAACTTGCCGAGCACTGGCAGCTTCCGGAACCCTTTCAAATCGTTGCGCTGCATCATCACAAACCATTAGAAGTAATAAATGCGCCCAAATACCTGATGATAATAAACCTGGCAAACCACCTGGCAAACACTTCCGGCTTCAACCTACTGAACAGCCCTCCTGAACCCGTCCACAAGCAGGTACTGGAGGCCCTTGAACTGGATGACAACACACTAGTTGAATTGGAAAGGGCAGCGTGGGAAGATAGAATACGTATCGCGCAACTTTGCAAGATACTGTCTGGTTGATCACAGACCATCAACCGGAATCAACTTCTGACAGATATTTGAAGTGAATAATCCGGGTTGAAGCGCATAACCGGGATTGAATCTTCGACAGTCCTGACTATTACATAAGCCGTACTTAAAAACACCGGACCAGACTCAACCGTTGTGTCCTTCCTCCTCTGAATTCAGCAACTTGGCTCCCAAGGCCATGTAATGAAGACCTGAAATCACGGTTGCGGAGGCTGTAGCAATGAACAAGGGGTCTATAATCACCTCTAACCAGCCTGTTTCATGGTGCAGGAAGACAAAAAAAATGGTGCCGAGTTGCATGAATGTGGTCAATTTCCCTAAGATTGACGGTTTGATCTCGACTCCGCCCTGTACCAGAAAGAGAATCAGCACCCCGGAAACTATGATCAGGTCCCGGCTCAGGACGACCACCGCAAGCCACGACGGTATAATTCTCATAACTGCAAGTATTATGTATGAGGACGAAAGGAGTAGTTTGTCTGCGATTGGGTCAAGAATCGCCCCTATACGGGTATTCTGTTTCAACCATCTCGCCAAAAGACCATCCAGGCCATCAGTGAGGCCAGCCGCGACGAAGACCGCGAATGCCTCTCCAAACCGGTTCTGAATCACTAAAATTACCATGAGGGGCGTCAAGATAATCCTGAAAAGAGTAAGAAGATTAGGTATGTTCACTTTAAGGACGATATCCTCCCATTATGACTGGCCATATTTCCTTTTGTCCAAGAAGATAATCTGGATTAAACCACCTGACCTGTGGATCGGCTCTGAACCATGTAAGCTGCCTTTTTGCATAACGACGGGTATCCCTTTTCAGCAAACGCACCGCCTCTTCTATGCTACATTTGCCAGAAAGATGCAGGATCATATGCCGATACCCAAGGGATTGCAAGGGCTTAAGTTCCGGGGAAAAACCTGATTCCAAAATAGATCTGACCTCCTCTAAAAACCCCTCTTTCATCATCTGATCAACCCTTTTTTCGATCCTGTCATAAAGTTCTTTCCTCGGCCTTACTAATCCTACCTTGATACATGGAATAACCTGTCCGCCATCCACATAAGTCTTCTTATGCCAGGCTGAAATGGGTTTGCCTGTTATCTCAAAGACCTCGAGGGCCCTTATAATCCTGGCCTTGTCATTGGGATGGATTCGCCCCGCTGTCTCAGGGTCAACATCTGCCAGCATGTGATATAATCTTTCAAGCCCATATTCCTTCCTTATGGAATCCAGCCTTTCCCGAACCAGGGGGTCCCCTCCAGGACAGGGGGCGAGTCCTTCAAGCAAGGCCTTGAGATAAAGCCCGGTTCCCCCGACGAGCAACGGTACTTTACCCCTTTTGACCATGTTTTTGATCAGCCCCCGGGCCCTTCTGACAAAATCAGCTGCATCAAAAGGTTCATCAGGCTCGATCTCATCTATAAGGTGGTGGACAACCTGACTCCGTTCCTCTCGGGTTGGCTTGGCAGAACCTATATCAAGACGTTTGTAGACCTGAACTGAATCCACACCTATGATCTCGCCATTCAGTTCCTGGGCAAGCCTTAGGGAAAGATCGGTTTTCCCGATGGCCGTAGGCCCAATCAATGCCACCATTGGAAAGGGAGCAAGAGGGCTATCCACGTCCTAACCTGCGCCTTATAGTATCAAGATCTATGGAATAGAAAATGGGACGTCCATGCGGACAATGGGTTACTCTTTCACTGACAAGTTCCTTTAAAAGTGCCTCCATCTCTTCTCTCTTCAGATTATGGTTTGCCTTTATGGCAGAATGGCATGCCATGGACGCAGCCACCTCATGGAGCAGGGTGGCGGGAGTTTGATCCGGGGATGCGAGTAATCTGTCAAACAACGTATCGATGATCTTTAAAGGCTCACTATTTTCCACCACGAATTCCGGTAGCTTTCTTACAGCCACCTGTTCAGGGCCGAAGGCCACGATTTCCATGCCTGCCTTATCAAGAATGGGGGCGACATCGAGCAGTCTTTCCACCTGTTCCATCGATCTTTCGATGACCATCGGAAAGACAAGAGGCTGGCCTTCGATCCTGCCCTCACCTTCAATTCTATCCTGTATTTTTTTAAAAAGCAGCCCTTCATGCGCAGCATGCTGGTCGACAATCACCAGACTGCTGTCTCCCTCAGCCAGAATGTAGCTATCCGCCAGTTGTCCAATGACCTTAAGCGTTTCCCCTGTTTCACCGCGTGACTGGCGATCTACCGTACTTTTAGGCAGATCGACCAAGAACCCAAGGTCATCAGGTTTATCCTTGAAAAAATTATCTGTGTTTCCACCCGCCTTTACCTGGGACCGTTCCTCCTTTGTTGTTTTCCATGGAATAGAAGGCCTTTCTGAAACCTGGTCGTCATGAAACGTATTTTCAATGACGCAATTTCCAATCCCCTCAAATGCCCGTCTTATCCCGTGATAGACAATGGTATAGATATCGCTGGACTGTTCAAATCTTACCTCCTGCTTAGACGGATGCACGTTCACATCGACCAGATCAGGGGGAACCTGGACAAAAATAGCACCGGCTGGATATGCACCCTTCATAAAAAAACCCCGGGCCCCTTCGGTCACGGCCTTCCAGAGAAGCCTGCTTTTGATGGGCCTGCCATTGAGAAAGAAATAAAATCCCTTGGGATTTGTACGGGCATCCTCCGGCCTGGTGACATAACCCTCGACTTTGACCGCGCGGGAACCACCCCTGACTTCCAATAAACGTGGGATCAGTTCCTGGCCCAACAAAGGTTCAACAATGTCAGCCCCCTCACGTCCCGCGCTACAGCTCAAAAGTTCCTTCCCTTTGCTGAAGAGTTGAAAAAACACCCCGGGATTTGCCGCTGCAAGGGTCCTCACCACATTATTTATATGGCCAAGTTCAGTATGTCTTTTTTTAAGGAAACGTCTCCTGGCAGGAATCTCCTCAAAAATATCCTCTACCTCAACCACTGTGCCTGTTGGACACCCCACCGCACTGACCTTTTTTTCCCTCCCGAAAACCACCTGGACCATCCACCCTTCCGGTTGTCCTGAAGGCCTGGAGACAATCTTTAGCCTTGAAACAGCTCCAATGCTGGCAAGGGCCTCCCCCCTGAAGCCAAGTGTATTTATGTTGTAAAGATCTTTTTCCTTGAAAATCTTGCTCGTGGCGTGGGGTTCAACCGAAAGTATCAGGTCATCCTTGCCCATACCACAACCATCATCTTGAACCCGTATCAGTCGTTTTCCTCCATCTTCCACCTCGATACTTATCCTGCGAGCCCCCGCATCCAGTGAATTTTCAACCAGTTCCTTGACTACTGAGGCTGGTCTTTCAACAACCTCGCCTGCCGCGATCTGATTTGCTATGTGAGGAGGAAGAATCCTTACCTTACCCATAGAACAAACACCAAACTTTCATAGTACATGCCACCTGGCGAAATCTCCGTAAGGCCCTACCTGTTGGACAGGGCCTCAAACCCTGAAATTATCATCATCAACCCCATACAAATAAGCAGAAAATAGATAGAACGCATATATCCTTCCCGGGAAAGACGCCCATACAGCACCGACCCCGTGATAACTCCCAACAAAACCGGCACGGCTGTCCAAACAAGATAGCCCAGCACCGTAACCGTGGTGAGCCCGGTCACGGCATGGGCTACAGCTGAAAGGATACCGGTGATAAGAAAAAATCCCGATAAGGTGGCCTTTATTTCGTCCTTGGGCCAACCCGTCAAGGTGGTATAGATTATAGTTGGAGGGCCGCCGGCACTGAAAGCGGCTCCTATCGCCCCTGTGGAAAAACCAGCTACATAAGCCCATATTCTGCCAAGTTTCCTCGGTCGTGGTTTCATATATAACGAATAGAGACTGTAGCCTATCAACATCAGTCCAAGGAGAAGCTTGATTGTATCATCCCCTGCCCTTTTCAAAAAAGTCACACCTGTAATAATCCCGGGTATGCTGCCTATAATAAGGGGAGCTATCTTCTTTTTCCAGTCCAGGTGTCTTTTCAACTGCAAAGAAAGAAACAGGGTGATCAAAAGGCCATTAAGCATACAAAGAGGAACCGCGGTCTTTGCGTCAAGAATCAACAAAAGGAGCGGCATGGCTAACAGGGCTGAGCCAAACCCTGTTACCCCTTGAACAAACCCCGCTGAAAAAAAGATAAGGGTGAGCATAATATAAAATGACATGGGGGGATATTATACATGATCGGGGAGTTGGCGCAGCCCGGTTTTATGTTCCTTGGATATTTGAAGTACATAATCACCCCAATACCCGATCAAGCCGGGTTACGATCTCATTCTTTGGCAGGGCGCCTACCATCCTGTCCACCACCTCGCCATCTTTAAAGATCAAGAGCGTGGGAATGCTTTGAATTCCAAACTGTTGAGCTATTACTGGATTTTCATCAACATTGAGCTTGGCTACTATCGCCCTGCCTGCGTATTCACTGGCAATCTCTTCCACTATCGGCCCTATCATCCTGCATGGCCCGCACCAGGGTGCCCAACAATCCAATAATACTGGCAGGTTTGCCGATAGCACTTTCTGAGAAAAATTACTATCGGTTACCGTGACAACGGTTCCATCAGCTACCAACAAAGGAGTTCCGCATCTGCCACACTTGGGTCTAAGGTTTGGCTCGTGCTGTGCCACTCTATTCTTGACACCACAAGCAGGACATCTGACTAAGACAAATTCGCCATTCATATCACCCCTCCATTTCTTATAGTTAGCTTTATTAAGTTAAGTTCACCATACAGGGAATGCCACCTAAACTTTCATCCCGGATCATGCCTGCCCGATCATTTTATGTGGCCTGTTTAGGTAATCATAAGTTCCTACTGTCCAAGGGGCCTGTAACACAAAAAGTTATCCTCTTTTTACTTTTTCTTTACATACAGGGTATAATTAAAATAAAGAACACTCTCACCAGGAGGCTACGATGCAAAAGTATGAATGTCCGTGTGGATATATTTATGATCCTGAGGTAGGTGATCCTGACAACGGAATTGAACCAGGCACGCCGTTTGAGAATCTACCGGATGAATGGGTATGTCCAAAATGCGGGGCAGAAAAAGAGTATTTTTATCCCGCGGACTAAAACAACTGAAACCTCCCACAGCAGCCAAACTCTGCGATTAAGATCAAGATGCCGGGTCTTCCGCTAGTTGCGTTGGCCCAGAAGATTCGGCAATATCGGTCATGGGTCAGCTTTTTATAAAAATAAAAAATATGACTGTTTTTTGTTCATCCCTTTTCGTCGCTGTGCTAAGGTCTTAAATAGGTACAGCGATTTTTCCTTCACCGGATTTTTCCTTGACCTTCTTTTTAGTAACGGAGGTAATTTTATGGGAAAGGTAATAAAGATCCTCTCCTTTGCCGTCGTAGTTCTTTTATTCTTCCTGGTCGGTTTGATGGTTTTTGTAAAATTTTACGTTACAGAAGACAGGATACGACCTGTCATGATTTCCCAGGCTGAAAATGCGCTTGGACGCAAGGTAGACATGGGTGAAATCAGGATAGGCCTTTTTGAGGGAATCACCATCAAGGACCTGTCCGTAAAAGAAAAAGATGGAAAGAGTGACTTGTCCAGAGTAAATGAATTTGTCCTCAAGTATGACCTGGCTGCACTTATCGAAAAAAAACTCGTAATTCGCGAAATAATACTGAAAAAACCCTACATATCCGTTATCAGGGGAAGGGATGGCCAACTTAACGTCGAAGACATTCCAATCCTTAAACAGCCTCGTGAATCCCAACGCGGGGAAATGCCTTCAAGCGAAAAAAAAGAGGCCAAAGGGATCCCCCTGGCGCTAATCATTGAAAAAATCTCCATTGAAAACGGCAGGTTGAAATTCAGGGATGATCTAGGAGAATTTCCTGAAGCCGACACCACTTTCAATATCCTTCTACGGGTTTCAAGTGGACATGAGACAGATGGCATCAAATACTCCGGTAAGGGAGACTTCAAGTCCTCGTTAGTCCGTGGGGAAAAGGATTGTTCAATCACAGGCAGGGTTAAATTTTCCCAGGAGAAGGCTGAATACGATCTGGACGTGACGAGCATGGAACAAACGGTCCATCTCAAGGGATCGGCATCAGGCTGGACGACAGAGCCACGGGTTGTTCTCGATATTTATGGCGACGGCCTTGATCTCAAAAAACTTGCCGAGATTTCGAAGATACTGCCACAGGGTGGAGGGCATCAAGGTAAAACAGACAAAAAAATTCCATCAAAGACATCAGCCTCTTTGGCATCGACTTTTCCCAAGGGCTTCAGTCTGACTGGACATGTCAAGGTTTCAAAAGCTGTTTACCAAGGGCTCGTTCTTGATAAAATAAACTCAACGTATGGCCTTACAGACGGCATGGCCGTTGTCGATGAGCTCGACCTAAAGACCTCTGGGGGAATAATCAGAGGCAGCTTGCGGATGGATCTCAACGACGTGATCCCGCCGTTTGAGGGACAGGTGTCCATAGAAGATCTGAAGTCAGATGAGATACTTGCTGCCTTTGGCAAGGGCGAGATGCTATCGGGTGTCCTGTCTGCTGACGCATCCTTTGCTGGAAAAGGGTTAGAATGGTCCGAAATAAAGAAGACCCTTAGCAGTGAGGGGACATACAGACTGACAGATGCGAGGATAGGTGAAAACAGGATTACGACTGCCATATCTGTCCTGATCAGCCTTCCAGAGCTAAAAAAACTCGCGTTTAAAGAGGTTTCTGGCAACTTTCATGTCAAGGATGGAAAGGTTATCTTAAAATCTCTCATGTCGGGAAAAGATGTAGGCGCCAGGTTGAACGGCAGTGTTGGGTTTGATGGAGCCATTGATATTCCTGTTACCCTGACTTTTTCTGAAAAATATTCACGAAAACTTGCGAAAAAGACATCTATTGCGAAATATGTTCTCAATGACAAGGGAAAATCGAAGTTGCAACTAAGGCTCAAGGGTACAATAAAAAAGCCCTATCCAACCCTGGATGCATCTGCTGTTGGTGCACAAATAGAAAAAAAGATTGAAAAGAAGGTGCTGAAGGAGCTGGAAAAGGCCCTTAGTGACAAAAAGAAGGATAAGATAGGGGATGGTAACGCCGGTGATCCGGCCAAGCAGATCATTAAAGAAATATTTGGACAATAGGGAACCTCTAAAAATTAGATTTTTTTTTTTAGGTTCCCTAGAGATTGGACAGCGCCAAGGTCCGGGAAAGACCCAATTTTGGATTCAACGGGTCAATGTATCTTTTTGGCCTCCGGACCTCGGCGATTGTGCTTTTTTCAATTCAAACAGGGGAGGCATCTGTTGCTAGAGGCTGCGAAGAGATCCATATGGACTTGGGCTTGGAGTGAGCCAGACGCAGGAAATCATGGCGGGATTGAAAACCGGTTTCGCACACTGATCCGTATTCTTCTAATCGTGGCCACGGAATTCAAAAAAGACGCGATACCGCTCAGGGCCAGCGCTCTTACCTACACGATTATCCTCTCAATGGTACCAGTACTTGCGCTGGGAACCGCTGTTTTAAAAGGCCTTGGGGCCGGCGACCAGATGAAAAAGGCTGCCTATGCCTTTATTGACAGACTTGAAACAGTGGAACATACCGGGAATCAAGACCTGCAACAGCAGGGAGACAAGAGTGCGGCACCACCTTCCATGGCATCCCACTTAAGGAGAGCTGCAGACACGGTTTTCGATTATGTGGAAAAAACCAACTTTGCAACCCTTGGCATACTGGGAACCATCGGGATGTTGCTCACTGTGATATCTGTCCTGGGAAACATAGAACAGGCGATGAATACCATATGGCAGACAGATAGCAGCAGGCCTCTGGGCAGAAAGGTGATGGACTATCTTGCGCTTATGATACTTCTTCCCCTGGCTGTAAACATCGGTCTGGCCACCATGACCGCACTTCAAAGTGAGACCCTGCTGAAAAAAATCCAGACCATTTTCCCCATGCCATGGACCGGCCCATTGATAATTCACATCTTCACCCTTTTTGTTATTATTACCACCTTCGTCACCCTTTACCGGTTTCTTCCCAACATGAAAATTCCATTCTATCCTGCCCTGGCAGGAGGTGTGACAGGCGGGGTCACCTGGCTCCTCGTCCAGGCCGCCTACATAAAGCTCCAACTTGGTGTGGCAAAATATAATGCCATATATGGTTCTTTTGCCACACTCCCCCTGTTTCTTATATGGATATACGTGGGATGGATGGTCTTTCTCGCAGGGGCTGAAGTGGCCTTTGCCACCCATGTATGGAGAAGATATGTACCTGGACGAAATGCCTTTGAGCCAGCCCTGCAACTTTCAGTTGCCTACGATCTTTTGCTGGAAATCTACAAGGATTTTAAGGAACGCAGGCTGTCCCAGCCAAACACCATTGCGGGGCGGCTATCGCTTTCCCAGGCCCTTGTGGCAGCAACATTCAAAAAACTGGTTGATGCCGGCCTGCTCAGGCATACAGAAGGAAAGGATGAAGGCTTTTTCCCATCCACGGCTGCAGACATGGTAAAGGCCACAGAAATTTTTGAAACCATCATTGGATCAAGTACACAGAATACGAAAGGGGGACACATCGCCCTAAGAGCCCTGGGTGATGCAAAAAAATCGATAAAAGACGTCAAGCTTTCAGACATCATGAGCGGAGATATGAGCAAATGAACAATGAATACTTCATTGATCTTCCTGAAATTCCGATAGACAGAGGCGAAGACCTTCACGGACTTGAATATTTGGATGATCCGGACCTAACAATTTTCATAGCTGGCAATCAATTCATGGTAATGGAGGAACTTTTAACGGAATTTCAGAGACAATTCCCCGAAATCAAGAAAATCTTTTACGAGACCCTACCGCCAAGACTTGAGCTCAGGCAAATTCTAACAGGTGGGGCCAGGTTTGGGGACAAAATCATCAGCGTGATACCTGACGTTTACGGATCTGTCTCCAAGAGCGCCATGGAAGAGCTGGCATCCAAGGGTTTTATAGGGCCAGATGCCTATTCCGTATATCTTCACAACCGGATCGTATTGTTGGTGCAAAAGGGAAATCCCAAGAGAATAAAGACAGTGGAAGATCTAGCCAGGGACGATGTACGCATATCCCAACCGAGTCCTGAATATGAAGACATCGCCCATTACATTACAGCCATGTACCGCGATGCCGGAGGGAAAAAACTGGAACACAGGATAATGGAGGAAAAGAGGGCTGAAGGCACCACTATCTACACGGTCGTTCACCATAGGGAGACCCCGTTGCGCCTGAAAACAGGAAACTGTGACGTGGGACCGGTATGGGCCACCGAGGCCGTGGAAGCACTGAAAAATGGCCTTCCCGTAGAGGTGGTTGAGCCTGGGGAAGGATTGGATCAAAGGGAACACGTCAACTATTACATAACGATACTAACCCAGGCAAAAAACAGGAAAAATGGGGAACGGTTCATTGATTTCATAAAAAGCCAGAAAGGAAAAGATATCTACCAAAGGTATGGCTTTGTACCACACGGCTAAAGAGTAGATTTTTTAGCCTGCCATCAACTTTTTCACGTCCATAAGCGTCATGCAGAAGGTGGGAATCAAAAACAGAGTAATCCCGGTAGCAAAAAGGATTCCGAAACCAAGGCTTATGGCCATTGGAATAAGAAACTGGGCCTGAACGCTGGTCTCAAGAATCATGGGCGTAAGCCCCAGAAAGGTAGTCAGGGATGTGAGCAAAATCGGGCGAAACCGCCGCATGCAGGCCTCGATGACTGCCTGCCTGTCATCGTACCCATCCGACCTGTTCTTGTTGATCTTGTCGATCAGGAGCAACGAATCATTTACGACCACTCCGGACAGGGCCACTATTCCAAATACACTCAAAATACTCAGGTTGTAGCCCATCAGCACGTGGCCTAATATGGCCCCCACCATACCAAAAGGTATCGCGGCCATGATAAGAAGGGGCTGTGAATAGCTGCGGAAGGGGATTGCAAGCAAGGCGTATATTCCGAAAAGTGCCAGTAGAAAACCACTCTGCATGCTACCCATGGATTCTTGTCTTTCCTTTTCCTCGCCCTCAAGATTATACGTCAGTCCCGGATAATCGTTGACGAGCTGGGCAAGGATGCCATGCCTTAGATCTTTCAATATATCCTCGGCGTTGGCGGATTTACTATCAACACTCGCCGTTACATTTATAACCCGCTTTCTATTGAACCGGTTTATTGTGCTGAACCCCCTGCCTGGATATATGTAGGCCGCCCTGTCGATTGGAATCTCACCACCCTTTGGAGTCCTGATCCGCATGCTTTCAAGGTTCCATAGACTTCTTCTATCCTTGTCTGGATAGCGGACCATGACCTTGACCTCATTCCTGCCCCGCTGCAATCTCAACGCCTCGGAGCCGTAAAAGGCCGCCCGAATCTGTCTTCCAAGATCGGTCTCTGTAATACCCAGGCTCTTTGCTTCAGGTTTCAACCGTACCTTCAATTCCTTTTTCCCAAGGGTATAATTATCCGTTATGTCATGAACGCCCGGATATGAAGAAAGACTCTTTTTCACCTGTTCCGCGGCCCTTGAAAGGACTTCGAAATCTTCATGGGCCAGCTGTATGTCTATGTTGGCCCCAAGATGAACCAGGTTTGACTGAAAAGTTATAGACTCTATTCCAGGAAGCTCGCCTACTTTGGCCCGCCATTTATTGCTTATTTCCATCGCTGGCACCCCTCTCTCCTCGCTGGGCCTAAGGAACATGGCTATGTCGCAACGGCTGGAAACAGCGGCTCCCTCACTCCCTACAGGGCCTCCCTTGGCCAAGGTGCCACCCACTACGGAATAAACATGGCGCAGAACGGAAGAGCCATCTTCCCGGTCCCTGTCATACTCCGATATGACTTCAAGGCCCTTTTCCACGATGTGTTTCTGGATGGTATCAGTGACATGGACCGGGGTCCCCACGGGCATTTCAAGTGAAACCAAGATGACGTCCCCGTCCACCTCGGGCATGAAGGTAAACTTGATCAATCCACCCTTAACCAACCCTGCTGTCAACAGAAGCATGGACAATGCCGCTGCTATGGAAACATAGCGGTATTCCAGACACAGGGTAAGCAGACGCCTGTAAGGTCCGGAAACAAAACTATTAAGCCTCTTACCAAAACCTAGCCTTACACCGTCTATCAGTTTCAGGATTCCCCTGGGATCCTCCCTGGGACTCCCCAAAGACAGATGGGCAGGAAGCACAAAAAGGGATTCAATGAGGGAAATTATAAGTATAGAAATCATCACCAATGGTATGACCACTATAAATTTACCAACCAGCCCCTTGACAAAGATCAGGGGTATGAATGCGACCACAGTAGTTAAAATCGAGAATATGACAGGGCCACCCACCTCAGTGGCACCATCAATGGCTGCCCTCAAAAAAGGTTTTCCCTTTTGGCGGTGCTCATAGATATTTTCTCCAACAACTATCGCATCATCCACCACTATTCCAAGGGCCATGATAAAGGCAAAGAGGGCTATCATGTTTATTGAAAGGCCCATGACGGGCATAAGAAAAAGGGCACCTAGAAATGACACTGGTATCCCGACCATGACCCACAGAGCCAATCTTATTTCAAGGAAGAGCCCCAGGACCAATATGACAAGGCCAAGCCCAAGGAGAGCATTCTTCTTTAGGAGATCCATGCGGCTTTTGAGCATCTCCGACGTATCGTTCCATGTGGCTAGGTGTACCGATTCAGGCAGAAGTCGTGATTTTTCTCTCACATACCTCTTTACGGTATCCGATATCTCGATTGGCTTCTGGTTCCCTACCCTGAACACCTTGATCATGGCGGCGGGCATCGAGTCAAACTCGGCAAAAAGATCCGTATCCTCAAAGGAATCTTTCACAGTGGCGATGTCGCCCAGGCTTATCCTGGTTCCATCATCCCTGGCAACTACGATAATATCTTCATATTCCGGGCCGAAATACCTCTTCTCCTTGGTACGGACAAGGATTTCAGCAGCCTTTGTCTTTATTATTCCTCCCGGGATATCCTGGGACGCATTTCTT
The DNA here is from genome assembly GCA_964620365.1 of uncultured Desulfobacterales bacterium. Lineage (GTDB taxonomy): Bacteria > Desulfobacterota > Dissulfuribacteria > Dissulfuribacterales > S140-46 > CAZUIH01. The sequence continues at coordinate 243 of CAZUIH010000042.1, read as the reverse complement.
ACCGCGTTGGCAACCTGATCAAGGGTAAGATTGTATTTTCTAAGATTTTCTTCGGGCACCTCGATGGAAATCTCATAGGGGCGTACACCGCTCAAATCTACCTGAGTGATGTTTGGTTCTTCAAGCAGATCGTCCCTTATCCTCTCCGCCCATTCACGCAGGCTCTTCATGGAAAGATTGCCGTACACCACAACCGAGATCACCTCATGCCGATTGAGGAGCTTGCTGATGATGGGCTCTTCT